>CBFGZZ010000004.1:0-71686 GCA_965653385.1 uncultured Streptomyces sp. | reverse complement strand
ACGGACACGGCGATCATCCGCATCGAGCGCCTGTACCCGCTGCCGGGTGCCGAGCTCCAGGCCGAGATCGCCAAGTACCCGAACGCCGAGAAGTACCTGTGGGCCCAGGAGGAGCCGGCGAACCAGGGTGCCTGGCCGTTCATCGCGCTCAACCTGATCGACCACCTGGACCTGGCGGTCGGCGCCGAGGTCCCGCACGGCGAGCGCCTGCGCCGGATCTCCCGTCCGCACGGGTCGTCCCCGGCCGTCGGTTCCGCCAAGCGGCACCAGGCCGAGCAGGAGCAGCTGGTGCGTGAGGTGTTCGAGGCGTAGGCCTCCGGCGGTTCAGCCGAATCTCAGGGCCCGGTGCCGAGTTCTTTCTCGGCACCGGGCCCTTTCGCCAGCCCTGGGGGCGCAGTTCCTCGCGCCCCCAGGGGAACAGGGGTGCCGTTGGCTGATCGGATCCGGTCAGATCGGTTGCGGCTCGAAGTCCCAGTACGGGCGCTGCCGTTCGAGGATGTGGCGGGTCTGCGGGTGGTCGGCGCCGAGCCGTGAGGTCAGGCGGGCCACGGTGTCCCGGTGCAGCGCCTCGGACTCCTCCCGCTCGCCCAGCTCGGCCAGGTCCAGTGCGAGACCGGCCCGCAGGCTGATGGTGAGCACATGCGCGTCGCCCAGGACCCGCGCGGAACGGTCGGCGGTCTCCCGGCCCAGCGCCGCAGCGGCCTCGATCTCTCCTACGCCGGCGAGGGCGGCGACCTCGTTCTTGGCGCAGCCGATGGCCCACGGGTGGTCCCGGCCCACCGCCCGCCGCATCTGGGCCGTGGTCTGCCGGGACAGCGCCAGCGCGGCCCGGTACTCGCCCATGTCCCGCATGACGGTGGCGACGTTGTCCCGCGCGCCGATCGCGTACGGGTGGCGCTCGCCCAGTTGGGCGGCGTACTGGGTGGCGGTGGCCTCGGCCAGGCCTCTGGCCTCCTCCGTGAGCTCCAGGTCGCGCAGGAGCATCGCGTAGTCGCAGGACGCCATCAGCGTCTCGGGGTGCATGGGGCCACGGCGGCGGATCAGCTTCTCGCGGACGCCGCGCAGCATGGCGTGCGCGAACTGGAGGTCTCCGACGCGGCGGGCACACAGGGCGAGGTTGTGCTCGGCGAGCAGGGTCTGGCTGTGGGTGCGGTCCAGGACCTGGCTGTGGACCCGGGAGTTGTGGCCCTGGATGGTCAGCGCCTCGCGGTAGCTGCCGAGCAGCCGCAGCATCCAGGCGGTGCGCAGCGAGGAGTTGAGGGTGAGGGCGTCACGTTCGCCGAGCAGGTCGAGACGGGCCTCGTAGATCTTGCGGTGCAGGGCCAGGGACTCGGTGTAGTGGCCCTGGAGGCCGAGGGCCACGGCGAGGTTGCTGCGGATGGCGAGGGTGCGCGGCACCTGCTCGTCGCCGAGTTCGGCCGCGGCGCTCGCGGCGGCCTCGTCGAACAGGGCGCGGGCCTCCGGGTAGCGGCCGAGCGCCATGAGGGTGCCCCCGAGACCGTCCTTGGCGCGGATCACCTCGATCGGCCGGACGCCGTCGGAGCGTTCGAGCCGGCCGAGGATCTCGCGCCCGACGGTCTCCGCCTCCGCGTACCTGCCCAGCCTGCGCAGCATGTTGGCGAGCTGGTGGACGGCGATGAGCACCGAGCGGTCGGTGTCGCCGGAGGTGCCCCGCCAGTGCTCCACGGCCTGCCGGCTGAGCCACCAGCCGTCGTGGTACTCGCCGCGCATCCGCAGGTACTCGATGCAGTTGAGGACCAGTTCGCGTGCGTCGTCGTCCGCCGACTCCAGGGCCCCGGAGGGTTCCAGGTGCGGGATGAGGGCGGCGTACCGGGCCCAGTTGCCGGCCGAGGAGGAGTCGCGGGGGTCGGCGGAGACGAGGACCTTGCGGGCGGCGGCCGAGTAGCGCTGGGCGTCGGCGGGTGACTGGATGGACCGTACGAAGCGGTGGAAGAGGCGGTGCATGCGCAGGGTGCCGACGGTCTGGGTGTCCATGCGCGGCCCGGCTTCGTACTCGATCCGCATGGAGGTGATCTCGGACAGCCGGCGCAGCGCGGTGTTCCAGCTGCTGGGCTCGGCGATCAGCTCGTCCAGTTCGGCGGGCAGGTCGCCGTGCCGTGCGGTCTGGAGCAGTCGTACCGGCACCACGTCGTGGGAGAAGCAGACCAGCAGGTTGAGCAGCTGCCAGGCGGATTCCGAGCCGTCGCGCAGGGTGTTGACGAGTTTCGCCCAGGCCACCTCGAAGCTCTCCGGGTACTGGCCGGAGGCCATGACGCCGAAGCGATCCGGACGGCCGTCGCGGATGTCCCGGATGTATTCGTCGACCGGCACGGTCGGGTTGATGTCGAGCCAGGCGGCCGTCTGGTCGAGCAGCAGCGGCATGTCCTCCACGGCCTCGGCGAGCCGCTCGGCCTGCAGGTCGCTGAGGCGCTCGGTGCGACGCCCGGCGAAGGCGACGCTCTCGCGGCGTTCGAAGACGGGTACGGCGATGTTCTCGGCGTGGGCGCCCCACTCGCTGCGGTGGGTGGTGACGAGGATGTGGCCGCGTCCTTCAGGCACCAGGTCGATCAGCCGCTCCGGGTCGCCGGCGCCGTCCAGGACGAGCAGCCAGGGCCGGGCGGTGCGGTCGAGTTCCCGGCGGACGGCGGTGATGGTGTTCGCGAGGTCGCCGGAGTCGCGCAGGTCCAGGGCGGCGGCGAGGTCGGCGAACTGCTGGCGGGCGGTGACGCGTTGGGCGGCGTTGATCCACCAGACGATGTCGTACTCGCCGGCGAACCGGTGGACGTACTCCAGGGCCAGCTGGGTCTTGCCGAAGCCGCCGGGGCCGAGCAGCGCCACGGCGGCTCCGGTGGGTCCGGCGGCGGAGAGGGCGCCGTAGACCTTCTCCAGCAGTTCGGTGCGGCCGACGAAGCGGAGGTTGCGGCGCGGGACGTGCCAGACGTCCGGCGGATCGTCGGGGAAGCGGGGGCCGCGGCGCAGGTCGACCAGGACGCCCGGGGCGGGTATGCCGGCGCACTCCAGGACCCGGCTGCGCGCCACCTCGGGGCGCAGTCCGCGCAGTTCGACGGGGGCGAGGGCGATGACGGCCTCGGGCATGGGCCGGGCGGTGATGCTGACGGCGGCGATCCGGTCCTGGTACGTCGGCAGGACCTGCCGCAGCGCCTCGGCCCAGGCCTCGAACCGCTCGTTGCCCAGCCGTTCGTGCCAGTCGTCGATCACGAGCAGGACGCGGCCCGGTGCGCTCAGCAGGCTGGTGAACGCCTCGGCGGTGGGCGGCCGGCGCAGCGGGTTCCACCTGATCAGCGTGGTGCCCCGTCCCGCGGCCCGGATCTGGTGGTCGATCCATTTGGCCCAGGACTCGCTCTGTCCGGCGAAGACCACCGTGACGTGTCCGAGTTCCGCCGCCATCTCGCCAGTTCCCCTCGACTGAACCTGGTCACGTCCGTGCACAGGTCATTCAATTGTGCGTCAAATCGGTGCCAGAGGTAATGAGTTGAGCATTGTTCCAGTCACCGAGCCGCGCGTGACGTCCGCTCGAGCCGGTGCGCGATGTGCCGGACGAGCCGCTCCAGATCGGCGCAGTAGACACTGGGGTGCCGGAACCCGGTCCCGGGAGCGTACCGGTGCACGTAGTTCCCGCCCCCGCACACCTTCCCCACGGGACAGCCCAGACACTCCTCGGCCAGTGCCCGCTCCCCCAGCTGGCGTGCGACGACGCCGGGATGGCGCAGTGCCCGGTCGAACGAGTGCCGGAAGACGTCGAGCCCGGTCTCCGAGGCTCCCTCGTACGCCGATCTGAGCGAGTCGACCTGCTCGACGGCCCCGTCCGTCTCCACCACGACGGCCGCCATCGGCGACAGCCCCACGGCCTCGGCGCGACTGGGAGAGCCGAGCAGGAGCCCGGCGATCTCCTGGAACAGCCGGATGCGCGTGCTGAGCCGCCCCTCGTCCCACCAGGCGTCGAAGACGGCGGCGAGCCAGTCGCCGTACGGCGTGGGGGTGGGGCGGTACCTGCCCGGGGGCCGGCTCGGGACGCCGGGGGGCGGCCGGTCCCAGTTGGCGTGCGGGAGGAGGAAGTCGACGCCGGGCGGGCGCAGGGCGAGGAGCGAGCGGTAGACGTCCAGGGGGTCGGTGGCGAGATCGATCGTGCAGAGGATTCCGGCGTACGACTCCGGTCGTGCCGAGAGCCGCTGTGCCGCCGCGCGGGCCGCGGGCCAGGCGGGGCGTCCGGCGCGGTCGACCCGGCGGGCGTTGTGCGCGGCGCGTCCGCCGTCGAGGCTGAGGCCGACCCGGATGCCGGCGTCGGCGAGGCGGTCGAGGGCGCCCGCCGTCAGCCGGGTGCCGTTGGTCTGGACGGTGGCGGTGACCCGGCACTCGACGGCCGCGCGTACCGCGTCGGCGTAGGCGAGGACGGGGTCGGGGCCGGTGAGGAGGGGTTCGCCGCCGTGGAGTTCGATACGGATGGCGTCGAGGCGGTGGCCGCGGACGTGCTCGGCGATCCGGTCCGCGGCGCGGCGCATGGTGCGCTCGGAGGTCCGGGCCGGCCGGTCGCGCCAGCCGTGGTCGGGGCCCTGGTAGAGGTAGCAGTAGGTGCAGTCGAGGTTGCACCGGCCGTGCACCTTCAGCACGAACTGCCGGAAGGGGACGGGCCGGTGGGCCGTGGTGTCGAGCAGGGCGTACGGCCAGGGCGGGTGCGGGTGGGTCGTCATGGCGCGTCTTCGTAGTGGGCGACGACCGGGGTGTCCCTTTCTCGGTCGCGGAGCTCGGCGAGGATCGCGGCCAGTACCGGGTGGTCGGTCTGGTCGGGGGCTGCGATCTCCGGGAGGGGTATGTGGGTGTCGTCGGCGGGGAAGGTCACTCGGCGGCCGTTTCGGGGGACAGACGGGAGATGAGCGCACGAAGGAGACGGGTGCGGTCGCGGTCGTCCGTCAGGCCGAGGGCACGGTCGTAGTCGGTACGGGCCTCGTAGGCCCTGCCCATCGCCTTGCGTGCCCGGCCCCGCTCGGTGAGGGCGACGGCCACCAGCTCCACCTCGCCGGCCTCCTCGGCGATCTCTACGGCCTGGCTGAAGAAGTCGACGGCCTTGTGCAGGTCGGCGACGGCCGCGGTGCGGTCGTAGCGCAGCCGGGCCACGTTGCCGCGGTTGATCAGGCACTGGGCGAGCAGCCACGGGTGCTCTGAACCGCGGGCGGCCTCCGCGAACAGCCAGTCCGCCTCGTACAGGTCGGTCAGCACGCCGGTCATGAGGTAACGCCGGTAGTAGGCGCGTCCCAGGCTCCGGCGCAGCCACGGCAGCTCGGGGTCGTCGGGCAGGCACTCCTCGACCGCCTGGCGCAGATGGTCGACGCTCCTCGCGATGTCCTCGGGCTCTCCCGTGAGCCCGAACCGGACGTACAGCGCCCGGCCGAGGTCGGCCAGCGCCCGCGGCCGTCGCCGGTCGTCCTCACCCAGCAGCCGCACCGCCTGCTCCCATGCCTCCACGGCGCGGTTCAGCTCGATCAGCCCGCCGGTCTGGTCGTGACGGTCGCGGTATATCCGCCCGGCCCGCACCAGGCACTCGAATGTGAGTTCCGGGTCGTCGCCCGCGGCTCGCTCGGCCTGCTCCACGGCATACAGCAGCAGGCTCTCCTCGCGCTCGGTCGGCGCGACCTCCACGGCGGCGGCCACGTCCAGCCAGATCCGGCAGCGGTCGGCGGCCGGAAGGGCGGTCTCGTCCCGGACCGCCTCCATGAGGTCCTCGGCGGCGCTCGCGGCGGCATCGGCGGCGGCGTCGGCGACCGGCGCGTACCCCTCGTGCTCGCGGGCCAGGTCGAGCCAGAGCCGTCCACGGGCGACGAGGGCGGGCACGGAGCCGGACAGCTGGAACCACACGTCCGCCGCGTCGACGGCCCGATGCAGGTGCAGCACGCGCCAGTCCGGGGCGTAGGGCCCCACGTCCGTCAGTGACCGGCGTACGCCGGTCAGCGCCTCCGCGGCGGCGCTTCTACGGGCCTGTGCCGCCGGCTCCGTGTCCTCGTCGGCCACGACCGCGCCGAGGTCGAGGTCGGCCAGGTACAGCAGTACGTCCCGCGCCCGCTCCGCCGCCCGCCCCGGCTCGCCCCGGGCCCAGTCCCGCAGGCTCTCCGGGATTCCGTCGAACTCGACGCCGCTCCCCCGCACCTCCTGCGCCTGAGCCCAGTGCACCAGCCCGAGGACGAGCCGTCCGCGCATCGTGACGGCCTGGCCGTCGAGTGCCTCCCAGGCCTCCCGCAGGTCCTCGCCCACGCGCCGCACCCGCCACCGGGCGAGCAGTGCGTGGGCCAGCTCCTCGCCGGCGGTGACCCGTTCGCCACCCGAGCCCGCGACCACGACCGCCTGCCGTGCGTACTCCACCGCGGCGTCGAGTTCCCTGGTGAGCCCCTCGCCGGTGAACCGCGCCAGCGCCTGCCGGCCCAGATCGAGCAGTTCCGTCGCGCTCCGCCCGGCCGCCGTGGCGCCCGCCACCGCGGGCAGCCTCGTCCCCAGATCCCTGAGGACCTCGGCCGACACCTCGGCGAACGCCCGCAGCCCGGCGGGTTCCCGCTCGCCCGAGCCGGTGAGCCGCTCCGGGGCCGCGTCCGGCGGCACCGCGCCCCGCAGGAACGCTCCCGCGAGCGCGGGGAAGTTCCGCGCGCTGCGCCCGAACTTCCGTTCCACGTACTCGGAGCAGTGCTTGAACAGCAGCTCCACCTCGTCGACCGACAGCCGTGACCGCAGCTCGGTCGCCACCCCCGGCAGGAACTCGTAGCGGACGGCCCGAGGGTCGTCCGCGTCCTCCCGCCGCCGCAGCAGCCCGCTGAGCAGCACCTCGGACAGGACGTCCGGTCCGCTCCCGGCCAGCATGGCGTGCTGGACCAGCTGCATCACCGGCAGGTACAGCGGCACCGCGGACAGGTACACCGCGAGGCGGCGCGCCTCGGACGACGCCGGACGCCAGAAGGTACGGACGCGGTCCGCGCCGCTGCGTTCCTGCGCGGCCCGCACCGGCGCCGCGGACGCGGGGTGGTCGGCCCGCACCCAGCCGGCCGCGGCGGACAGCGACTGCCCCGTGTCGCCGGACACCAGCCGGGCCCAGCCCTCCACCGACTCCCGCCGCAGCGCGAGCACGGGCACGGGCAGCGCGCCGGAGGCCACCGGCTCCTTGTCGGGCCGGAACAGCAGCGATCCGGCCGGGCCTTCGCGCCGGTGCAACACCCCACGCCGGGCGGGCAGATGGGTGCGCAGCCACATCCGCTGCGGCAGCGGCTGCACGACGGCGACGGGCGCGGTCGTGGCCCAGCGGTGCAGCAGCCGCTGCACCTGTCCGCTGCGCCACATGGGCCCGGCGCAGTCGCTGAGGAGCAGGGTGACCCGGCGCCCGGTCGGGTCGCTGAGCTGCTCCGGCGCGTGCAGGGCGGCACCGGGCTCGGGGCCGGCCGCACAGCCGGGCCGGCCGCCGGGCCCCTCGTGCAGATAGCGCACCTGCACCTCGCGGAAGGCGCCGGCGCGGGCGCAGACCTGGCGCAGTTCGTCGAGGGCCTGCTGCCATACGACCGTCGAGGTGGAGACGTCCATCAGGAGCAGCAGCCGGGCCTCGCGGCGCCGGTCGGTGCGCAGGACGGGCAGGACGAGGCCGGACTCGGCGGCGCGCTCGGCGGTGGCGTGCTCGTCGAGGGTGCGCGGGACGGGGCGTACGGGCGCGCGGTAGCGCTGGAGGGGCCGTAACCCCCGTTGCAGGGCGAGGGGTTCGGGCAGCGCGGGTGCGGCGGGGACGCGGACCGGGGTCATCCGGACGTCGGTGCCGTCGCCGCCCGGGCCGGGCGCGAACAGGCGGGCGCTGTCGGGCTGCCGCTCCTCGTCGTCCTCGGCGGGCGTGCCGAGGGGCCGGGGCGAGAGCGCGGGGAGCGTGCCGGGGCCGAGGGCCGGTTCCGGGCCGGGCGCGGGGGCCGGCTTCGCCCTGTCGGCGCGTTCCGGGGAGGCGGGCAGCCAGCGGGCCAGCCACAGGGCGTCCGCCAGTTCCTCGACGCCGGGCGGGATGCCCGCGTCCCGCATACGCGCGACCAGCGCCGTGAGCACGGGGCTCACGCCGTCGGCCGGGAGGTCGGGGGCGCGGGGCGTCATGGCTACCGGGGCCCTCGGTCGAGGGGCTGCATCAGCAGTTCCGAGATCTCCTCGCGGCGCCGGTCGGCGTCCCGGGCGGCGTGCTGGGCGAGGAAGATGGCGTTGAGCAGCTGGTCGGTGGGGCGCAGCGCGCCGTCCGCCTCGGACTGGGTGAACTGGTCGACGAGGTCGCGGTTGGCCTCGTAGGCGCCGTGTCCGAAGTGGGCCTGGACGAGGGCGGCGAGCCTTTCGTCGCGCGGCGCCTTGAGGTCGAGCGGGATGCAGCGGCGCAGCAGCGCGGCGGGGAACTCGCGCTCACGGTTGCTGGTCATGATGACGAACGGGAAGGCGTGGCACTGGACCTGACCGCCGGTCACCGTGACCCGGCGGCCGTCGTCGGTGAGGACCCGTACCGCGGGGTCCCGGTCGGCGATGCGCTCCAGCTCGGGGATGGCGAAGCGGCCCTCCTCCAGGACGTTCAGCAGGTCGTTCGGCAGGTCGATGTCGCTCTTGTCGAGCTCGTCGATGAGCAGCACCCGGGGTTTGTCGGCGGCGAGCAGCGCGGTGCCGAGCGGGCCGAGCTTGATGTACCGGCCGATGTCCTGGGCGCCTTCCTCGCCGGGCAGCTGGGCGTCCTGGAGGCGGCCGATGGCGTCGTAGGTGTAGAGGCCGTCGCGCAGTTCGCTGCGGCTGACGATCGGCCACTCCAGGACCCGGCCGAGGTCGAGCTCGTAGGCGACGGAGTGGGCGAGTGTCGACTTGCCGACACCGGGTTCGCCGGTGACGAGCAGCGGGCGCCTCAGATACAGGGCGGCGTTGACGAGTTCTAGGGCGTCGGGGTCCTGGACGGGCAGCGGGACGGTGCGCTCGCCGAGCCTGCGGTGGGTGGCGGAGTCGAGCTGCGGGACCTCGTAGTCGACGGGCGCGGCGTCGAACTTCCGCCAGGGCGGTGGTTCCGGCAGCGCGTCGATCCTGGCCGGATCCGGCTCCCCCACGCCCCGGTAGATGAACCACTCGCTCATGGTGCGCTCCTCGTCGACGGTCGGTGGTGGTCCACGTCCTGGCCGAAGGGAGCGTCGTGCGCCCGCAGCGGGCCCCTGGAAACATACCCGGAACCGCCGTGGTACACCTGAGATTTCGGCCAGGCTTCGGTGCAGTTCACAGCGGTGCGTCCACGGTCTCGGTCTCCTCGGCCGGGAGCGGACGGCGCGGGTCGTCGTAGAGCAGGGCGAGCGGTTCGGCCCAGGCGCTGTCGGGCCGTTGCTCGCTGATGTCCTGGCGTACGTGCCGCAGCCGGTCGGGGAGTTCGGCGAGCGAGCCGAGCGTTTCGAGGAACTTCTCCACGCGCGCGTGGAGGGTGTCGCACTCCGGCAGACAGGCGCCGCGCTCGGGGTGCGGGCCGATGTGCCAGAGCGCCACGGGGTGGCCGCTGCGCAGCGCGTGCTTCATGGCGACATTGCCGGTGCCCTGTCCGGCAGGGCGGCACATCACGGGGATGCGGTGGCGCTCGGCCGCGTGGTAGCCGGTGGCGTCCACGGCGCCCGGCGGGGGCATGCGCCAGCCCTCGAAGCGCCGGCCGACCGTGATGCCCTGCCAGCGGTCGAGCCAGAGGTTGTCCGGATATCCCCGGCGCTCGAGAGCGCGCAGCACGAGGCGACGGCGTGCGCCCAGGTGCCCGGGGTCGTTCAGCGCGGCGATGTCCGCGAACCGCCAGCGGTGCACGGCCGTGTCGAAGTGCTCGGCGGGCAGGCCGACTTCGAGCGGTACGGGGTGGCCCTCCCGGTCCTTGGACTCCAGCAGTCCGCCCAGCGGGACGCGCAGCGCCTGGACGAGTTCGTCGGGCCGGCAGCCGTGCACGGAGGGGTCCGCCTCGTGGAGTTCGGGCAGGCCGTCGCCGTCGTCGTACCAGATCTGCCAGAAGAACCGGACGGGCTGCGCGCTGATCACCGGGTCCAGCAGCAGGGCCACGACGGGGCCCTCGCCGGGACCGGGATAGGAGATCACCACGCGTTCCGGGCCGTGGTCCTCCCGAGGTGGCAGGAGTTCGTCGGGGAGGCTGACGTTGCGGGCCAGCGCGTGCAGGTCCTTGCGGGGGTCACGGCGCAGCCGCTTGGTGATCCAGTCGATGAGGGCGGGGTTCGCGGCGTCACGCGCGCGTGCGTGGGCCTCGACGAGCCTGAGGTAGCGCAGGAAGGTGAGCGGGTCGAGCGGAGTGGCGCCCGCGTAGAGCAGGCCGTGGCCGTCGCGCCAGGTCCGCAGCTCGGGTGTGGCACCGGGCCATTTGTTGCCGCTGCGCGCCTCTCTGGCGATGACCTGGACGGTGGGTTCGTCGGGCGGGGGCGGCAGTTCGGCCAGCAGGGCGAGCGCCTGGCGCCGGTCGCGGGGGGTCCAGGCGGCGCCCTGGCCGTCCGCCGGTCCGCCTTGGAGATCGACCCAGTTGTCCCCGCTCTCCGACACCGGCTCCTCGCCGTGCCAGCGGTCATGGGCGGCCATGACCGTGCGGTACGTCTCCCCGAAGCGGCGCAGCGCGGCGATGGCCACGGCCTTGCCGCCGTCCTTGTCCTTGCGCTTGGACTTGATCAGTCCTACGACGGCTCCCGACTCCGGGTCGAGCAGCGGGCCGCCGGACATCCCGGGCTGGAGATCGATGTCGGGCTTGATGATCAGCCCGTGGGTGTCCTCCTGGCCGTTGATCACGGCGTCCACCATGCGGAAGTGGGCCTCGGGCGGGCCCGGGTAGTAGCCGCAGGCCTTCAGGGCGCCGCAGTGGCGGGCGGCGCGGTCGGTGAGCCACACGCACTCGTGCGGGTGTTCGCCGGTCAGCCGGACCAGGGCCAGGTCCTCGGCCAGCGGGACCTTGGGGTTGCGCGGGTCGGTGATCAGCCATTCCCCGAGCCGGGCCTCGGCGTCGACGCCCTCGCCGCGCACCCGGAACACGACCGTGCGGTCCGCCGCGAGGTGCTGGCGCAGCACATGGGCGGCGGTCAGCACCCAGCCGGGCGCGACGAAGAAGCCGCTGCCCCACAGAGGGCCGTCCTTGCCGCCGGCCGGGAGCAGATGGACGGTGGCCGCCCTGACCAGCTCGAAGAGACGATCGTGCCGCTCACTCATGCGCCGACCGCTCTCCGGTCGCCCTCCTGCGCGCCACCGCGATCGAACTGCCAGGTGAGGGTGACCTCCAGGGATGCCTTGGCCTCCCCACGCGCGAGCACGGCGACCGCGAGGCCCTCCTTGGCGGTCAGCTCCACGCCGAAGGTGATGGAGGCCTCGTCCGGCCTGGCCGCCCGGGCCGCGTCGAGCACGGTGCCGCCGACGGCCTTGATCAGCTCCTGGAGCTGTTCGACCTTGGCGACGGCGGCCTCGGTGAAGCCGACGTCCTCCTGGTCGTCGTAGCCGTCGGCCGCGCCGATCCTGGCGGTGATCACCGTGCCGTCCGGCAGTTCGACATCCTGGATGTGACTCATAACGTTCCCCCGAAGAGCCGAGCCGTCAGGTCAACCGATCCCGGACGGCGCCCACTTGAACAGCGACGAGGCTAATACCCAGGTTGGTTGCGGAAGTATGCGGGCGTTGCGCAGGAGCAGGCGGGTGTCGGCCGCGGGGCGGCCGGGGCGGGCGCCGGTCGGTACGGCAGTGTCTTTGAAGGGAGACGTGGGGCCGCACGGAACATGCGGCTCCACCGCGCGGGCGCGACCAGCCCCGATGACTCAGCAGACGATCGCCGGCCTGTGGCGGCCCCGCAGGGCCGCGTCTGCGGTACAGCCGGCGGAGCCCTACTCCTCGTCCTCGTCGTCCAGGCGGGCCAGCCACGTCGCCAGCCGCTCCACCGGCACCTCGAAGTCCGGGTTGAGATCGACGAACGTCCGCAGCTGCTCGGCGAGCCACTCGAAGGTGACCTCCTCCTCGCCGCGCCGCTTCTCCAGTTCCTCGATGCCACGGTCGGTGAAGTACAACTCTTGCTCCTGATACTGACGGGCCAAGCCCTCGGGACCTACTCCCTCAGGGTATGCCGCGCCGGGCCGGACCTTCCTCGCCGTCAGTCGGGTACGTGCGTGACGCCGTACGCCAGCCCCAGCGCGCCGTGCGCGAGCAGCACCGCCCCCGCCACGGCCCAGCCACCGCTGCGGCGCCGCAGGCCCCAGACCGTGAGGGGCAGACCGGCCGCGACCTGGGCCAGGGCTAGGGCGGGTGAGCGGGGGCCGCCGACCCAGGGCAGCCAGGGGCCGAGGTGGCGGCCTTCGACGGCGTCGAGTTCCGCGCGCAGGGCGTGCCGCCAGCCCGACCATTCGACCAGGCGGATGTGCGGCTGGTCGCGGGCGGCCGTCTGGAGGCTGTCGGCGTCTTCGCCGGGGGCGAGACCGACGGGCAGGGACACGCCCGCGCGCGTGAGGACGGCGATCAGGCCACGCATGCGTGCCCGTGCGTCGGCCGCGGCGTCGGGGCGCGTCAGCGCGTCCAGGGACTGCATGTCCAGGACCGGGTCGAGGCCGAGCCGGCCCGCGAAGGTGCGCATGGCCTCGTCCTCGCCGGCCGGGGTGCCGTTGGCGAGCCAGACGTAGCCGACGGGGCGTCGGAAGCCGGAGGCCAGGGTGTAGCCGGCGCGGTCGGCGTCCCACCACAGGGCGAGGACGGGCCAGGGGGCGCCGACGGCGAGGGCGGTGGCCCATCCGGTGAGGACGCGGTCGACGGGTTCTCCGCCACCGAGCCACGGCCGGCCCTCGGGAACGAGCACGCTCCACTCCCCGCCGGCCGACGCGAGCAGCATGTCCTCGCGCAGCAGCCGGGCGGCGGGAGCGACCGACTCGGGCTCCGCGCGGCAGAGCAGCAGGGCGCCGGGGGCGGGGCGGGCCTGGCGAGCGGTCCTGGACTGTTCCGTCGGCATGACAACACGCTAGGCCGCTTTGTCCGCCTCGCGAGATTTGTGATCACCAGAACGAGTGCCTTGACTTTCCTCCACCGCGATATATCGTGTTTCTCGTAAGACGCGATATGGCGTGTCGCGTTTCCGATCCGGCCCGCGCGGCCGCGTCCGGTCGCCCAGGAGGTCCGCACCATGTCCGAGTGGTCCGTAGCAGAGCCCAGGAAGCTCACCTTCGACGAGCCGGTGAGCGAGCTCCAGGTGCGCGTCGTCAACGGAACGGTGAACGTCGTGGGGACGGACGAAGGTTCCGCCCGCCTGGAGGTCTCCGAGATCGAGGGCCCACCCCTGATCGTCACCCAGCAGGACGGCACGCTGACGGTGGCGTACGAGGACCTGCCCTGGAAGGGCTTCCTCAAGTGGCTCGACCGCAAGGGCTGGAGGCGCAGCGCCGTGGTCTCCCTGGCGGTGCCGGCCGGCACCCGGGTCGAGGTGGGTGTGGTCGGCGCCGGTGCGGTGGTCTCCGGGATCCACGGCCCGTCGGTCGTCAAGGGCGTCACCGGTGACACCACCCTCGTCGGCCTGTCCGGCCCGGTCCGCGCCGACACCGTCTCCGGGAACCTGGAAGCCCAGGCCGTCACCGGCGACCTCCGCTTCAACTCCGTCTCCGGCGACCTCACGGTCGTCGAGGGCTCCGGCTCCTCCGTGAAGGCCGATTCGGTCAGCGGCTCCATGATCGTCGACCTCGACCCGGAGGGCCCCACCGACGTCCGGCTGACCAGCGTCTCGGGCGAGATCGCCATCCGCCTGCCGGCCCCGGCGGACGCGGACGTCGAGGCCAACACCGCGAGCGGCAGGATCTCCAATGCCTTCGAGGGCCTGCGGGTGCACGGCCAGTGGGGCGCGCACAAGATCACCGGCCGCCTGGGTGCCGGCACCGGCAAGCTCCGGGCGACGACGGTCTCCGGTTCGATCGCCCTGCTGCGCCGCCCGCCGAGGGAGGACGAGCCCTGGGAGGCGGAGGCCTGGGAAGAGCCCGAGGCGCCGGCCACGGACCCGACGACCGACCCGCTGCCGCACCCGCACCACACCTCGGGGGACAATTCCGTCTCCGGCCGGGACACCGACGCGACGGACACCCCACCCCAGTCCGCACCCCACGCCCCGGCCGACGGCACGACCGACAAGAAGGTGCTCTGACATGCCTCCCGTCTTCGCCCACGGCCGCCTCCGCCTCTATCTGCTGAAGCTGCTGGACGAGGCCCCGCGCCACGGCTACGAGGTCATCCGCCTCCTCGAAGAGCGCTTCCAGGGTCTGTACGCCCCGTCGGCCGGCACCGTCTACCCCCGCCTCGCCAAGCTGGAGGCCGAAGGCCTGGTCACCCACACCACCGAGGGCGGTCGCAAGGTCTACGCCATCACGGACGCCGGCCGCGCCGAACTGGCCGACCGCTCCGGCGAACTGGCCGATCTGGAGCTGGAGATCAGGGAATCGGTCGCCGAACTGGCCGCCGAGATCCGGGCCGACGTGCGCGGCGCGGCGGGTGACCTGCGACGCGAGATGCGAGCGGCCGCCTCCGAGGCCCGACAGGGCAACGGCACCAGGCCGGACGCCCCCTTCTCCGACCTCTCCGACTACACCGACAAGGAGGCATGGCGCGCGGCCAAGGAGGAGATGCGCCGCGCCAAGCAGGAGTGGAAGGAACAGGCCCGGCGCGCCAAGGACGAGAGCCGCCGCGCCCGCGAGGAGGCCCAGCGCGCCCGGCGCCAGGCCAAGGAGGCCCAGGACCGCGCCCGTACCGAGGCCCAGGAGGAGGTCCAGCGCATCGCCCGCCGGGTCCAGGAACACGTACAGGACCACTTCGTCCGCGGTGACTGGCCTACGGGGGTGCGGGAGGGCCTGACCGAGCTGGCCAAGGAGTTCGGCGAATTCGGCAAGGACTACGGCAAGGAGTTCGGCCGCGACTTCGGCTTCGGCCGCCAGGACACCCCCAAGTCACCGCAGCCCCACCCCGAATACTCGGACACCCCCGAGGACTTCCCGGCCGACTACGAACCCACCTGGGCCCACGAGCCCCCCACCGACGACCCGACCCGCGACCTGGACCGCCTGCTGGACCGCTTCCGCGACGACATCCGCGACGCGGCAAGGGACCACGGCGTCACCCCTGACCAGCTCCGAGACGCCCGCCGCCACTTGTCGACGGCGGCGGCCCACATCGGAGCGCTGTTGCGCGCACCGAAGCCCTGAGCCCGCCCCTCGCCGGTGCGGCCGCACCGGCAGCCGCACCGCCCGGCCCGACGGCACCCCGGCGTCCCCGGGGCGAGCCCTCACCTCAACCAGCCTTCGCCTCTCCCCCGCCGTACAACACGCGGGTGACGGTCTCATAGGTCACTCCGTGATCGGCGAGAACCTCGGCGGGCACGCCGGGACGGCCGAGGAGCGCGAGCAGGATGTGCTCGTCACCGATGTGCCGGTCCCGGCGGGCACTGGCCATCCGCAGCGCCCGCACCAGCACATCCTTGGCCCCCGGGGTGAACGGACGGTGCCCCGACCACCACCCCTTGCCCTTCGGCTCCCCGGCCAGCGCGCCGACCCCATGCGCCTCCTCCACCCGGGCGACGACCTCCCCCACATCGATCCCCAGTCCGGCCAGCGCTTCGGCCTCGGCCTGCGACAGCCCACCCCGCCGCCGAGCCTCGCCCAACGCCTGCCGCACGGAGTCCAGCCACCTCCCACCCCCGAGCTCGGCGAGCGCGAACGAGGCCCGACTCCCCTCCCGATCGAGCAGGGCCAGCAGCAGATGCTCGGCATCGACGCTCGCCGCCCCACCCCTCTCGGCATGCTCAACCGCCCCCGTCACCACCGCACGGGCGTCCTTCGTGAACCGCTCGAACATCAACGCCTCCCGTACTTCTTGTGCACGGCCTGCCTGCTGACCCCGAGTTCCGCGGCGATCTCCTGCCACGACCACCCCTGATTGCGCGCACTGCGCACCTGCACCGCCTCCAACTGCTCCAGCAGCCGGCGCAACGCCGCGACGGCCCGCAACCCGACCCGCGGATCGCGATCTCCGGCCCGCTCGGCAAGATCTGTAGCTTCACCCATACCCGTCAACCTAAGTTGACAGGCACCCGAATGTCAACCCTCATTGACAAAAAGCGGCGGGCCCGAGGCAAAGCCCCGAACCCGCCGCAAGGCACGACTACGACAACTACCGACCCGACACACTCAGTTGGCGAGAACGATCTTCCCGAACTGCTCACCCGAGGCCATCCGCTCAAAGCCCTCACGGGCCCGATCCATGGGAAGCACCTCATCGATCACCGGCCGCACTCCCGTGGCGGCACAGAAAGCCAGCAGATCCTCCAGCTCGTCCTTCGTCCCCATCGTGGACCCGACGACCTTCAACTCCAGGAAGAAGATCCGCGTGAGCTCGGCATGCGAGGGCCGATCCCCACTCGTGGCACCGGAAATCACCAGCGTGCCCCCGGGCTTCAGCGACTTCACGGAGTGCGACCACGTGGCGGCACCGACGGTCTCGATCACGGCGTCGACCCGCTCCGGCAGTCGAGCCCCGGACTCCACCGCCTCCACGGCCCCCAGCTCCACGGCCCGCTTCCGCTTGGCCTCATCCCGGCTGGTGGCGAAGACCCGCAGCCCCGCGGCCTTCCCCAGCACGATGGCAGCGGTGGCCACACCACCCCCGGCCCCCTGCACCAGCACAGAGTCTCCGGGCCGTACGCCCGCATTCGTGAACAGCATCCGGTACGCGGTCAGCCAGGCCGTAGGCAGACATGCCGCCTCCTCGAAGGACAGCTCCTTCGGCTTGGGCAGCACATTCCACGTGGGCACGGCGACCTGCTCGGCGAAGGTCCCCTGATACCGCTCCGTCAGGATCGACCGCGGCTCCCTGGGCCCCACCCCGTGCCCGCTCTGTCCGATCACGGAATGCAGGACGACCTCGTTGCCGTCCTCGTCGACCCCGGCGGCATCACAGCCGAGGATCATCGGCAACCGCTCCTCGGGCAGCCCCACCCCCCGCAGTGACCAGAGGTCGTGATGGTTGAGCGAGGCGGCCTTGACGTTGACGGTACTCCAACCGGCGCGGGCCTCAGGGGCCGGGCGCTCCCCCAACTCCAGTCCGGAGAGCGGCTCGTCGCGGTCGATTCGGGCGGCGTAGACAGCGAACATGACCTTGACGATAGGCTCCCCGGCCGACCGACGGAACCACAGCCCCCTGTGAGACACGCCCTCTTGTCAACAGGCGGAAGAGCGGACCTGCACCCGCGTACGGGGCCCCGACCCCATTCCGCACCCAAGGCGCTACGCGAACCCCCACCGAACACCAGCAGGCCGCCGCAGGCACCCCACCCAGCCACCCGACGCCACTCGAACAGGCGCACCCACAACAAAAAGACGGCCCCGCCCACCAGGGCGAGGCCATCCAGCCCAGCTCAGCTCTCGGCAGAGCCCGTCACCGCCGAGCAACCCCCTCCGCACGGGCCGCCGCGGCCACCGCAGCGGTAACCGCCGGCGCCACCCGCTCGTCGAACGGCGACGGAATGACATAGTCCGCGGCGAGGTCGTCCCCCACAACGGCCGCCAGCGCCTCAGCCGCAGCGATCTTCATGCCCTCGGTGATCCGCGACGCCCGAACCTGAAGCGCCCCCGCGAAGATCCCCGGAAACGCCAGCACGTTGTTGATCTGGTTCGGGAAGTCCGACCGCCCGGTCGCCACGACCGCCGCGTACTTGTGCGCGACGTCGGGGTGCACCTCGGGGTTCGGGTTGGCCATGGCGAACACGAACGCGCCGTCGGCCATGGAGGCGACGGCCTCCTCCGGCACCGTCCCACCGGAAACCCCGATGAACACGTCCGCACCCTCCAGAGCCGCCTCCAGCGACCCGGTGATGCCCGCCTTGTTCGTGAACCCGGCAAGCTCCCGCTTGACCGACGTCAGGTCGTCCCGGTCGGCGGACACGACACCCTTGCGGTCCGCCACCGCCACGTCCTCGATCCCGGCCTCGACCAGCATCTTCGCGATGGCGACACCCGCCGCCCCGGCCCCCGAGATCACGGCCCGCAGATCCCCGAGCCCCTTCCCGGTCAGCCGCGCGGCGTTCCGCAGCGCGGCCAGCGTCACCACAGCCGTACCGTGCTGGTCGTCATGGAAGACCGGAATGTCCAGCCGCTCCTGGAGCTTGCGCTCGATCTCGAAGCACCGGGGCGCCGAGATGTCCTCCAGGTTCACACCGCCGAAGGACGGCGCGAGCCGCACCACGGTCTCGACGATCTCGTCGACGCCGGTGCAGTCCAGCGCGATCGGCACGGCGTCGACGCCGCCGAACTGCTTGAACAGAATCGCCTTCCCCTCCATCACCGGAAGGGAGGCCTCGGGCCCGATGTCCCCGAGCCCGAGAACGGCCGTGCCGTCGGTCACGACGGCGACCACGGACGACTTCCACGTGTAGTCGTGCACGAGTTCCGGCTGCTCGGCAATCGCGCTGCACACCTTCGCGACGCCGGGCGTGTACGCCAGGGACAGGTCGTCCTTGTCGCGGACCGGCACGGTGGCCTGCACGGCCATCTTGCCGCCACGGTGCAGCGCGAACGCCGGATCGAAGGAATCGAGGGGCTCGACCCCGCCGTCCTGATCGGTATTGCCGCCGCTGCGAGGATTGACGATCTCCGCTGCCACTTTGTCTGACCCCTTAAGTGTTCATGGTTTGAGGGTGGGACCACTCCTGGTGAGAAGTGGGCGGGACCGCGTATGACCCTGCTCGTTGATACGTGCGACGTACGACGTACGGGCACATACGCGACGGGCGCGCCGCACACGCGCCCTGAGCCCCGGATGAGGGGTGTAAAGAACCTTCTTACCGGACGGACGGCATCGACGACGAGTCCAATACGTGCAAGATCACATGGGGGGAAGGGAAACACGCACGCGGACGACACGAATCGGACACAAGCCGATGACGATGCCGGTGTGATTCGTGACCAAATAAACGGACAATCGACGACGTACAGTGCAAAGAGCAATCGTCACCCGCAAACAACCCGGCAGTCGGCCCTCAATCGGTCACGACCGATCCACAACTCGCCCACATCCCGAGATACGCCGAAGATCTTTCGGCCGGAAGGGCAGATTCCCGCAGAAGGTGCGGCCAGGATGTCCGACCTGAGGCGGTTCGGAGGTCACCCGTTATCCGATTTTGACATCGCGGGCGCCCTGAATGCCTAAGTCCGAATGGCAAGATGCCGTAATCACACGAGGTCGCGGCACTCGAAGGTGTGTGCTCTCGTCGACCTAGGAAACCAAGGCGCCGGCCGAACCCATCGGCAGGCGCCCGCCCCATCGGCAACTCCACCCATCCGCCGGAGGAACCCACCATGACCGCAAGCTCCACCCGTCGTACGACCGCCGCGCGCTCCCGGCTGGCAGCGGTCGGCTCGATCGCGGTCGCAGGCGCCCTGATTCTCACCGGCTGCGGTGACCAGACGAACGGCAGCGGCAGCGACAGCACCGACGAGACGGGGAAGTCGAGCACCGCCCCGCTCTTCGACAAGCTGCCCAAGAAGATCCAGGACGCGGGCGTCATCAAGGCCGGCACGAACGCCGAGTACGCCCCGATGGAGTTCCAGCAGGGCGGCAAGATCGTCGGCGTCGACCCCGACATCGCCGCCGCGCTGGGCGAGAAGCTCGGCGTGGAGTTCCAGTTCACCTCGGGCTCCTTCGACGGCCTGATCACCGCCCTGAACTCCGGCCGCTACGACGTCGCCATGTCCTCCATCACGGACACCCCGCAGCGCCAGGAGGGCCTGGACGACAAGGGCAAGAAGCTCGGACCGGGTGTCGACTTCGTCGACTACTTCACGGCCGGCACCGCCGTGTACGTGCAGAAGGGCAACCCGAAGAAGATCAACTCGATCGAGGACCTCTGCGGCCAGACTGCGGCCGTGCAGCGCGGTACGACGTACGAGAAGGCGCTGCAGACCCAGTCCAAGGCCTGCACGGACGGCGGCAAGAAGAAGATCAACATCGAGTCGTTCGAGAACGACACCGAGGCCCAGACCCGCGTGAAGTCGGGCGGCGCGGTCGCCGGCGTCAACGACTACCCGGTGGCCGTGGACCTGGCCCGCAAGTCCGGCGGCGGCAACGACTTCGAGGTCGTCGGCGAGCAGGTCGACGCCGGTCCGTTCGGTATCGCGGTGAACAAGGAGAACAAGCAGCTCACCGCGGCCCTCGAAGAGGCCGTCAACGCGATCATCGAGGACGGCACGTACAAGAAGATCCTCGAGAAGTGGGGCGCCGAGTCCGGCGCGATCGACAAGGCCGCGATCAACGGCGGCAAGTGACCGTCCCGGGCAAGCACTGAAGGGCAGTCACAGTGACTGACAAGTTCGACAAGGAGCCGGCCGACGGGAAGCCGTCGGCCGCCGTCTCCAAGGACGGCGGGGCCGTCCCGCCCGAGGCGATCAAGGCCATTCCGGTTCGGCACTACGGCCGCTGGGTCAGCGCTGTCGTCGTGCTGGCCCTGGTGGCCCTGCTCGTCAACGCCTTCGCCACCGCCGAGAAGATCCAGTGGAACGCCGTCGGCGAGTACGTCTTCGACTCCACGGTTCTCGCCGGTGCCGGCCGCACCCTGCTGATCAGCGTCCTCGCGATGGTCATGGGTGTCGTCCTGGGCGTGATCCTGGCCGTGATGCGCATGTCCAAGAACCCGGTGACCAGCTGGGTGGCCTGGGTCTACATCTGGTTCTTCCGCGGTACGCCGGTCTACGTGCAGCTGCTGCTGTGGTTCAACCTGGCGCTGATCTTCCCCGTGCTGAATCTCGGTCCCATCTACAAGGACGAGATGGTCGACGTCATGACCCCGTTCATGGCGGCCCTGCTGGGCCTGGGCCTGAACGAAGCGGCGTACATGGCGGAGATCTGCCGCGCCGGTCTGATGGCCGTCGACGAGGGCCAGACCGAGGCCTCGCACGCGCTCGGCATGAGCCACGCGAAGACGCTGCGCCGGATCGTGATCCCGCAGGCCATGCGGGTGATCGTGCCGCCGACCGGCAACGAGTTCATCAACATGTTGAAGACCTCGTCGCTGGTGTACGCGGTGACGTACAACGAACTGCTGCGCGCCACCTCCACGATCGGCTCCACGTCGTACGCCGTGATGGAGATGCTGTTCGTGGCGTGCATCTGGTACCTGGTCATCACCAGCGTCTTCAGCGTCGGCCAGTACTACCTGGAGCGCCGTTTCGCCCGTGGTTCGACGCGGAACCTGCCGCCGACGCCGTGGCAGAAGATCAAGATCAACCTGATGGCTCGCAGCAGCGGAAGGAGTGTGTGAGATGACCGCCATGGTGAAGGCCGAGGGCGTCCACAAGTCCTTCGGCCCGGTCCAGGTCCTCCAGGGCATCGACCTCGAGGTGCAGACCGGCGAGGTGTTCTGCCTCATCGGCCCGTCCGGTTCCGGCAAGTCGACGTTCCTGCGGTGCATCAACCACCTGGAGAAGATCAACGCCGGTCGGCTGTACGTCGACGGTGAGCTGGTCGGCTACCGCCAGAAGGGCGACAAGCTGTACGAGCTCAAGGACAGCGAGGTCGCGCAGCAGCGCCGGGACATCGGCATGGTGTTCCAGCGGTTCAACCTGTTCCCGCACATGACGGCGCTGGAGAACGTCATGGAGGCGCCGGTCCAGGTCAAGGGCGTGAGCAAGGCCCAGGCCAGGGAGCGCGCCCGGGAGCAGCTCGACCGCGTCGGCCTGGCCGACAAGGCGGGCAACTACCCCTCGCAGCTCTCCGGCGGCCAGCAGCAGCGGGTGGCCATCGCCCGGGCGCTGGCGATGGACCCGAAGCTGATGCTCTTCGACGAGCCGACCTCGGCCCTCGACCCGGAGCTGGTCGGCGACGTCCTCGACGTCATGCGCGACCTGGCCGAGTCCGGCATGACGATGGTCGTCGTCACCCACGAGATGGGCTTCGCCCGCGAGGTCGGCGACAGCCTGGTCTTCATGGACGGCGGCGTGGTCGTCGAGTCCGGCGACCCGCGCGAGGTCCTGACCAACCCGCAGCACGAGCGGACGCAGGCGTTCCTGTCCAAGGTGCTCTGACGGTACGACGCCGAAGGGGCGGTACGAGATCCTCGTACCGCCCCTTCGGCGTGTAGCGCTCCCTGCGGCAGCAGCTGGGGCGCCGTCACCACGGCGCGCAGCCGGTCCGCCGTCAGCGGCGGGGCGTCGAGCATGGGGCCCTTGCCGTCACTTCAGTGCGAGCAGCAGCGTGTCCGACGGCGAGCACCACACGGGGCGGGCCTCGCCGAAGCCCTTCTCGCGGAGCACGCGCGCGTGCCACTCGGCGGACGGCATGTCGCCGTCGGCGTGCTCGCCGTAGATCGCGAAGCGGCGGGCCGTGGGTTCGGCGAGGACCGGGTCCTGCGCCGCCAGCTGCCACCACTCGGACCAGTCGAGGGCGCCGTCCGCCTTGGCCTGATCCATGCGGTCGTGACGCAGGGCGCGCTCGGCCTCGTTGATCCGGGGCGTCGAGTCGTCGATCATGTGGTCCGCGTTCAGGAACACACCGCCGTCGCGGACCAGCTCCGCGACCTGACCGTAGAGGGCCGCGAGGGGTTCACGGTGCAGCCAGTGCAGGGCCGTGGCGGTCAGGACGGCGTCGTACGAGTCGTACGGAAGCCTTGCCGGCCAGTCGGGGTCCTTGAGGTCTGCGGTGACGAAGGAGACCCGGTCGTCGTCGGCGAAGGTGCCCTCGGCGATGGCGAGGAGGGCGGGGTCGAGGTCGACGCCGGTGCTGGTGGCCCCCGGGAACCGGGCGAACAGCCGGGCCGTGATACTTCCCGTGCCGCACGCGAGATCGAGCACGCGCGGGGCGGGGCCGACCAGGGCCTCGACCATGTCGAGCATGATCCGGAAGCGTTCCTCGCGGTCGGGCATGTACCACTCCTGCTGCCGGTCCCAGCTCTTCTGCCAGGCGGCCCAGTCGGCTCCGGTCGTCGTGGTGGTGATGCCCGTGTCCGTCATGGAACCCTCCATCGCGCAAGTCACGTAATACCCTGGAAGCACGATCAGCTGTTACCCGACCGCACCACGACGATAGAACGCCTCCGTAAGGACTACAAGTGGAACTGGCCTATTACTCGGATTACGCCGTACGACTCGTCAACAGCGAGGACCCGGCCCGGGGCAAGGACTCGCTGACCTCGGTCGAGGCCGTCCGCGATCTGTTCGGCGTCAGCCAGGAGGCGGCCCGTCGCGCCACGGACGGGGACGTCACCCGCTTCCGCTCGGTGCGCGCACGGCTGAGGGCGGTCTTCGAGGCGGCGGACAAGGGCGACGAGGCGCTGGCGGTGAACCTGCTGAACGCGCTCCTCCTGGAGTTCCCGGTGAGCCCGCAGATCTCCGGCCATGACTTCCGGGACGACGACGGCCGCCCCTTGTGGCACATGCACCTCGCGGACCACCCGTCCAACGCGACCGCCGGCTACGCGGCCATCGCGGCGATGGGCCTGGCCTTCCACCTCACCGAGTACGGCGTGGACCGCCTGGGCCTGTGCGAGGCGTCCCCGTGCCGCAACGCCTACCTCGACACGTCCACCAACCGCTCCCGACGCTACTGCTCGGACCGCTGCGCGACCCGCGCCAACGTCGCCGCCTACCGCGCCCGCAAACGCCTGGAGGCGGACCGGTCGGCGAGCACCGGCCGCACCGCCGACAGCGCCCAGCGCGCCAGCGCGAACGGCGAGCGCTGACCGGGCTTGCGCGGCCGGTAGCGCAGCCGGACCTTGCCCAGGATCAGCTCGTCCGGCACCACCCCGTAGTCGGTGCTGTCGCCACCGGCGTAGGCGTTGTCCCCGAGGACCCACCACCCGCCCTCGCGCTTCTCGGTGGCACGCTTGACGACCAGCAGGTCCTGCTGGAACGGATGCCGCAGCACCACCACGTCCCCCGGCCGGATCCGCCCCCGGTGCCACACCACGAGCAGATCGCCGTGATACAGCGTGGGCACCATCGACGGCCCGGTCACCTCGGCCCACCCGAAGGGCTGAGCGGCCCGCCCGCGCTCGGCGTCCTGCGACAACTCCGGCATCCCCGGCACCTCCCCGGTACTGTCCTCCACCAGTCTCAGTCTGACCCTGGACTTTTGTCCTAAGCCCATGGGGGCACTCGCGAAAACCCGTCTCGCAGGGAGTAATGTCCCACCTGAGAAGACGATCACGAGGAAGGAATGCTCCATGCTTTCCCGCCTGTTTGCCCCCAAGGTCAAGGTCAGCGCACACTGCGACCTGCCCTGCGGTGTGTACGACCCGGCCCAGGCCCGCATCGAGGCGGAGTCGGTGAAGGCCGTCCAGGAAAAGATGGCCGCCAACGACGACCCGCACTTCCAGGCGCGTGCCACCGTCATCAAGGAGCAGCGCGCCGAGCTCGCCAAGCACCACGTCTCGGTGCTCTGGAGCGACTACTTCAAGCCCCCGCACTTCGAGAAGTACCCGGAGCTGCACCAGCTGGTCAACGACGCCCTGAAGGCCCTCTCGGCCGCCAAGGCGTCCACCGACCCGGCGACCGGTCAGAAGGCTCTGGACTACATCGCCCAGATCGACAAGATCTTCTGGGAGACCAAGAAGGCCTGACCCCGGTCTCGCCCCTTGGACCCGCGATCTCTTCGATCGCCTGCTCCACCTCCCGCACCCGGCCCGCAGGCCGCCGAGAACGGCGGTCGTGACGGTCCGGGTGCGGTCTTGTTCCCGGCCCCGCACAGGGAGACGACACGCCCTTCAATTACTGGTCAAGCGGCGCAAATGGGTCACCCCCCTCCCTCAAGGTTCCCCGAATTCACGGTGATTGTGTTCACGCGCCGGCCAGTGGCCCCGCGTCCTCCGTGTCCCGTAGGTTCTTGATGAATTCACAGGGGGAGTGAGCATCGCTCCGACCCCGTCTCGGCCCACACGGCCGAGGCGGGGTTTTTCGTGCTCGGCGACGAGCGGGCGAGTGGGGACCACATCAGGGGACCAGTCACCCGGCGGCCTGGCCGGCCCCCGCCGGACGGAACGCCGACTCCCGGGAGAACCCCCTGCGCCGCCGCCTGCCTCTCTGGCCGATCCCGCTGCTGTGGACCCTCGCGCTCGGCCTGTGGGGGCTGTCCCGGCAACACAGTGTCTGGCGGGACGAGGCCGCGACCTGGCAGGTGGCCCGGCGGCCGGTCGCCGACATCTGGCACATGCTGGGGCAGGTCGACGCCGTGCACGGGCTCTACTACCTGCTGATGCACGGCGTGTTCGCCTGCTTCGGCGCCGGGACGACGGCCCTGCGCCTGCCCTCCGTGCTGGCCATGGCGGTGGCGGCGGCCTGTGTGACGGTCATCGGGCAGCGGCTGGCCGGGGTCTGGGCGGGCCTGGCGGGAGGACTGGCGTTCGGGCTGCTTCCGGCCGTGCAGTTCTATCTCCAGGAGGGCCGCCCGTACGCGCTGGTCGCGGCCGGCGCCGGGATCTCGACCCTGCTGCTGGTGACCGCCCTGGAGGGACGGGGCCGCCCGGTGCACTGGGCCGCGTACGCCGGCACGGTCGCGGTCTGCGGGCTGCTGAACTGGCTGTCCCTGCTGATCCTGCCCGCCCACCTGGCCACCCTCTTCCGGGTACGGGCACCCCGCCGCACCTGGAGGTGCTGGGCAGCTGCCGCGACAATCGCCTTGGTGGCCGTACTGCCGTTGATCCTCTTCAGCCGGCGCCAGTCCGCCCAGGTGTCCTGGATCCCGCCGCTGACCTGGCACATGCTGATCGGCCCGGCGATCCTGCTGACGATCGGAGGGCTCGCGGCCCTCGTGGACCGGCCGTGCGCGGGACGGCTGTCGGTGGCGGCGGTCGGGCTGCCGCTGCTGGCCGTGCCGCAACTCGGCCTCCTCGGGTTCTCCCTGGTCCGACCGCTCTTCCTGGACCGCTATGTGCTGTTCAGCATGCTCGGGCTGGCCCTGCTGATCGGCACGGCGCTGGGGACGGCCGTACGGGCGAGCAGGCCGCGGTTTCCGAGAGCGGCGCCCTGGCTCGTCCCCATTGCGGTCACCGTGGCGGTCGTCGCCCTGTTGCCGCAGTCGCTGGCCAAGCGGTCCCCGTCGAGCCGGGTGGACGACGTCCTGGCGGTGGCGGCCGACGTACGGCGGCTGAAGCAGGACGGGGACGCGGTCGTCTTCGTACCGGCGGCCCGGCGCGACACCGCGCTGGTCTGCCCCGACGATTTCGCCGGTCTGCGGGACATAGCGCTGGCGGAAGACCCGGTCGAGTCGGGGACGCTGAAGGGTGAGGAGGCGGGCCCGGCGGGGATACGGGACGCGATGCTGGCGCAGCGGCGCATACTGCTGGTCACCGACGTGCCCGCGGTGGCACGGCCCGTGTCCGCCGAGCGGGACCGGACGAAGACCGCCGTGCTGGAGGAGCACTTCACGGTGGTGGCGGACGTACAGGTCCGTGGGCGACGTGTGACGGCTTACGAGCGGCTCTGAACAGGGAACAGCGGCATTCAGGGCCCGGCCGTTCCCCCTGCCGGGCCCTGAATGCGTCCTTCACTGGAACCGTCCGTCAGTGGAACTGCGGCACGATCAGATGGATCCCGTACGCCACCACCGCCGCGCAGGCGACGAAGCACAGCCCGGCCTGCGTGAGGCCGAGGGCGGAGGTGGCGCCGGACTCCTCGCGCGCGCCTTCGTGGCGGGCCAGGCCCAGCACGCCGAGGGCGAAGACGGCGACCACGGCCACGGTCACCGCGAGGCTCACCGCGGCGACCTGGCCGAGTGCGGTCCATTCGAGGTTCATGATGGGAACTCCCCTTGTCTCAGGCGGCCGTACCGACCTTGGTCGGCTCGGTGCCGCGGATCGTGACCTCGTGGGCGTCGTTGACGTTGTGCGCGGAGACCGGGTTGCGCCGGGAGACGAGCACGATGCCGGCGGCCACGGCCGCGCCGACCAGGGCGACCACGGCCGTACCGAGGTTGCCGCCGTGCTTGACCACGCTCGCCGAGACGCCGCCGACGAGGGCGGCGGCCGGCAGGGTGACCATCCAGGCCACGACCATGCGCCCGGCGACGCCCCAGCGGACCTCCGCCAGACGCCGGCCGAGGCCCGCGCCGAGGATGCTGCCCGAGGCGACCTGCGTGGTGGACAGGGCGAAGCCCAGGTGGGCCGAGGTGAGGATGACCGTCGTGGAGGCCGTCTCGGCGGCGAAGCCCTGCGGGGACTGGATCTCCGTGAGGCCCTTGCCCATGGTGCGGATGATCCGCCAGCCACCGAGGTAGGTGCCCAGGCCGATCGCCAGGCCGGCCGAGGTGATCACCCACAGGGGCGGGCCGGAGTCGTGGCCCAGCGCACCCGCCGAGATCAGGGTCAGCGTGATGACGCCCATCGTCTTCTGCGCGTCGTTGGTGCCGTGCGCCAGGGAGACGAGCGAGGCCGAGGCGATCTGCCCGACGCGGAAGCCCTTGGTGACGGACCGGCTGCGGGCGCGGGCGGTGAGCTTGTAGGCCAGGAACGTGGCCAGCAGCGCCGCGACCCCCGCGACGATCGGCGAGGCCACCGCCGGGATCAGCACCTTCTCGACAACCTTGTCAAAGTGCACGCCGTGCGACCCCGCACCCACCCAGACGGCTCCGATCAGCCCGCCGAACAGCGCGTGCGACGAGCTGGACGGCAGCCCGACCAGCCAGGTCAGCAGATTCCACAGAATGGCCCCGACGAGCCCGGCGAAGATCATGCCCGGACTGACGAGCGCGTCGTCCACGATGCCGCCGGAGATCGTCTTGGCGACCTCGGTGGACAGGAAGGCACCGACGACGTTCAGGACGCCGCTGATGAGCACGGCCGTCCTCGGTTTGAGCGCCCCCGTGGCGATGGATGTGGCCATCGCGTTCGCCGTGTCGTGGAATCCGTTGGTGAAGTCGAAAGCGAGGGCCGTCACGATGACGACCGCCACCAGGAACGTGATGTGGTCCATTCCCCAATGCAAACAAGCGCGGGCCAATTCACGGCGAACCGATGGCAAAGCGTGTCCCAGGAGTCGGCGCGCGGTTGGTAAGGGTCCTGCGAAGCCGCGATGGTGACCGCGACGGATCTACGATCGCCCGCATGAGCATCCGCTGGACATACGCCTTCGTCGACCGCCCCGCCGCGTCCTTCGCCCGGGCCCATGCCTTCTGGACCGCGGTGACGGATACCCGGCTGTCCGAATTCCGCGGTGATCAGGGGGAGTTCGTGACGCTGCTGCCGGACTCCGGCGCCGACGCCTGTGTGAAGGTCCAGGGAGTCGACTCGGGCACCGGCGGCGCGCATCTCGACTTCGCCGTGGACGACGTACCGGAGTTCGTGAAGTCGGCGCTTCAGCGGGGCGCGGGGATCGCCGCCGAGCACGAGGGGTGGGCCGTACTGCGCTCGCCCGCCGGGCAGTTGTTCTGCGCCGTGCCCTGGCACGGGGAGTCGGTACGGCCTCCCGTGGTGCGCGGCAGCCGGCTCGACCAGGTCTGCGTCGACGTACCGACGTCCCTGTACGAGGCCGAAGTCGCCTTCTGGAGCGACCTGTTGGCCGACTGGACGTCGGCGCCCGGCTCCCGCCCCGAGTTCCATGTGCTCCGGCCGCCGAACGGGCTGCCGGTCCGCGTCCTGCTCCAGCGGCTCGGCGAGGAGCGGGCCGACGGTGAGCGCGCCGCCTCCGCCCACCTGGACCTCGCCTGCGCGGACATCGCGGCGACCCGCGCCCGGCACGAGGAGCTCGGCGCGGCCTTCGTCGCCCAGGGTGCCCACTGGACGGTGATGCGGGATCCGGCGGGCGGCGTCTACTGCCTGACGGGGCGGGATCCGGAGACGGGTGGGCTGCCTGCCCCTAGCCCGAGCTGAAGACGCAGAGCCTGTGCGCCCGGCCGTCCTCGTTCGGCGTGGGCGTCGTGCACGCCGATTCCCACCCCTGTGGAGGCGACGGCACCGAACTGGTGGGGCATCACCCACACTGCCACGGCCCACCGCCATAACCGGCCGCGCCCCCTCACCCCCACGGCTCCACGTCCACCACCGCGTCCACCGGAATGGGCCCGTACACATGGGGGAACGCCTCTCCCCCGGGCTCCGGCGCCTCGTACTTCAGCGGCGCGTCGAGCCGTGTGGGATCCACAACCAGGACCACGAGTTCGTCGGGGCCGTCGTAGGAGCCGTACAGGAAGTCGGCCACGGGTCGGAGTTGTGCTCGGGTCGAGCAGTGGATGAAGCCCTCCTCCTGGAGGGTGCGGCCGCGCGTCGACATCGCGTACGTGCCGCGCTCGCGGGCCGCGTCCCAAAGGGAGCGCTCGGTGATGTGGAGGATGAACGTCTGTTCGGGCATGAGTCCACGCTACGGCTTCAGCCGTGCCGCCCGCGCGTGCAAATACCGCTGCTCCGGCAGGCTCAGGGTCTTGGCGGCGGCGGCCTCGTAGGCGGCGATGGCTTCGTCGCGCGCGCCCGCCCGCTCCAGCAGATGTCCGCGGACCGCGTCCAGCCGGTGCCCGGCACCCAACTCGCCCTCCAGTTCGGCCAGTTCGGCCAGTCCCGCGCGCGGCCCCAGGACCATGGCCACGGCGACGGCGCGGTTGAGGCGCTCGACGGGCCCGGGGACGAGGCGCACGAGGATGTCGTAGAGGCCGAGGATCTCCTGCCAGTCGGTGGCCTGGGCGGAGGGTGCCTCGTCGTGGACGGCGGCGATGGCGGCACGCAGCTGGTACGGGCCGGCGCGCCCCTGCGAGAGGGCGCCGGTGACCAGGGCGACGCCCTCGTCGATCGCGGCCTTGTCCCAGCGGTCGCGGTCCTGTTCGTCGAGCGGGACGAGCTCGCCGTGCGGGCCGGTGCGCGCGTCGCGGCGGGCGTCGGTGAGCAGCATCAGGGCGAGCAGCCCGGCGGCCTCGCCGTGGCCGGGGAGGAGACGGTGGACCTCGCGAGTCAGCCGGATCGCCTCGCCGGCGAGTTCCCGCCGTTGGAGGGCGGTGCCCGAGGTGGCCGTATAGCCCTCGTTGAAGATCAGGTACAGCGTCTGGAGGACCGCGGGCAGCCGTTCCTCCCCGTTGTCGGGGCGCGCGAAGCGGACGCCGCGGACCTTCTGCTTGGCCCGGCTGATGCGCTGGGCCATGGTCGCCTCGGGGACCAGATACGCGCGGGCGATCTCCGCCGTGGTCAGACCGCCGACGGCGCGCAGAGTGAGGGCGACCTGGGCGGGCGGGGTCAGGTCGGGGTGGCAGCATAGGAAGAGCAGGGTGAGGGTGTCGTCCTCGCGGGGAGCGCGGTCCGCGCCCGGCGGCGGGGCGGTGAAGGCGTCGCGCGGCGACAGCGCCGCGACCTTCTCCTCCCGGGCCCGGCGTGCCTCCTCCGCGCGCAGCGCGTCGGTCAGCCGGCGTGCGGCGACCTTGATCAGCCAGCCGCGCGGATTGTCGGGGACGCCGGTGCGCGGCCACTGTTCGGCGGCGGCGAGCAGTGCCTCCTGTACGGCGTCCTCGGCGATGTCGAAGTGGCCGTACCGTCGTACCAGCGCGCCGAGGACCTGCGGCGCGTGACGGCGCAGCAGGTCCTCGGTCTCGGGTGTCACGCTCATGTCGGGTGGGCGCTCCCGGGGCTCGTACGGCTCAGACGTCCCCGGAGCCGTCGTCGATGGGCCGGATCACCACCGGGTACACGGGTGCGCCGGCGGGCTGGGGGCACTGCAGGACGCGCTCGGCGATCTCCGTGACCCGCTCCAGGCTCGCGCAGTCCAGCACCCAGTACCCGGCCAGCAGCTCCTTGGTCTCGCTGTACGGCCCGTCGGTGATCACCGCCTTGCCGTCGTCGCCCAGGGTGACGTGCCGGGTCTTCGCGGGCTCGGCCAGCCCTTGTCCGTCGACCATCTCGCCGCTCTCGGCGAGGTCGTTGTTGAGGTCGCTCATGAAGGCGTACATCGCCTGGACGTCCTCCTGGCTCCAGGCCACGGAGTTGTCGGACCCCTTGCCCTTCATCGCCTCGTAGTCCTGCTGCGTGCCCTGCACCATGACCAGGTACTTCATCAGTCCGCTCCTTCGGTTTCCGTCGGCTCGGGCCACCGTTTCGGCGGCTCTCACAGGGAACGTCGGAGCCGGTCCGGGATTCTCGACAGGGTTCAGGAATTCTTCTCGGAAGGTTCCTCGGGCTCTTCGGGCCGCTCGGGCCGCTCGTGGTGCTCGGCGCCGCCCTCGGCGTACGCGCCGCACTCGGGGTTCCGGCACGGGCCGGCCACCCATGTGGGGACCCAGGCACCCAGCGTCTTGTGGCGCCGGACGACCGTGTCGACGGGCTGTCCGCAGTCGGGACAGTGGTGCTCTGCGCTGCTGCCCATGCCCTCAGAGTAGGGCGGGAGAGGGCTCAGCGCTTCCTGCTGTACGTACGAACCACGGCGCCGTTGCCGAACGAACGGACCTCGCCGAGGGTGAACTCGGTGACGTCGAAGTCAGAGCCGAACATCGGCATGCCCGTCCCGTACACGATGGGGTAGGTCTTGATGACGAGTTCGTCGACCTCGTCGAGCAGCGCGCCGGCGAGTTGCGAGCCGCCGCACAGGTAGATGCCGAACTCGCTGTCCTCGGCCTTGAGTTCGCGGACCTTGGCGACCACGTCGTCGCCGACGATCTCGACGTTCGGGTCGGGCGACTCGGCCAGGGTGCGCGAGGCGACGTACTCCCGCATGTGGGCGTACGGGCTGGTCATGCCATCCTTCAGTGCCAGGTCGTAGCTGCCGCGGCCCTGGATGATCGTGTCGAACCTGCGGTTCGGGAGGTCGTCGGTGCCGATGGCCCGGCGGACCTGGGTCGGGTTGGTCTCCGGGTACTCCGCCTTGATGAACTCCAGGAACTCCTCGTCGACGAACGGGTACATCGCCGTGGCGTCACCGTCCGGGCCGCCGATGAAGCCGTCGATCGAGCAGGCGATGAAGTAGGTGAGCTTTCGCAAGCCGGTCTCTTTTCGTAGGGTGTCGAACAACCACTCCGGTTGTAGTGCTTCAGTTGTAGTACTTCGCTTGTAGTGGTTGCAAGGGCATTTGAGGACCGGAGGAAAGCGAGAGAGGGGATTCCGTATGGCGGGCAATCCGGAGCGCCGTGCCGCCCTCGTCGACGCGGGCGTCGAGGTGCTCGCCCGTGAGGGGGCACGCGGGCTGACGTTCCGCGCGGTGGACGCCGAGGCCGGGGTGCCGGTGGGCACCGCCTCCAACTACTTCACCGGCCGCGACGACCTGCTCCGCCAGATCGACGCCCGACTGCACGTACGGCTGGCGCCCGACCCGGACGTGATCACCGAGTTGCTGACCCGGCCCAAGGACCGTGGCTTGGTCACCGCGTTCATGCATGACCTGATGGGCCGCGCGAACCGCGACCGGACGGGCTATCTGGCCCTGCTGGAAATGCGCCTGGAGGCCACCCGCCGTCCGGAACTGCGCTCCTCCTTCACCCAGTCCGTGCGCGGCGACCTCGACGAGGCCATGGAGTTCCACCGCGACGCCGGGCTGCCCGGGGACGACACGGTCGTCACCGTCCTCTATCTCGCGATGCTCGGGCTGCTCCTGGAGCATCTGACGCTGCCGGACGTGCTGGAAGGCGTCCTGCCCGGGGTGAGTGTGCCAGAAGGGCTGGTGGAGCGGATCGCGGAGACGATCGTGCCCGCGAAGTAGGCCGGACCTCCTGGGCTCAGCCCCGCGGCTCGCGCCACATCGGCCACATCTGAGGGCCGTCCGGAAGGTCGAGGGGTCGGCCCTTCTGAACGAAGCCGAGGCGCTCGTACAGTTTGCGGCTGCGCTCGCTGCTCGCCTCCAGATAGGCGGACAGTCCCTCCCGGTCGCAGCGGTCGAGGACCGAGTTGAGAAGGGCGGTGCCGAGTCCCTCGCCCTGGCGTTCGGGGGTCGTGGCGATCATCCACAGGTATTCGTGCGCACGTCCCGTCGGGTGGATGCCGTCCGTCAGACGGCCGATCAGCTCGACGCGCTCGTTCTCCGGGTCGACGGCCTCACGCAGCCGCGCGGGTCCTTCCTCGTCGTGCTCCGGCTCGTCGGCCGGCACGGATATCCACAGGGCGCAGGCCGAGCCGTCCTCGGTGACGTCGATACGGCCGACGGCGAGCACGATGTCGGTGAACGCGGCCATGAGCCGGGGGTGGGCGACACGGCGGTGCTCCGCGCCCGGGAACACCCAGCCGCTGACCGGATCGTCCTGGAAGGCCGCGTCCAGCAGCCGGGCCACCAGCTCCCGGTCTCCCTCGTCCGCCGTCCGGATCGCCACGCCCATGTCTTCCCGCCCCTTCGCGTCAACTGCCGTTGATCGTAGGGCGATGCGGACGTGTGTGCGGTCCGCGGGGTGGAGATTGTCGAGATCCGTACGGTACTCAGAGGCGGGCCAGAGGCGGGCCCCGCACACCGTGGGGATGTGCGGGACCCGCCGGTCCGGAGCCGCCCGGCGGCCGTACGGGATCAGGAACCGTACGGTCCCGGGGACTCCGGGGTCTTCCCTACCGCCGGCCACCTCGGCGGCGGTCGTCGACTCGTCGCCGTGTCAGCTGCTGCGCCGCGTCACGAACTCCGCCAGCGCCAGCAGTCCGCCCGCCTCCTCCGGGTCGGGGACCGCACGGGCCAGTTGCTGCATGGCGCCGGCCATCCGCTCGGCGGCCTGGGTCTGCGCCCAGTCACGGCCGCCCGCTCGCTCCACGGCCAGCGCGGTCCGCTGAAGGTCCTCCTCGGCGTACGGCACCTCGTACAGCGCGGCCAGCTCCGCCGCCGCCGGACCACCGGAGGTCAGCGCCGCGACGACCGGCAGGGACTTCTTGCGGGCGGCGAGGTCCGCACCGGCCGGCTTGCCGGTGTGCCCCGGGTCGCCCCATATGCCGATCACGTCGTCGATGAGCTGGAAGGCGAGCCCGGCCTCCCGGCCGAACGCGTCCAGCGCCACCACGTCCTCGTCCGCAGCGCCCGCGTACAGCGCCCCGAGGGCGCAGGCGCACCCCAGCAGGGCCCCGGTCTTGGCCTCGGCCATGGCGAGCACCTCGTCCAGGTCGACCTCGCCGGGCCCCCGCTTCTCCAGCGCCGTGTCGGCCTGCTGGCCGGCGCACAGTTCGACTACGCAGTCCGCGAGCCGGGCGCCGGCCGCCGCGGACGCGGGGTGCGGGTCCTCGGCGAGCAGTCGCAGGGCCAGGGCCTGCAGGGCGTCCCCGGCGAGGATCGCGTCGGCGTCGCCGAACACGGTCCAGGCGGTGGCCCGGTGCCTGCGGGTGGCGTCCCGGTCCATCACGTCGTCGTGCAACAGCGTGAAGTTGTGCACCAGCTCCACCGCCACCGCCGCCCGGACGGCTGCCGCCCGCGCCCGGGGTCCGCCGAGCGCGGCGGCCGCGGTGAGGACGAGGGCGGGCCGGATCGCCTTGCCCGCGTTGCCCGCCGCCGGGGTACCGTCCGCGCGCTCCCAGCCGAAGTGATAGCGCGTGATCCGGCGCAGGGAGGTCGGCAACCACTCGACGGCGGCGCGCAGTTCGGGGTCGACCGTCGCCCGGACCCGCTCCAGGATCACCGCCGCCTCGGGCCCGTCCAGCGGACCGGGACCGCCGTGGCTGTCGGTCGCGATGGAGCCCCGCCTTTCGAGCGTCTCGGTGGACGGCCGCACCCCCGCGGGGCGCGCCCCCGTCTCCGTCATGAACTCACCCATGGCATCGCCTCGGAGAGTCGGCGGACAGTGGCACTTCCGCTACGGCTGGGCGCCTACCCGGAAGGTCTACCCGTGCGGGGACCACCGGACACGGCGGGCCCCCGACGAGAGTCCGGGCGGCGGAGAACCGGGCGGGCAGAGTCACCGCCAGCGCCCGATCTCGACGTTCTCCAGCACACCGAGGGCGTCCGGAACCAGGACCGCGGCCGAGTAGTAGGCCGTCACCAGGTACTTGATGATGGCCTGTTCGTTGATGCCCATGAAACGGCAGGACAGGCTCGGCTCGATCTCGTCCGGGATGCCCGCCTGCTGGAGCCCGATGACGCCCTGCTCCGACTCGCCCGTACGCATGGCGATGATCGAGGTCGTACGGGCGTCGGTGACCGGGATCTTGTTGCACGGGAAGATCGGCACCCCGCGCCAGGTGGGGATGCGGTTGCCGCCCATCTCGATCGTCTCGGGAACCAGCCCGCGCTTGTTCAGCTCACGCCCGAACGCGGAGATCGCGCGCGGGTGGGCGAGGAACAGCTTGGTGCCGCGCCTCCGGCACAGCAGCTCGTCCATGTCGTCGGGGCTGGGCACACCGTCGTGCGGCTGGAGCCGCTGGTCGTACTCGCAGTTGTGGAGCAGTCCGAACTCGCGGTTGTTGACGAGCTCGTGCTCCTGGCGCTCCTTCAGCGCCTCGACCGTCAGCCGCAACTGCTGCTCGGTCTGGTTCATCGGCTGGTTGTACAGGTCGGCCACGCGCGTGTGGATGCGCAGCACGGTCTGGGCGATGCTCAGTTCGTACTCACGGGGCCGGGCCTCGTAGTCGACGAAGGTGTGCGGGATGTCGGGCTCGCCGCTGTGGCCGGCCGCGAGGTCGACCTCCTTCTCGCCGTACTTGTTGGTGCGCTGCGAGGGGATCGTCCGCAGCCGCTCCAGGTGGCCGCTCAGCGACTCGGCGCGCTCCGCGACGCGCTCGACCTCCTGGCGGGGCAGGACCAGGACGGTGCAGGCGGTGACCGCGCGGACCGTGTACTCCCAGATGGCGTCGGAGTCGAGCAGCGCCTGCTCACCGAGGTAGGCGCCGTCGGCGAGGACGCCGAGGGACTCGTCCTCGCCGTAGGGGCCGGTGCCGAGCTTCTCCACCCTGCCGTGGGCGAGCAGGTACACCTCGTCGGTCTGGCTGCCGAACGAGGCGATCAGTGTGCCTGCCGCGAACTCCCGCTGCTGGCAGCGCTGGGCGAGCTCGGCGAGCACGTCCTCGTCGTCGTACGACCGCAACGCCGGCAGTTCCGTCAGCTCGGCCGGGATGACCTCGACCCGGTCCCCGGTCTTCACGAACGTGATGCGTCCGTCCCCTACGGCGTACGTCAGGCGCCGGTTCACCCGGTACGTGCCGCCCTGCACATTCACCCAGGGCAGCATGCGCAGCAGCCAGCGGGAGCTGATCTCCTGCATCTGGGGTGCGGACTTGGTCGTGGTGGCCAGGTTCCGCGCGGCCGCAGTGCCGAGACTCTGCTGCGGCTGGCCCTGCTCCGTGCGGACCTCTTCGCCTACCGACATAAGGAATTGCCCTCCCGGTCGTGCACCGGCACCGCTTTGGCGCCACGCATCGCGATCTCCATGTCCGAGCCTTGCATCACGGAGGGTGCCGGTGCTATTACCCGAAAGAGCGGGAATGGATCACCGTCCACCTGGGCAAACAGGGGGACCTTGTCCAGTCGCAGCGCCGTCTCGCGCGGCCACGACGGTCGTCCCGAACCCGCCACGCAACTTGTCCGAAACGCATCGCACACCGTGCGAGGCGAGGAGTCCCGTCTGCCCGTTTTCGGTAAAGCACCGGTACGAGACGGCCGCGCACGGCGGCCGGCGTACGGCGTGAAGGAGGCGGCCATGGCCACACCCATGTCCGCGAGCAGATTCCTGCAGAGACTCAGGGCCGAGGGCGCGACGGTCGTAGAGGTCGGCGACTGGGAGCACCACAACCGCAACCATGTGGGCCCGTGGGGCCCCGTGCACGGCGTGATGATCCACCACACGGTGACCAAGGGCAGCGCGCACACGGTGGACCTGTGCCGCAACGGCTACGCGGGGCTGCCGGGCCCGCTCTGCCACGGCGTCATCACCAAGGACGGCCGGGTCCATCTGGTCGGCTACGGCCGCGCCAACCACGCCGGTCTCGGCGACGACGACGTCCTGCGCGCGGTCATCGCGGAGAAGGCTCTGCCGCCCGACAACGAGGCCAACACCGACGGCAACCGGCACTTCTACGGCTTCGAGTGCGAGAACCTGGGCGACGGAAAGGACCCGTGGCCAAAGCCCCAGCTGGAGGCGATCGAACGGGTGTCGGCGGCCGTCTGCCGTCATCACCGGTGGACGGAGCGCTCGGTGATCGGGCATCTGGAGTGGCAGCCCGGGAAGGTGGATCCGCGCGGGTTCACGATGGCGTGGATGCGGGAGCGGATCCGGGAGCGGTTGAAGTAGGGCGGAGCCGGTGTGCCGCTGAGGCAGGGCGGCCGAATCCACGGCGCCGGGCGACAATGACCGGGTGACCAGGCCCGACCTCACCGCCCTCCACCCCCGGCTGCCCTCCCCCGCACAGGAGTCGGCGGACGAGCGGTTCACGCGGCGGGGCGTGCGGCTGCTCCTCAAGCGCGACGACCTGATCCATCCGGAGCTGATCGGCAACAAGTGGCGCAAGCTCGCGCCGAACCTGAAGGCCGCCGCGGGCCGTACGGTCGTGACGTTCGGCGGCGCCTACTCCAACCATCTGCGCGCCACCGCCGCCGCCGGCCGCCTCCTCGGCCTGCACACCCTCGGCGTGGTCCGCGGCCAGGAACTCGCCGACCGCCCGCTCAACCCGTCCCTCGCGCGATGCGTGGCCGACGGTATGCGGCTGCACTTCGTCGACAGGTCGACGTACCGCCGCAAGACCGATCCGGACACGCTGGCGGCCGTCCTGCGGGCGGCGGACGCGGAGGGGGCGTACGTCGTCCCGGAAGGCGGCAGCAACGCCCTCGCCGTACGCGGGTGCCGGGCGCTCGGCGAGGAGCTGCGCGGGCGGGCCGAGGTGGTCGCGGTGGCGTGCGGCACGGGCGGCACGATGGCGGGCCTGGCGGCCGGGCTCGGACCCGGGCAACGGGCCCTGGGCGTCCCCGTCCTCAAGGGCGGCTTCCTGGCCGACGACATACGAAAGTTGCAAGCCGAGGCGTTCGGCGGCCCGCGGGGCGACTGGTGGCTCGACGAGCGGTTCCACTTCGGCGGATACGCCCGTACGACACCGGAACTCGACGACTTCGCCGAGGACTTCGAGGCACGGCACGGGATGCCCGTCGAGCGTCTCTATGTCGCCAAGTTGCTGCATGGACTTGTCGCCTTGGTGGAGGAGGGTGCCTTCGCTCCCGGGACGACGGTGGCGGCCGTGATCACCGGGTCACCGTGGCCCGCGGCGGCCCCTCACCCCGCCTCCCGATAGGCCGCCGCCTCCTCCAGGTCCAGCCTGCGCAGCAGGGTCCGCAGCATCTCGTCGTCGATGTAGCGACCGTCGCGCAGCTTCACGAACACCGCGCGCTCGGCGCCGATCACCTCGCGGGACAGCCGGCGGTAGGTGTCGTCGACGGACTCGCCGGTGACGGGGTTGGCCTGGCCGAGGCGCTCCCAGACGGAGTTGCGGCGGCGTTCCAGGACGGCTCGCAGGCGGTCGGCCAGCGGGTCGGGCAGGGCGTTGCGTTCGTCGGCGAGGAGTTCCTCCAGGCGTCGTTCGGCGGCCCGGGAGGCCTGCGCCTGGGCGTTGGCCTCGGCGAGGGTCTCGGCCCGCGCGTCGCGGCCGGGGAGTTTCAGCAGGTGGATCAGGGGCGGCAGGGTCACGCCCTGGACGACCAGGGTGCCGATGACCGTGGTGAAGGTGAGGAAGAGGATGAGGTTGCGCTCCGGGAACGGCTCGCCGCCGTGCACCGTGAGCGGGATCGAGAAAGCGATGGCCAGCGAGACCACGCCGCGCATTCCTGCCCAGGAGATGACGAACGGCGCCTTCCAGGTCAGATCGCCCTCGCGTTCCCTGATCCGGGCCGACATCATGCGCGGCAGGAACGTCGCCGGATACACCCACACGAACCGCGAGACGACGACCACGAGGAAGACGGCGACCGCGTACCAGGCGGCGCGGCCGCCCTCGTACTCCCCGAGGCCCTTCAGGACCACCGGCAGCTGCAGTCCGATCAGCGCGAACACCGCCGACTCCAGCACGAACGCGACCATCTTCCACACCGCCTCCTCCTGGAGCCGGGTGGCGAAGTCGACCTCCCACGCGCGGTGTCCCAGGTACAGCGCGACGACCACGACCGCCAGCACTCCGGAGGCGTGCACCTGCTCGGCGGCCGCGTAGGCGACGAACGGGATCAGCAGGGAGAGCGTGTTCTGCAGCAGCGCTTCCTTCACGTGCGTGCGCAGCCAGTGGATCGGCACCATCAGCACCAGCCCGACCCCGATGCCGCCGAACGCCGCGAGCAGGAACTCACCGATCCCGCCGGCCCAGGTCGCGCCCTCGCCGACGGCCGCGGCGAGGGCGACCCGGTACGCGGTGATCGCGGTGGCGTCGTTCACCAGGGACTCGCCCTGAAGAATCGTGGTGATCCGGGACGGCAGCCCCACCCGGCGCGCGACGGCCGTGGCGGCGACCGCGTCCGGCGGCGCCACCACCGCGCCCAGCACCAGGGCCGCGGTCAGCGGCAGATCCGGTACGACGAGATAGGCGACCCAGCCGACGGCGAAGGTCGCGAAGAGCACGTAACCGACCGACAGCAGCATCACGGGCCGCAGCTGAGCCCGCAGATCGAGATACGAGCTGTCCGTCGCCGCGGTGTGCAGCAGCGGGGGCAGCACCAGGGGCAGGACGACGTGCGGGTCGAGCGTGTACTCGGGCACCCCCGGCAGATACGACACGGCGAGCCCCGCGGCGACCAGCAGCAGCGGCGCCGGCACGGGCGACCGCCGCCCGGCCGCGGCCACGGCGGCGCTCCCCGCCACCAGCAACAGCAGCGGCATCACGTCCATGGTTCTCGCCCGCCCTCGTTTTTCCGCGCGGCCATCGTCGCGGCCGTCGTAACCTGGCAATCATGAAACAGTGCACGCACGCCGACGCGCTGCCGCACCCGGAACCCGAGGCGCTGAACGAGACGTGCCCGGAGTGTCTGGCGGAAGGCATGCACCCCGTACAACTGCGGCTCTGTCTCAGCTGCGGGCACGTCGGCTGCTGCGACTCATCGCCAGGGAGGCATGCGACAGAACACCACAAGGAGTCCGGTCACCCGGTGATGCGGACCTTCGAGCCGGGCGAGGAATGGCGTTGGTGCTTCGTCGACCACGTACTCGTGTGACCCTGGATCCGGACGGTTCGACCGTCTGACGTCTGGGTACGTCAACCCGGCGCGCGCTCTTCCCAATTGGAGCCGCAGACCCCTAGACACGGAGCGTGTCCACAGGTTTACTGTGAGTGACGGCAAGGGGTTGGGGTCCTGGGGACAGGAAAGTTCAGAGCGCGATAGCGTCACCGCTGAACCACACATCGCGTTACCCCGGGGGGCGACCCTCGGCCCCGAGAAGCTTGTACCACCTTGGAGGTGAGGGTGTCCCAGATCGCAGGCGAGCCCGCGACCCAGGACTTCGTGGAAGTCCGGCTGCCGGCCGCGGGTGCCTACCTGTCGGTGCTGCGTACGGCGACTGCCGGCCTCGCGGCCCGTTTGGACTTCACCCTCGACGAGATCGAGGACCTGCGCATCGCGGTGGACGAGGCCTGCGCGATCCTGCTCCAGCAGGCCGTGCCAGGCTCGGTGCTCAGCTGTGTCTTCCGACTCGTCGACGACTCACTCGAGGTCACCGTCTCGGCCCCGACCACGGACGGCCACGCCCCCTCCAGGGACACCTTCGCCTGGACCGTCCTGTCGGCCCTCGCGGGCAAGGTCTCCTCCGCCGTGGACGAGGACAAAACCGTTTCGATCAGCCTCTACAAACAGCGCGGCGCGGGACCCGGGCCGGCGTGAGGAACGGGGACGGGCCGGTGCGGGACGAAGAGCGCGGCACACGGGAGCTGCCGGACGGCGCTGCCCCCTTCTCGGACGCGGCCGAGACCCTGGGGGCGGGCCCGAGCGGTCCGAGCGGTTCCCGACGCATGGCGGACGGCATCGACGGCATCCCCGAGCAGGCCCGGCCGCACCCGGAGGACGACTCCGTGGAGGCCGGCCTCCTGGCCGAGGGACGGGATGACGAAGGTGCCGTGCAGGGCGCGCCTCTGGGCGGGCGGATGGGGGTCTCCCCAGTCCGAGTAGAGGCGAGGGCTCGGGAGAGGGCAACGGGCGGGACGATGAGCGAGCACCAGCGAAACGCCGAGGACGAGGCGATGAGCACGCACAGCGTGCAGGCCACGCAGCACGACCCTCAGGACCGCAGCGGGGCGCGCGCCATGTTCGTCGAGCTGCGCAAGCTGCAGGACGGCAGCGCCGAGTACGCGGAGCTGCGCAACCGGCTGGTCCGGATGCACCTGCCGCTCGTCGAGCATCTCGCGCGTCGCTTCCGCAACCGCGGCGAGCCGCTGGACGACCTCACCCAGGTCGCCACCATCGGTCTGATCAAGTCGGTCGACCGGTTCGACCCGGAGCGCGGCGTCGAGTTCTCGACGTACGCGACCCCGACTGTCGTCGGTGAGATCAAGCGGCACTTCCGTGACAAGGGCTGGGCGGTCCGCGTTCCACGCAGGCTCCAGGAGCTGCGCCTGGCACTGACGACGGCCACCGCCGAGCTGTCCCAGCAGCACGGCCGCTCCCCCACGGTCCATGAGCTCGCCGAGAAACTGTCGATCTCGGAGGAGGAGGTTCTGGAGGGCCTGGAGTCCGCCAACGCGTACTCCACGCTGTCCCTGGACGTCCCCGACACGGACGACGAGTCCCCGGCGGTCGCGGACACCCTCGGCGCGGAGGACGAGGCGCTGGAGGGCGTCGAGTACCGCGAGTCCCTCAAGCCGCTGCTGGAAGACCTTCCACCGCGCGAGAAGCGGATCCTGTTGCTGCGTTTCTTCGGCAACATGACCCAGTCGCAGATCGCGCAGGAGGTCGGGATCTCCCAGATGCACGTGTCCCGCCTGCTGGCGCGCACGCTGGCGCAGCTGCGGGAGAAGCTGCTGGTGGAGGAGTGACGGCCGTCGGCTACTGCTGATCCGGCGTGTTGCCGGGCCCCCGGATCCCGAGGGCCTCGGTCGTCGCCGGATTGACCAGAAGGACGAGCGTGGCGACCGCGATCACGGCGATCACGATGCCCGCCGGGATGGCGATGCTGTCCGCCTGCAACAGGCTGTAGGCCACCGGCAGGGCCAGGATCTGCGTAATGATGGACGGCCCACGGCTCCAGCTGCGCAAGCCGAACAGCCCCCGCGCGGCGAGCAACGGCAACAGCGCGAGCGCGACCAGCGTCACCCCGAGCGTGACGGCCTGCTGCCGGTCGTCCGGATCCCCGGCAACCCCCAGCACGAGCACCCACACGCCCCCGACGGCAAGGCCCACACCTTCCAGCGCGGTCAGCACGGCCGCATACGTCAGCCGCCGCGGTCGCGGGACGGTGGTTTCCGGGGTGGCGGGGCTCTGCTCCTTGGTCACCCCTGAAGGGTAGTCCTCCACTACATCGCCTCACCGGCCAGGACCGCCAAGGCAGACCGGCACCACCCAGCCCGTCCGGCGTTTGAGGACGAGGCAGCGAGCGGCACCCAATAGCCCGGCCCAACCGGCGGAGCCCCCCGTGTTGAGGCTCACGCTGCATCTCTTACCTGATCCCCACCTCGACCTGTGCCCGGTACCCCCCAGTAGGTACGCTGCAACCCATGCGTGCACTTCTCGTGGTCAATCCGGCAGCAACCACCACAAGCGCACGTACGCGCGATGTCCTGATCCATGCGCTCGCCAGCGAGATGAAACTCGAGGTTGTCACCACGGAGTACCGCGGCCATGCCCGCGACCTGGGCCGACTGGCCGCGGACAGCGACGACGTCGACCTGGTGGTCGCGCTCGGTGGCGACGGCACGGTGAACGAGGTCGTCAACGGACTGTTGCACAACGGCCCCGACCCGGACCGCCTCCCCCGCCTCGCCGTCGTCCCCGGCGGCTCCACCAACGTCTTCGCCCGCGCGCTCGGTCTGCCCAACGACGCCGTGGAGGCGACCGGCGCCCTGCTCGACGCCCTGAGCGAGGGCAGCGAACGTACGGTCGGCATGGGCATAGCGGCGGGCACGCCGGGCACCGAGGACGAGGCGGCTCCGGCCAGATGGTTCACCTTCTGCGCGGGGCTCGGCTTCGACGCGGGTGTCGTCGGCCGGGTCGAGCAGCAGCGCGAACGGGGCAAGAAATCCACACACGCCCTTTACCTGCGCCAGGTGGTACGCCAGTTCCTCCAGGAGCCCAACCGCCGGCACGGCACGATCACGCTGGAGCGGCCGGGCCAGGACCCGGTGACCGATTTGGTGCTGTCCATAGTCTGCAATACCGCTCCGTGGACGTATCTGGGCAATCGCCCGGTGTACGCGGCCCCTAAGGCCTCGTTCGATACCGGCCTCGACGTACTCGGTCTCAGCCGTATGTCCACGGTCGCGGTTGCCCGGTATGCGACCCAGTTGCTCACTTCGTCCCCCGAGCGCGGGGCCCGTGGCAAGCATGCGGTCACACTCCACGACCTGGACCAGTTCACCTTGCATTCGAAGGTGCCGTTGCCCCTCCAGATGGACGGCGACCACCTCGGGCTGCGTACGAGCGTGACGTTCACAGGCGTACGCCGTGCACTGCGTGTGATTGTGTGAGCGGAACGGGCTAAAGTCCTTTCACTCGAACGTTTAGGCCAGGATCCACCCCATGGAAGTACGGCTGTGACCTAGTCGACACCGAGGAATCAAAAAAAACTTTCCGGAAGGGGTTGTATCCGTCGCTGAGGTTTGCGAGTCTCTACGTGGCGATCGGGACGGCCCGCAGGACCGGCCTCCACTGATCACCGGAATCCCCCTTCAAATCACAGGACCCACGCCAGGGAACCTGGCGGTTGGCCCTTCACTTGTTGAGGGATTCGTGAAAGCGTTCACATTCACAAGCAATCAGCACGTAATACCAAGGAGAGGTAGCAGCCATGGACTGGCGTCACAACGCCGTTTGCCGCGAGGAAGACCCCGAGCTCTTCTTCCCCATCGGCAACACCGGTCCTGCGCTGCTGCAGATCGAGGAAGCCAAGGCCGTCTGCCGTCGCTGCCCTGTCATGGAGCAGTGCCTGCAGTGGGCGCTCGAGTCCGGTCAGGACTCCGGCGTCTGGGGTGGTCTCAGCGAGGACGAGCGCCGCGCCATGAAGCGCCGCGCCGCCCGCAACCGGGCCCGTCAGGCCTCCGCCTGACAACACCCGCCCCGCAAACAGCCTGAGCTTGGCGGCGCGTACAGCGAGTACGCATCTCCCGCCCCCGAGCCGCAGCGCGCAGTACCCCCGATGCGCAGCAAACGCTGGCAACGAGCATGTTGAGCCCCAGCCCCCTGAACGGGCTGGGGCTCTTTGCTGTCCGCGACGCGCCGACGGTACGGCGGTGGGTCTACTTGTGCGCCCGCACCGGGATGTCGAGGATCACCCGGGTCCCCCGCTCCGGCGCCGGGACCATGTCGAACGTGCCGCCCAACTCGCCCTCCACCAGGGTCCGTACGATCTGGAGCCCGAGGTTGCCGGCGGTGTGCGGGTCGAAGCCCTCGGGCAGGCCCACGCCGTCGTCCTGGACGGTGACCAGGAGGCGGGCCTGCTTGGTCGTACCGCCGCGGACGGCCGAGACCTCGACCGCTCCGGTGTCACCCTCGCGGAAGCCGTGCTCCAGGGCGTTCTGAAGGATCTCGGTCAGGACCATCGACAGGGGCGTGGCGACCTCGGCGTCCAGGATGCCGAAGCGGCCGGTGCGCCGGCCGGTGACCTTGCCGGGTGAGATCTCGGCGACCATCGCCAGCACCCGGTCGGCGATCTCGTCGAACTCCACGCGCTCGTCGAGGTTCTGGGAGAGGGTCTCGTGCACGATCGCGATCGAGCCGACCCGCCGTACCGCCTCCTCCAGGGCCTCGCGGCCGCGGTCGGACTCGATGCGCCGGGCCTGGAGGCGGAGCAGGGCGGCCACCGTCTGGAGGTTGTTCTTCACCCGGTGGTGGATCTCCCGGATGGTGGCGTCCTTGGTGATCAACTCGCGCTCGCGGCGGCGCAGTTCGGTCACGTCCCGCAGTAGCACCAGCGAACCGATGCGGGTGCCCTTGGGCTTGAGCGGGATCGCCCGGAACTGGATGACGCCGTCGCCCGACTCGATCTCGAACTCGCGGGGGGCCCAGCCGCTGGCGACCTTGGCGAGGGCCTCGTCCACCGGCCCGTGGGTCGGGGCGAGTTCGGCGGTGGTCATGCCCAGGTGGTGGCCGACGAGGTCGGCGGCGAGGCCGAGGCGGTGGTAGGCGGACAGCGCGTTCGGCGAGGCGTACTGGACGATGCCGTCGGCGTCGACGCGGATCAGGCCGTCGCCGACGCGCGGCGAGGCGTCCATGTCGACCTGCTGATTGGCGAACGGGAACGATCCGGCCGCGATCATCTGCGCGAGGTCCGATGCGCTCTGGAGGTATGTCAGCTCCAGGCGGCTCGGGGTGCGGACGGTCAGCAGGTTGGTGTTGCGGGCGATGACGCCCAGGACGCGCCCGTCCCGGCGTACCGGAATCGACTCGACGCGGACCGGTACCTCCTCGCGCCACTCGGGGTCGCCCTCGCGCACGATGCGGCCCTCGTCGAGCGCGGCGTCCAGCATCGGGCGGCGGCCGCGCGGGACGAGATGGCCGACCATGTCGTCCTGGTACGAGGTCGGGCCGGTGTTCGGCCGCATCTGGGCGACGGAGACATAGCGGGTGCCGTCGCTGGTGGGGACCCACAGGACGAGGTCGGCGAAGGAGAGGTCGGAGAGCAGCTGCCACTCCGACACCAGCAGGTGGAGCCACTCGAGGTCGGAGTCGTCGAGGGCCGTGTGCTGGCGTACGAGTTCGTTCATGGAGGGCACGTGGCCGAGCGTACCTGGCGGTACGGACATGGTCCGAAACCAGCCATCGCGGAGGCGATCCTGGCGATGAAGGGCCCTGGAAGCACCCGCGGGCCGCGGCGCCTGAGAGGGACCCTCAACCCTCCCGGCACCGCAGCCCGGAGCAACATCGGCCGTGGGGTGTGCGGTCCCGGTCGGCCGAAGGATGAGGACCCGGGGCAGTCAGGGCAGAGAGCTCCGGTTCCTCGGTCCGTCCTCCTGTGCGGGGAGGACGGAAGTCGGTGCGTTCTCGTACTACGCACTCCTCCGCAATTGTGGACTAGACCACTCCGGTGTGTCCATGCGTTGGAGCCTGTTTGCTGTTGACGCTTCTTCGCGGGGCTCCGACCAGTTGGAGGACTAGTAGGACGCCCTGGTATCCATCACGCAGCCTAACCCGTGTGGGTTCATGTGCGGGGCCAGTTGGCCATGGCAATTTCCGCGAGCGCCGCCGGTTCCTCCCGGCTCGCCCCGTCCCGCGCCTGTTGTGAGGGGCGTTCTCAGCGGGTCTCCGTCACCTTCGCAAGTGCCCGCGGTGCGTCCGGGTCCTGGCCCCGGGCGATGGTGACCTCGTACGCCAGGAGTTGGAGCGGGAGGATCTCCAGGATCGGCTGGAGCTCCTCGGCCAAGCCGTCGGTGGGCAGGACGAAGCCCGCCGAGGCCCGCTCGACCTGGTGGCGGGCGCCGATGACGACCAGGTCGGCACCGCGGCCGCGAAGCCGGTCGAGGACGGGCTGGAGGGCCTCGCCGCCCTTGCCGTCGGTGACGACCGCGATGACCGGGGAGACGTTGTCGACCATGGCGAGCGGGCCGTGCAGGAGGTCGGCGCCGGAGTAGGCGAGGGCCGGGATGTAGCTGGTCTCCATCAGCTTGAGTGCGGCCTCCTTGGCGGTGGGATAGCCGTAGCCGCGGGAGGTGATCACCATGCGCTCGGCGAAGCGGTAGCGGGCGGCGAGGGCGCGGACCTCGTCCTGCCGGGCGAGTGTCTGCTCGGCGAGGTCGGGGAGCACCTTGGCGGGGGTGCCGTCACCGCCGCTCAGGCCTTCGACGAAGAGGTACAGGGCCAGCAGGGAGGCCGTGTAGGTCTTGGTCGCTGGGAGGGCCCGTTCGGGTCCGGCCATGATGTCGAGGTGGTACTCGGAGCCGGCGGCCAGCGGGGAGTCGGGATTGTTGGTCACCGCGAGCGTGATCGCGCCGGCCTCGCGGGCGGCCCGGGTCGAGGCGACCAGGTCCGGGGAGCCGCCGGACTGGCTGACGGTGACGACGAGGACGTCGGTGAGGTCGGGGCGGGCGCCGTAGGCGGTGGTGGTCGACATCGAGGTCAGGCCGCACGGCAGGCCGAGGCGGATCTCCAGGAGGTACTTGGCGTAGAGGGCGGCGTTGTCGGAGGTGCCGCGGGCGGTGAGCAGGACGAAGCGCGGTGCGCGGGCGGCGATCTCCTGGGCGACCCGGCGGATGGCGGGGGCGCCGTGGGAGAGGACGCGGCGCAGTACGGCGGGCTGTTCGGCCATCTCGCGGGCCATGATCAGGCCGGGGAGTTCGTTGTGCGGGGCGTGGGGGTCGGGAGGGTACGGCGTCGTGGTGGTCATGGGCCCTTCCTGCTCTCGCACTCGTCGTGCCGGGCATGGCGTCCGGCGCCTCGGACGGACAGTCTCCATTCCACTCCCCCACGGGGAATGACGCCTTCCCGACGGGCTCCCGAAATGTCCGCGGGGCTTGCGTTCACCTGGGCTGCGGGGCTCCGCTCTGTTAGATTGGTCTAAACCACATAGCCCTTCAGGGTGCCCTTCGAGTCCCTCTTCAGATCGGCAGGCCCAGCGTGGAAGTTGTCATCGTTCCGGACGCCCAGGCGGGTGGCGAGCTGATAGCCGAGGCCATGGCCCGGCTGCTCGCGCGCAAGCCCGACGCCCTGCTCGGTGTGGCCACCGGGTCGACCCCGCTGCCCATCTACACGGCGCTCGCGGCCAAGGTGCGCTCCGGTGCCGTGAACGCCTCGCGGGCACGGATCGCGCAGCTGGACGAATATGTGGGGCTGCCCGCCGAGCACCCGGAGTCGTACCGGTCGGTGCTGCGGCGTGAGGTGCTGGAACCGCTCGGGATCGGGATGGACGCGTTCATGGGGCCGGACGGCACGGCGGCGGACGTGCAGGGGGCGTGCGAGGCGTATGACGCGGCGCTGGCCGAGGCGGGGGGTGTGGACCTGCAGTTGCTCGGGATCGGGACCGACGGGCACATCGGGTTCAACGAGCCCTGTTCGTCGCTGGCCTCGCGGACGCGGATCAAGACGCTGACCGAGCAGACCCGGATCGACAACGCGCGGTTCTTCGACGGGGACATCGAGCAGGTGCCGCACCACGTCATCACGCAGGGGATCGGGACGATCCTGGAGGCGCGGCACCTGGTGCTGCTGGCCACCGGCGAGGGCAAGGCGGACGCCGTCGCCGCGACCGTCGAGGGGCCGGTCGCGGCCGTCTGTCCGGCCTCGGCGCTCCAACTGCACCCGCACGCCACGGTCGTCGTCGACGAGGCCGCCGCGTCCAAGCTGAAGCTGGCCGACTACTTCCGGCACACGTACGCCAACAAGCCGGACTGGCAGGGGATCTAGCGGCCCGGGGCCCCGGTTTCCACAACCCCTGCCTCCAGGGCCTCGTCGTCGGCCGGTTCGTCCTGGGCCCGCCAGCCGGCCACCCACAGCGGCATCAGCCAGTGGGCGACGAGGACGGCGATGAGGAGGGGCGCGGCGTAGGCCTTCGGGGCGTCACCGGCGGCCCCGCCCGTGATCAGCAGGGTGACCGCCGCTGCGGCCAGGAACAGGGTTGTCAGGTGGTGCGCTCGGGCCAGGACACGGCTGCGCTCTGCCGACTGCCGCTCGTCCAGCAGTCGTTCGCGCAGTTCCAGCAGGCCCCTGGTGGCGCCGTTGATCACGCCGGTCGCGACCATCCAGGGGAGCAGCAGCACCGCCATCACGGCGATGACCCACAGCGGCTCGCCCTCAGCGAGGAACAGGTGGGTCATCAGACCGCCGATGGCCACCGTGAGGGTGAGGTGCGCGGCGACGGCCAGGCGGCGGCGCGAGACCGTGGCGTACCAGGCCGCCCCGCGGCGGTCGTTCATCAGCCGCAGCATGCTCCGGTCGTAGCGGCTCAGGCGTGTCGTCGTCATGGCTGGTTCCTCCCGTAGACCTCGTCCGTGAGCAGCCGGAACGGTTCGAGGGAGAACAGGGCCTCGACCGGCAGTCCGAAGAACTTCGCGATCTTCAGTGCCAGGTCGAGGCTCGGGTTGTACTGCCCCCGCTCGATGTAACCGATGGTCTGGTAGTGGGCTCCCACTGCCTCGGCCAGGCTCTGGCGCGACACCTTGCGTTCGGCACGCACCATGGCCAACCTGTTGTGAACCTGCTCGCTCATGTATAAGAAATACTACATTCGGATGCAGACTTACAACCCATGTCTCGGCTACGTGCCTACAGCCCCGCGATTCCGGCGATCACCTCGGCCGCCGCCCGGCCGCACACGCGGGCCGCGCCGTGGGTGGCGATGTGCAGGGCGCCGCGGGGCTCGGCCTGTGGGACGCCCATTTCGACGACGACGGTGTCGGGGCGGGCGTGCAGCAGGGTGTCGAGGGCCGTCGCCATCCAGGGGTGGCGGTGTTCGTCGCGGACCACGGCCACCACGCGGCGTCCACCGGCCGCTTCCAGCGCCGCTCGCCCCGCGTCCTCGCCCGTGTAGCTGCCGGTCTCCGTGCCAGGGAGCAGGCGGGCCAGTTCGGCGGCGACGCCCCAGGGGGTCTCGTCGCCGACCGCGATGTTCGCGACCGGGGTGAAGGCGGCGACGTACGGCGGTTCGGTGAGGGGGGTGAAGGGGCCCGCGCCCTGCGCGCCGGTCACGGTCAACGCGCGCCGGGCCGCGACGAGGCCCACGTCCGGCCACCGGTCGCCGTCGGTCACCGGTGCCTCGGAGGCCGTCCAGCGGGCCAGTTCGCGTACCCGCTGCGCCGCTTCCGCCAGCCGTTCCTCGGGGAGTTCGCCCGAGCGGACCGCCGCGACCAGGGCGTCGCGCAGGCGGCGTACGGTCTCGTCGTCCGCCAGGCCGCCGCCCACGCAGATCGCGTCGGCGCCGGCCGCGATGGCGAGGACGCTGCCGCGTTCGATGCCGTAGGTGGCGGCGATGGCCTGCATCTCCATGCCGTCGGTGACGATCAGGCCGGTGTAGCCGAGCTCGCCGCGCAGGAGGTCGGTGAGGACCGGGCGGGAGAGGGTCGCCGGGTGGTCGGGGTCCAGGGCGGGGACGAGGATGTGCGCGCTCATCACCGCCCGGGTGCCGGCGGCCATGGCCGCGCGGAACGGGGCGAGTTCGCGGTCGGCCAGCACCGAGGCGTCCGCGTCGATGCGCGGGAGCGCGTGGTGGGAGTCGACGGCCGTGTCGCCGTGGCCCGGGAAGTGCTTGGTGCAGGCCGCCACGCCGGCCGACTGGAGGCCGGTGACGTAGGCCGCGGTGTGGCGGGCCACCAGCGCCGTGTCGGCGCCGAAGGAACGGACGCCGATCACCGGGTTGGCCGCGTTGGAGTTCACGTCGGCCGACGGGGCCCAGTTGAGGTTCACCCCGCAGGCGGCCAGGCGGCGGCCCAGTTCGAAGGCCACCTCCCGGGTCAGCTCCACGTCGTCCACCGCGCCCAGGGCGTGGTTGCCGGGGAAGCTGGAGCCGGTGCGCACCTCCAGCCGCGTCACATCACCCCCCTCCTCGTCGATCGCGACCAGCACGTCGTCCCGCTCGGCGCGCAACTGGGCGGTCAGCGCGGCCAGTTGCTCGGGCGAGGCGATGTTGCGGCCGAACAGGCCGACGGAGGCGAGGCCCTCGCCGAGACGGCGGAGCAGCCAGTCGGGGGCGGTGGTGCCGGTGAAGCCCGGCTGGAGCACGGTCAGGGCATCGCGCGTCAGAGTGTCGGTGCCGCTGGCGAATGTCGTCATCGGGGGGCGTTATCCCTTCACGGCGCCGGCCGTCAGGCCGCTGACAGCCTTGCGCTGCAGGAAGACGAAGAGGATCAGGATCGGGACGGCGAAGAGGGAGGACGCCGCCATCGTGGCGCCCCAGTCGTTGCCGAAGGCGGTCTGGAAGCTGGACAGCCACAGTGGCAGGGTCTGCGCCTCCGCCTCCTTGTTCAGCACCAGGACCAGCGGGAATTCATTCCATGCGGTGATGAAGCCGAACAGGGACGTGGACATCAGGCCCGGGGCCAGCAGCGGCAGGATGACCTTGCGGAACGCCTGGGCGCGGCCGCAGCCGTCGACCATCGCGGCCTCCTCCAGCTCCCGGGGCACGGCGGCGACGAAACCGCGCAGGGTCAGGATGGTGAAGGGCAGGATCATCATCATGTAGAAGACCGTCAGCGGCACGAGGCTGTTCAGCATCGAGGCGTCCCGCACGATCATGTACATCGCGATGATCATGACCTCCCACGGCGCCATCTGGGCCACCATGAAGCCGATGACGAACCCGCGCCGCCCCTTGAACCGCATCCGGGCGAGCGCGAAGGAACCGGCGAGCGCGACGACCAGGGCGAGGCCCACGGCGCAGAGCGTGACGATCAGCGAGTTGGCGACGTACGTCCAGAAGTGGTCGACGCCGATCGCCCGCTTGAAGTGCTCGAAGGTGACGTCGGTCGGGAACCACACCGGGTTCTCCGAGATGATGTCGCCGGTCGGCTTGAAGGCCGTGGAGAACATCCAGTAGACGGGGAAGACGAAGCCGATGAACAGGACGACGGCCGTGACGTTGGGCCACAGGCGGCCAAAGAGCGAGCGCTTCACAGCTCGTCCTCCTCTTGCTTGAGAACGATCCGCAGGTAGTACGCGGTGAGGCCGAGCAGGATCAGGATGGTCAGGACGGCGATGGCCGCGCCCATGCCGTAGTGCTGGTTGCCGACGCCCTCGATGTAGGCGTAGACGGGCAGGATCTCGGTGAGCCGGTCGGGGCCGCCGCCGTTGATGGTGAAGACCTGCACGAACGCCTTGAAGACCCAGATGACCTCCAGGAACGTCGTGGCGTAGAGGAACGGCCGCAGGAACGGCAGCGTCACCGTGGTGAAGCTCTTCCAGCCGCCGGCCCCGTCGAGCGCCGCGGCCTCGTAGAGCTCGCTCGGGATGGTGGTCGTGGCCGCGTAGAGGTTGATCGCGACGAACGGGATCGACATCCAGACGATCAGGACCGTCACCACGAAGAACGTCGACATCTGGCTGCTGGTCCAGCTGTAGTCGGCCATGGAGTGCCAGCCCAGCTTGTCCAGCACCCAGTTGACGACGCCGAAGCGCTGCGCGAACAGCCACTGGTAGACGGTGGTGGCGGCGACCACGGGCATCGCCCAGGCCAGCACGAGCCCGATCAGCAGCGTGACCCGCATCCGCTTGCCGAGGCGGGCGAGCAGCAGGCCGACCAGCGCGCCCACGACCATGATCAGGGCGACGTTGACCGCCGTGAACAGGATCGAGCGCAGGGTGACGCGCCAGAAGTCCTCACCGGTGAGGACCTCCCTGTAGTTGTCGACGCCGTTCCACTCGGTGACGTGCTGGATCAGCTGCGCCATGTTGAGGTTCTGGAACGACAGCAGCACGTCCTTCACCAGCGGCCAGCCGAGCAGCAGCACGGTGGCCGCGCAGGCGGGCAGCAGCAGGAGGTACGGGGTGAGCGCGCCGGCGCGGAACGCGGCACGGGGCCGCGGCCCGGCGGGCCCGCTCTCATCCCTCTTGGTCACGTCCACCGGGCCGGAGGGCGGCCGTTCGGTCTGCACGGTCATGCTCGCGATCTCTCTTCTCGACCTACGTACGTAGACCCGCGTGCGGTCGCCGGGGCGGGGGGCGCCATGCGCATCCCCCACCCCGGCGCGAACACCGGCGCCTTGCTGCGGCTGGTTACTGCTGCTGCGCCAGGCGCTTGTTGAACTCGTCCTCGACCTGCTTGGCGGCCTCGGCCGGGGACTTGCCGTTCAGCACGGCGGTCATGTACGTCTTGACCGGGTTGGGCGCGTTCTCCACGGCGGCCCACTCGGGGATCAGCGGCGTGGTGCCACCGCCCGCGGCGGCCGGCGCGGCGGCCTCGGCGACGGCGTTGCCCTTGAGGTTGGTCTGCAGCGCCGCCTTGTTGGGGATGACACCGTTGAGCTTGGCCAGCTCGCCCTCGTACTGGTCGGACAGGGCGATCCGCAGGAATTCCTTGGCCAGCTCCTGCTTCTGGCTGCCCGCGGCGACCGCGAGGTTGGAGCCGCCGAGGAAGACGCCCTCGGGCTTGTCGGCCGTGGCACCCGGGATGGTGAAGTAGCCGATCTCCTTCTCGATCTTCGGGTTGGCCTTGACGGCGATGCCGGCCTCCCAGCCCATGCCGATGAAGGCACCGACGTTGCCCTTGCCGAAGACCTCGCCCTGCTGCGGGGTGGCCTCGTCCTTGTCCTTGGGGGCCTTGGACAGCGCCTGGAACTTCTTGTACGTCTCCATGGCGGCGGCGATCTTCGGGTCGGCGAGGTTGGAGACGTACTTGTCGCCGTCCTTCTTCACCAGCTCGGCGCCCTCGCCGATGGTCAGGCCGACGAAGTGGTACCAGTTCTGGCCCGGCAGGTAGATGGGCTCGGCGTCGGTCTTCTCACCGATCTGCTTGAGGTCGGCGTAGAACTCGTCGCGGGTCTTGGGGGTGTCCTTGATGCCCGCCTCGGCCCAGATCTTCTTGTTGTAGAGGACGACGCGGTTGGCGAAGTACCACGGAGCGGCGTACTGCTTGCCGTCGTAGATGGAGGACTCGTTCAGGGACGCGGTCCAGTCGGCGCCGATCTCGGTCTTGAGGTCGGCGAGGTCGGCGAGGCCGCCGGTCTTGGCGTAGGCCGGGGTCTGGGTGTTGCCGATCTCGAAGACGTCCGGCGGGTTCTCCTCGGACAGGGCGGTGGTCAGCTTCTGCTGGATGCCGTTCCACTGCTGGACCTCGAACTTGACCTTGGCCTTGGTCTTCTTCTCGAAGGCCGCGGCCACGTCCTTCTGCCACTGGTCCGGGGAGGAGCCGTCCATCACCCACACCGTGAGCGTCTGGCCCGCGAACCCGTCCGCCCCGGCCTTGTCCCCGCCGTCGCCGTTGTCGCCCCCGCACGCCGCCAGGGAGATCATCATGCCCGCGACACCGATCGCGGATATCAGCTTGCGCTTCACGCCACCCTCCTCAGGGATGCCCACACCTCCCCCGCCCACAGGCCGGGACCTGGACCAATGGTGTAGACCAGTAGGGGGAGCTTGGACCAGACCACGAAGCGTGTCAAGGGTGGCCGAATAGCCTCTGACCAGCCGTTATGGGACCTACATATGCAGGAACCTTTAAGTAAGAAGGCAGCGAAAACAGCCGCGCCGGAGTACTCTCGTCCGCTAGACCACTCGGCGCTGTGGACTAGACCAAAAGAGGCGGCGACGGGTATACAGAAGGGATCACGAGGTGACCCTCCTCCGGAGCCGGGAAGGCAGGCCATGAGTACCGACGTCAGCAGTGCGGAGAACGAGGGTGGGGCAGGCGTTCGTACCGCACGCGTGCCCAAGTACTACCGCCTGAAGAAGCACCTGCTCGACATGACGGAGACGCAGTCGCCCGGCACCCCGGTCCCGCCCGAGCGCACGCTGGCCGCCGAGTTCGACACCTCCCGCACGACCGTGCGCCAGGCCCTCCAGGAGCTGGTCGTCGAGGGCCGCCTGGAGCGCATCCAGGGCAAGGGCACGTTCGTCGCCAAGCCGAAGGTCTCGCAGGCGCTGCAACTAACCTCGTACACCGAGGACATGCGCGCCCAGGGCCTGGAACCCACCTCGCAGCTCCTGGACATCGGTTACATCACCGCCGACGACCGCCTCGCCGAGCTGCTCGACATCACCGCCGGCGGCCGGGTGCTGCGCATCGAGCGGCTGCGCATGGCGAACGCCGAGCCGATGGCCATCGAGACGACCCACCTGAGCGCCAAGCGCTTCCCCGCCCTGCGCCGCTCCCTGGTCAAGTACACCTCCCTGTACACCGCGCTCGCCGAGGTCTACGGCGTCCATCTCGCCGAGGCCGAGGAGACCATCGAGACCTCCCTGGCCACCCCGCGCGAGGCCGGCCTGCTCGGCACCGACGTGGGCCTGCCGATGCTGATGCTGTCCCGGCACTCGCTGGACCGGGAAGGACAGCCGGTGGAGTGGGTGCGATCGGTGTACCGGGGGGACCGGTACAAGTTCGTGGCGAGGTTGAAGCGGCCGCAGGACTGAGGGGCGGCACGCGTGGGGTCGGCTGGGGGTCCGGGGGTTATCCCCCGCGACGACGCAGCGTGGCGAGGTTGAAGCGGCCGCAGGACTGAGGGGCGGTACGGGTTCGAGCGGATGCGGACCGGCCGTCAGGAGGCGGACCGCGCCAGGGGTTCCGCTGCCGCCGTACACACCAATCCTCCACATCCGATATGCGGACAGGGTCTTCCGCTGTAGTTGCACCGTCACCTACATTGCCCGGGCGTTTCACAGGTGATCAGTGAGGGGACGGAGCCGTCAGATGTCAGATGCCCCAGAGGTGAACAGAGGGCTGGTGACACCCGTCCGGGTCGTCATCGCGCTCTGCCTCATCGCGCCCTTTGTGGCGATGTTGTGGGTCGGTTCGTACGCCAAGGCGGATCCGGAGTTCGCCGGCATCCCGTTCTTCTACTGGTACCAGATGCTGTGGGTCCTGGTCTCCACGCTGCTGACGATGGTCGCGTACAAGCTGTGGCAGCGTGACCAGCGCGCCCGTGCCTCCCAGAAGGGCGGTGCGTCGGAATGAACGACGGCGTGAACGGCGTCGCGCTCGGCGTCTTCATCTTCTTCTTCCTGGCCGTGACGGTCATGGGCTTCCTGGCCGCGCGCTGGCGCAAGGCCGAGAACGAGCACAGCCTCGACGAATGGGGCCTGGGCGGCCGATCCTTCGGCACCTGGGTGACCTGGTTCCTGCTCGGCGGCGACCTGTACACGGCGTACACCTTCGTGGCGGTCCCGGCGGCGATCTACGCGGCCGGCGCGGCGGGCTTCTTCGCGGTGCCGTACACGATCCTCGTCTACCCCCTGATCTTCACCTTCCTGCCCCGCCTGTGGTCGGTCTCCCACAAGCACGGCTACGTCACGACCTCGGACTTCGTGCGCGGCCGCTTCGGCTCGAAGGGCCTGTCGCTGGCCGTCGCGCTGACCGGCATCCTGGCGACGATGCCGTACATCGCGCTCCAGCTCGTCGGCATCCAGGCCGTGCTGGACGTGATGGGCATCGGTGGCGGCGAGAACACGAACTGGTTCATCAAGGACCTGCCGCTGCTCATCGCCTTCGGTGTGCTGGCCGCGTACACGTACTCCTCGGGTCTGCGCGCGCCCGCGCTGATCGCGTTCGTGAAGGACACGCTGATCTACATCGTCATCGCGGTGGCGATCATCTACATCCCGATCAAGCTGGGCGGTTTCGACGAGATCTTCGCCGCGGCGGACAAGAAGTACACGGAGGCCGGTGCCGGCGGCCTCATCCCGCCCGCGGCGGCCCAGTGGGGGTACGCCACGCTGGCGTTCGGCTCGGCGCTGGCGCTGTTCATGTACCCGCACTCGATCACGGCGACGCTCTCGTCGCGCAGCCGTGAGGTGATTCGCCGCAACACGACGATCCTGCCGCTGTACTCCCTGATGCTCGGCCTGCTGGCGCTGCTCGGCTTCATGGCCATCGCGGCCGGAGTTCTCGTCACCAACCCCCAGTTGGCGATCCCGCAGCTCTTCGAGAACATGTTCCCCGACTGGTTCGCGGGCGTGGCGTTCGCGGCGATCGGCATCGGGGCCCTGGTCCCGGCCGCCATCATGTCCATCGCGGCCGCGAACCTCTTCACCCGCAACATCTACAAGGACTTCATCAAGCCGGACGCGACGCCCGCCCAGGAGACCAAGGTCTCCAAGCTGGTCTCGCTGCTGGTGAAGGTGGGTGCGCTGATCTTCGTCCTCACCATGGACAAGACGGTCGCGATCAACTTCCAGCTCCTGGGCGGCATCTGGATCCTGCAGACCTTCCCGGCCCTGGTCGGCGGCCTGTTCACCCGCTGGTTCCACCGCTGGGCGCTGCTGGCCGGCTGGGCGGTCGGCATGGTCTACGGCACGGTCGCCGCGTACAACGTCTCCACGCCGACGCAGAAGCACTTCGGCGGCTCCTCGGCGGAGATCCCCGGCATCGGCGAGATCGGCTACATCGGCCTGACGGCGTTCGTGCTCAACGTCGTCGTCACGGTGGTCCTGACCTTCGTCCTGAAGGCCGCGAAGGCCCCCGAGGGCATCGACGAGACCAGCCCGGAGGACTACACGGCGGACGCCGGCGACCCGGGCGTCCAGGCGGAACTGCCGCCGGCGACGGCGGGCAAGTCCCACTGAGTCCCTGGACTGACCTGAACTGACATCGGCGGGCTGTCGGAGAAATCCGGCGGCCCGTCGGCGTGTGTGTCGGGCACACTCACCCGCATGGACTTCCAGATTCGGCGCGCGAGCCCCGACGAGTACGACGCCCTCGGCGAGATCACCGCCCAGGCCTACCTCCAGGACGGTCTCCTCGACTTCGGCGAGAGCGACGAGTACGTCGGCGAGCTCAGGGACGTGGCCAAGCGGGCCGCAGCCGCTGACGTGCTGGTGGCCGTCGACAACGGCCGGCTGCTCGGCGGCGTGACCTTCGTGCCGAGCGGCGGTCCGATGGCCGACATAGCCCGCGCCGGGGAGGCCGAGATCCGGATGCTCGCCGTCGACCGGGCGGCGCGCGGCCGGGGTGCCGGCGAGGCTCTCGTACGTGCCTGCGTCGACCGCGCACGGGCCACGGAGACCTGTGCGCGTATCGTCCTGTCGACCCAGCGCACCATGCACAGCGCCCACCGCATCTACGAACGCCTGGACTTCGCCCGCACACCCGAGCGGGACTGGAACCCGGTCCCGCACCTGGACGACATCACTCTCCTCACCTACCAGTTGACGCTCTGAAACCAGCGCGACACAACATCTGGGGGTGACACGACAGCACGGCACAAGATGTATGCTCATGCTCGCTGTCGCCGCAGGGGAATCCGGTGCGAATCCGGAACTGTCCCGCAACGGTGTACTTGTGCATATCTGTTCCCAGAACCGTGCACAGGAGTCAGTCCGAGGACCTGCCGACAGCGCGCCCGGCCACCCGGCCGGTGCGCACTGACGTCCGGGCCTCGTGGAATGGGCCGGTGGACGCGACGCCGCGTGCGCTCGTGTGCTGCCCCCTGCCCTCCGCAAGGCCCCCGTGCCGAGCGAGGGAGAGCCCCCACGTGACCATCGCGCCAGCAGATCCGGCCTCAGCCGTCCCGACCGTCGCCATCGACGAGGACGCCCCCGGAACGGCCTTGCTGCGGACCCTCACCGAGCTGACCGCCGACCTCCCCGACGCCGACCCCGGGCGGGTCGCCGCCGCCGCGCTGCGCGGCCGGTCCGCCGCCGCGGACGAGGCGGAGTTGCGGGAGCTGGCGACGGAGGCCGCCGCCGGTCTGATCTCCGAGGACCCCGCCTACTCCCGGCTGGCCGCCCGGCTGCTCACCATCGGCATCCGCGCGGAGGCCGCCTCGCAGGGCGTCACGTCGTTCACCGAGTCGGTCGCGGTCGGCCACCGCGAGGGCCTCATCGCCGACCGGACCGCCGAGTTCGCGCGGATCCACGCGGCCCGTCTCGACGCCCTGGTCGACACGGCCGCCGACGACCGCTTCGGCTACTTCGGCCTGCGCACCCTGCACAGCCGCTACCTGCTCCGGCACCCGATCACCCGCAAGGTCATCGAGACGCCCCAGCACTTCATGCTCCGCGTCGCCGCCGGTCTCGCCGAGGACGACACCCCCCGGGCCCTGGACGAAGTCGCCGCGCTCTACGGGCTCATGAGCCGCCTCGACTACCTCCCCTCCTCCCCCACCCTCTTCAACTCCGGCACCCGGCACCCCCAGATGTCGTCCTGCTACCTCCTGGACTCCCCGCTCGATGAGCTGGACTCCATCTACGACCGCTATCACCAGGTCGCCCGCCTCTCGAAGCACGCCGGCGGCATCGGCATCGCGTACTCCCGCATCCGCGGCCGCGGTTCGCTGATCCGCGGCACCAACGGGCACTCCAACGGCATCGTCCCGTTCCTGAAGACCCTGGACGCCTCGGTCGCCGCGGTGAACCAGGGCGGCCGGCGCAAGGGCGCGGCCGCGGTGTACCTGGAGACCTGGCACTCCGACATCGAGGAGTTCCTGGAGCTGCGCGACAACACCGGTGAGGACGCCCGCCGTACGCACAACCTGAACCTCGCGCACTGGGTGCCGGACGAGTTCATGCGCCGGGTCAACGCCGACGGCCTGTGGTCGCTGTTCTCCCCCGCCGACGTACCCGAGCTGGTCGACCTGTGGGGCGAGGAGTTCGACGCCGCCTACCGCAAGGCCGAGGAGGCGGGCCTGGCGAAGAAGACCATCCCGGCCCGCGACCTGTACGGCCGGATGATGCGCACCCTCGCGCAGACCGGCAACGGCTGGATGACCTTCAAGGACGCCGCCAACCGCACCGCCAACCAGACCGCCCTGCCCGGCCATGTCGTCCACTCCTCCAACCTCTGCACGGAGATCCTGGAGGTCACGGACGACGGGGAGACGGCGGTCTGCAACCTGGGGTCCGTCAACCTCGGCGCGTTCGTCGACACGGCGACCGGCGACATCGACTGGGAGCGGCTGGACGCCACCGTGCGTACCGCCGTCACCTTCCTCGACCGCGTGGTCGACATCAACTTCTACCCGACCGAGCAGGCGGGCCGCTCGAACGCCAAGTGGCGGCCGGTGGGACTCGGCGCGATGGGGCTCCAGGACGTCTTCTTCAAGCTGCGGCTCCCGTTCGACTCGGCGGAGGCGAAGCAGCTCTCCACCCGGATCGCCGAGCGCATCATGCTGGCCGCCTACGAGGCGTCCACCGACCTCGCCGAGCGCAACGGCCCGCTGCCGGCCTGGGAGAAGACCCGTACCGCGCAGGGCGTCCTGCACCCCGACCACTTCCCGAACGCCGAACTCACCTGGCCCGAGCGCTGGGCGGCCCTGCGCGGCCGTATCGCCACCACCGGCCTGCGCAACTCCCTGCTCCTGGCCATCGCGCCCACCGCGACCATCGCGTCCATCGCCGGCGTCTACGAGTGCATCGAGCCCCAGGTCTCCAACCTGTTCAAGCGCGAGACGCTGTCCGGCGAGTTCCTCCAGGTCAACTCCTACCTGGTCGACGAGTTGAAGGCGCTCGGCGTCTGGGACGCCCGCACCCGTGAGGCGCTGCGCGAGTCGGGCGGCTCGGTGCAGGACTTCGCCTGGATCCCGGCCGACGTGCGGGCCCTGTACCGCACGGCGTGGGAGATCCCGCAGCGCGGGCTCATCGACATGGCCGCCGCCCGGACCCCGTTCCTGGACCAGTCGCAGTCCCTGAACCTCTTCATGGAGACGCCGACCATCGGCAAGCTCTCCTCGATGTACGCGTACGCCTGGAAGTCGGGCCTGAAGACGACGTACTACCTGCGCTCGCGCCCGGCGACCCGCATCGCCCGCGCCGCCCAGGCCCAAGCCACCATCCCCGTACAGCAGCCGGCGCCCGAAGACGCCGTCGCCTGCTCCCTGGAAAACCCCGAGTCCTGCGAGGCCTGCCAGTAATGACCACCCCCACGAACACCCGTAACGCCAACCTCCTCGACCCGGGCTTCGAGCTGACCCTGCGCCCCATGCGCTACCCGGACTTCTACGAGCGCTACCGGGACGCCATCAAGAACACCTGGACCGTGGAGGAGGTCGACCTCCACTCGGACGTCGCCGACCTGGCGAAGCTGTCCGAGGGCGAGCAGCACATGATCGGCCGGCTGGTCGCGTTCTTCGCGACGGGCGACTCGATCGTGGCGAACAACCTGGTCCTGACGCTGTACAAGCACATCAACTCCCCCGAGGCACGCCTGTACCTGAGCAGGCAGCTCTTCGAGGAGGCCGTGCACGTCCAGTTCTACTTGACGCTGCTCGACACCTATCTGCCCGACCCGGAGGACAGGGCGGCGGCCTTCGACGCCGTCGAGAACATCCCGTCCATCCGCGAGAAGGCCGAGTTCTGCTTCAAGTGGATCAACGAGGTCGAGAAGCTGGAGAGCCTGCAGACCCAGGCCGACCGGCGCCGGTTCCTGCTGAACCTGATCTGCTTCGCGGCGTGCATCGAGGGCCTGTTCTTCTACGGCGCCTTCGCCTACGTCTACTGGTTCCGCAGCCGGGGCCTGCTGCACGGTCTGGCCACCGGCACCAACTGGGTGTTCCGCGACGAGACGATGCACATGTCCTTCGCGTTCGACGTGGTCGACACCGTCCGCAAGGAGGAGCCGGAGCTCTTCGACGACGAGCTCCAGCAGCAGGTCACCGACATGCTGAGGGAGGCCGTCGAGGCCGAGCTGCAGTTCGCGCGCGACCTGTGCGGTGACGGCCTCCCGGGGATGAACACCGACTCGATGCGGCAGTACCTGGAGTGTGTCGCCGATCAGCGCCTCACGCGCCTCGGCTTCGCTCCGGTGTACGGCTCCGAGAACCCCTTCTCCTTCATGGAGCTCCAGGGCGTTCAGGAGTTGACCAACTTCTTCGAGCGGCGTCCGTCGGCGTACCAGGTGGCGGTGGAGGGCACCGTCGACCTGGACGAGGACTTCTGAGAGCTGGTCTGCCGAGTCCTGACCTTGTCGCGTTCCTGGGCCTCCCTGATCTGACGGTCGATGCGCCGGTCGTGCACGATCCCGATCACTGACGGGAGGACCAGGAGGACGAGCATGCCGAGGACGACGACCATGGCGAGCAGTGTCTGTGTCTGTTCTGCAGTCATGACACCACTGTCGCGCCGGACACTCCTTACGAACAGTGGCAGGACTGCCGCACACCCTCGATTTACTGCCAGCTTCGAGGCACACTGGCAGCATGCTGAAGAACGTCGCCGCCGTCCTCCTCGACGGCGTACATCTCTTTGAAATGGGCGTCGTCTGCGAGGTGTTCGGCATCGATCGCAGCGACGAGGGGCTGCCCACCTACGACTTCGCGGTCGTCTCCGCCGAGGGGCCGACGCTCGGCACGCATGTCGGCGGGCTCACCGTCTCGACGCCGTACGGCCTGGAGCGGCTGGACGAGGCCGACCTGATCGCCGTACCGGCCGGCAGCGAGTACGTGACCCGCACCTATCCGCCCGAGCTGCTGGACGCCCTGGTCAGGGCGGTGGAGCGGGGCGCGCGGGTGCTCAGCGTCTGCTCCGGCGCCTTCGTGCTGGGCGCGGCGGGGCTGCTCGACGGGCGGCGGTGCAGTGTGCACTGGCGGCACGCCGAGGAGCTGGCCTCGCGGCATCCGCGGGCGGCCGTCGAGCCCGATGTGCTGTACGTCGACGAAGGGCCGGTGATCACCAGCGCCGGCACCGCCGCCGGCATCGACGCGTGTCTGCACATCGTGCGGCAGGAGCAGGGGCCCGAGGTCGCCAACAAGATCGCCCGGCGCATGGTGGTCCCGCCGCACCGGGACGGCGGACAGGCCCAGTACATCGCGCGCCCCCTGCCCCGCTCCCAGTGCGACACGGTCGGCGAGGTGCTGGCGTGGATGGAGCGGCACCTCGACGAGGAGGTCACCGTCGAGCAGCTCGCCGAGCGCGCGCTGATGTCCCCGCGCACCTTCGCCCGCCGCTTCCAGCAGGAGACCGGCACGACCCCCTACCGCTGGATCCTGCGCCAACGTGTGCTGCTGGCCCAGGAGTTGCTGGAGGCGACGGACGAGACGGTGGACACGATCGCCGGCCGGACCGGGTTCGGCACCGCGGCCGCGCTGCGCCATCAGTTCGTCCGGGCCCTGGGCACGACGCCGAACGCCTACCGACGGACGTTCCGGGGCCCCGAAGCCGCCTGAGCTACTCCCGCGCCACCGGCGTCAGCAGCAGCGTGTGCGGATGCAGCGTGATCCCCACCCGGGTCGCGTCGTTCGAGCCGGGCACCTGCTCGAAGCGGTACCTGCCGGCCAGAGCCGCCGTGATCAGCGTCAGCATCGCCATGGAGAAGTGGTCGCTCGGGCACTTGCGGTTGCCGACGCCGAACGGGCTCATGGCGTATTTCGGTACCTCCTTGACGCGTTCCGGAAGCCAGCGATCGGGGTCGAAGTCGAGGTTGCGGACGTACGACCGCGGATCGCGCTGGACGGCGTAGGGGCTGTATACGATGTCGGCCCCGGCTGGAATGCGATAGCCACCCAGTGACGTATCGGTCACCGCCCGTCGCGTCAGAATCCAGATCGCCGGACGTAAACGCATCGCCTCCACGATGACATTGTTGGTGTGCCGCAGCCCGCGGACGTCCTCGAATGCCACGGGCCGGCCGCCGGTGACGGATTCGGCCTCCGCGCAGATCCTGTCCGCGTGTTCCGGATGTTCCGCGAGCACATGGAGCAGCCACAAGATCGTGGAGGCCACGGTTTCGGCGCCCGCGGTGAATATCGCGACGACCTGGTCATGGATCTCCTGCTCCCCGATGGGGTCGCCATTCTCGTCCTTCGCCTCAAGCAATGCCGTCAGCAAATCGTCCGGCTTTTGACCGGATGCCCGGCGTTCGGCGACGACCTCGTCGACCAGGAGATGAAAATCGGCCAGGGCACCGTTGAACCGGCGGTTGGCGGGCAGAGGCAGGCGGTACAGCGGCCCGAGCGGGATCACCATCCGCCGGTACATCCCGCGGAAGAGGACGTCGAGTGCGGCGCACAGCCGGTCGGCCCGCTCGTCCATGTAGGCGCCGCGCAGCAGACAACGGGCGACGATCCGTACGGCGATCCGGAACGACTCGGCGGTGCAGTCGACGGTCTCGCCGGGCCGCCAGCGCTCGGTCAGCGCCCGTGCCTCCTCCGCCATGATCGGCCCGTACCCGGGGATCGCGTCGAGGCGGAAGGCGGGCTGGATGGTGCGCCGCTGCCGGCGGTGCCGGGGGCCGTTGGCGGTGGCCACACCCTCCTTGCCGAGCAGGGCTTCCAGGGACTCCCACAGCGGCCCGGCGATCTCGAAGTCGGGGCTCAGCGCCAGCGCGCCGGTGAGCTCGGGCGTGGTGACGGCGTACACCGTCTTCGGCCCGAGCCCGATCCGTACGACGTCGCCGTGGTCGCGCAGGGTCGCCATGAAGGCCAGCGGATCCCGGACCAGCTTCCAGCCGTGGCCGAGAAGCGGAACGCCCCCGCCGGCGAGGGGCGGTTCACGCAGTTCCGGGGTCGCGGGCGGGCCGGCCTCGGGGCGGACGGACTCGACGGTCATAGCTCACCTGCCGCTTCGTTGGTGACGTACGGGGGCGTGGACCGGTCGTCCCAGCTGTCGACGCGGTAGCGACCGGACTCGTGGTGGAACCAGTAGACCGAGCTGAACCAGTTGCGCATATTGGCGACGCAGGCACGTACGGCGGCGCGGAGTTCGGTTCCCCGCTGCGTGCCGTCGGCGAGGGAGTCGGCGAATTCCAGGACCTCGCACTCGGCCGCGAGGAAATCGGCTATGCAGTCCTCGACCCGACGCCTGACTTCCGTCACCGTCTCTTCGAGGGTCAGCCCTTTGTGCGTGATCAGACTGATTCCGAGGTTATGGACCTCCGCACCCGCTATTTCCTTCGGAAAGGAGCACAGATCGTTGTACCAGGCGGCGAAATCCTGGCTCAGCAATGCCGCCCGCCGAAAAGCCGGATGCTTTCTCACGGAGTCCGGCAGTTCCGTTCCGGCGCTCGGCTCCAGCAGATCTGTCCATATCGAGTGCGCGAAGGTGAGCCGACGCAGTTCGAGATATTCCTCGACCGTCGGAATCCTCCCCTCGACGCGGTTGCGAAATTCCTGGTCGTACGCCTCTATCACAAGATGGAAATGCCGGGCGAACCGTGCGTTCCAGGTGCCGGGCAGAAACGCGTACAGCCGCCCCGCACTGTCCGCGAACCCCGCGACCAGCGGGTCCTTGTGGTGCAGATGGTCCTCGGGTGCGTCCAGCGCCGCGTGCAACCGGAACCTGAGCCGCCGCCAGGCGGCCGGGCGGTGGTGGACGATGTCGCGGTCATGGCGGTCGTCCCACACGAAGAACCAGGCGCTGAAGTCCGCGATCGCCTGCAGGACATTGTCCGGGGCGCCCATGTAGTACCCGGCCATGAGGTCGGTATAGCAAAGACCGTCGGCATATTCCGCGACCTTGTCGGCCGGCATCAGCCGCTTCTCCAGCAGCCAGGCGCGGGTCTTCTCCTGGAGCCGCGGCCAATACGGATGGAGTTGCCTGGGAAACGCTGCTTCGATCACCGGGAGAGAGAGCGACGGTGGAACCGGGACCGCCGTCGATGTCGCTGTGGTGCTGTCTGAGAAAGCATGCACGAACAAACTCCTCTCAGCCGCCATTCATACAGCCGCGCACACCCCTCCCGCTGTACCGGGCGTGCGCCGTCGCGTATCCCCGCGCTTCCATTCAGCACCATAACCGACCGTTCTGGGAACGGATTTGCTTCTTTCACTACTCCTGGATGCCGCGAGTCTCCCACTTTATGACTGGATTTGGATCAGTACCTGCCTGTATGGGATCGAACACGTGCCGGACATGCGAACGGCGCCTGGTCAGGAGGGTGTACCTGAACAGGCGCCGTGCGTAAGTGACTTGTGGGGTCTCGGAGGAGGCCTCAGTCGTTCGCGACCACGGGGTAGCGGGGCTCGTTCTCGGCCATCTGCCGCAGCGCGTCCTTGCGCTCCCGCTTGGAGAGACGGTCGATGTAGAGGTAGCCGTACAGGTGGTCGGTCTCGTGCTGCAAACACCGAGCGAAGTACCCGGTGCCGCGCACCTTGATCGGGTTGCCCTTCTCGTCCTGCCCGGTGACCTCGGCGTAGTCCGGCCGGGCGAGCGGCGCGTACGCGGTCGGCACGGACAGGCAGCCCTCGTTGCTGTCGTCCAGCCGGCGCCGGTCGGCGGGCAGCTCGACGAGCTTCGGGTTGCACACGACACCGACGTGCCGCCTGCCCTCGTCGTCCATGCAGTCGTAGACGAAGACCTTCAGACCGACGCCGATCTGGTTGGCTGCGAGACCGACGCCCTCGGCGGTGCGCTGCGAGGCGAACATGTCCGCCACCAGCTGATCCAGCTCCGCGCCGAACTCGGTGACGTCCTTGCACTCCTTGTGCAGCACCGGGTTCCCGACGACGGTGATCGGCCGCGAGGTGCCGCGCTCACGCCAGGCGTTCTCGCGCTCCTCCGTGTCCTCGGTGTCGACGACGAACCCCTCGTCGTCCACGGGGAGCACGCCCGCGTGCTGCTGCTCGGTGTCCTGCTGGGCCATGACCGACGTATGCCTTCCTGCACAACCAAATGAACCAAAGGGGGGTGTGATGCTGATACAGGGTACGGCGAATCCTCAGCAGACCTCTTCGAGATCCCGCCAGTCCCGGGAATCGGGGCTGTCCGCGACCCACCCGTCCAGCAACCCCCGAACCAGCGCGGCCGGCGCCGCCACCCCGCACTCCCGCTCCGGCACCCAAAGCTGCCCGTCCGTCCGATGCCCCAGCGGCCCAGGATGCCCCGGCTCACTGTGATCGTGCGGATCCAGATGCTCCCCGTCCCCCTCGTCCGACGGCATACGCGACTCGGAGCACATCCGGCACAGCAACCGCACCGAGGAAGACCAGTCCTCGGCGGCAAACCCCGCGTCGGCGGCAAGCTGCTCCAGCGCATCCCGGTCGGCCTCCGTGGCGGCCTCCAGCAGCACCACCCACGTCGGCACCGGCGACGGCGCCCACAGCTCGATCTCGTCGAAGACAGGGTAGGCGTGCCCCGCCGACGTGGTCCGCTCCCCGTGCGGCACGCCGTCGTGCAGTACGACCTCGCCCCAGCGCCGCCCGGAGGACGGCAGCGGGATGGACAGCACCTCGATCCGGGCCGGGTCCAGCCGCCGCCCCCACACGACCTCGGCCTCCCCCTCCGGGGACAGCCGTACGGCCGCGCTGCCCAGGTCCATCCCGACCGGCTCACCGGAGTCGGTCGCGGCGCCCGGCACCCGCAGCCCGTACGCCTGCCAGGCCCGCCGGGCCAGCGGCCAGTCCTGCAGGGCGGTGGCCGCGATGCCGACGTTCCACCAGTCGGGCGCCCCGGTCTCCCGGTCGAGCAGCGCCACCGCCCGCAGCCCGGCCGCGCGGGCCTGCTCCCAGTCGTGCCGGAACTTGTGCAGCAGGGCGAGGTTGAACCAGGACTCCGAAAGCCAGGGCTCCAGATCGGCGGCCCGCGTCAGCAGCGCGCCCGCGTCCTCGTACCGGCCGTCGCCGATGAGCGTGAACGCACGGTCGGTGGCCTGCCGCCAGGAGGCGGAGGGCCGGTGCCGTCCCTTGCCGAAGATCCTCACGATTCCCGCCTGCCAGTTCCGTGGAGTGGGCTGGCTAGTGCTCGCCCCCGGACACACTCTCATTCGCATCCAACCACGTACGGCTGGAAGGGCGCTCATTACCCATGGGTTACCCAACCACAGGGGGTGTCAGACAGTCTCTGGACAGCACCCGTGCGAGCGATCTGACCACCTCCGGCGCATAGTCCCCGGCGCTGCCCAGCCGCAGTTCCTCCAGCGCCTTCAGCGGCCCTCCTGGCCCGGCATCGCGGATCTTCTCCTCGTAGGCGTTGACCGCCCGCACGATCCGCGCCGCGACCGGCTGCTCCGGGCACGGGTCGGCGAGCCGCTCCACGACCATCGCCACCTGTGGGTTCACCCCGGTCTGCCGTACGACGGCGCCGCCCAGCAGCGCGATCCGCCGCTGCTCCTCGACGGGCAGTACGGCGGTCGCCCCGGCCGGCACCGGGTCGACCAGGCTGAGCTGCCCGATGTCGTGCATCAGGGCCGCGTACTCCAGCACGGTGAGCTCGGCCTCGGACAGTCCCAGGTCACGCCCCACCTCCCGGCTGAGCGCGGCCACCCGCCGGGCGTGTCCGGCCGGGGTGTACCCGGCGATCTCGGTGGCCCGGGCGAGGGAGGCGATGGTCTGCCGGTAGGTGGCCCGGACGGCGGCGTACCGACGCAGGGACATCTGGGTGAGCAGAAGGGGGAGCGAGAAGACGGGCAGCGCCCACAGCCCGGCCACGGCGACGGCGAGCGCCGTCACCGCGCCCGTCGCGCAGACGGCCGAACCGATCCCGAGCGTCGCCCGCAGCTCGTCCCGCAGCAGCGGCCCGAACGGCCACCGGGTGCGGGAGTGCGCGAGTGCGGCGGCGAGCAGGGCGTCGCACAGGGCGGTGAGCGTGAGGATCGCGAGCAGCAGCAGGGCGTATGCGGTGCCCCAGCCGTGGAACGTGCCCTGGTTGTACAGCGGTTGGAAGCAGACGGCCGCGAAGCCGACGGTGAGGACGCGCCGGGCGAGATGGTCGATGACGGGGCGGCCGCGCGCGATGTGCGGCACGCTGCCGAGCAGCGAGGCGGCGAGGACGACTCCGATCACCTGGGCGACGCCGTGCTGGGTGGACTGTCCGCCGTTCTCCCCCACCAGGGCGTACGACAGCGCCGCGGCGGCGCCGAGTGGTGCGGCCTCCCTGCTCGCCGCTCCCGTCCAGCGGGCGAGCTCGCCGAGGGCGACGAGGACTCCGAAGGCCAGCGCCGTGCCGCGTTCGACGAGACCGCTGCCCAGGGTGTCGACCAGGCAGACGGCGACGAGGAGAGCGGCGCCCGCGTGCACGAGACCGAGCAGGAGGCGCGGCCTCGGGGCGCTCATCGGTGCGCGCCCGGGGCGCTGGCGACGGGTGGGCGGGGCGGCGGCACGGACGCCTCGTCGGCGGTCACGACGGGATGCCATCCCTGCTGGTCCACGGCTCGGACGAGGGCCGTGACCATCCGGGGGTCGAAGTGCGAGCCCGCGCATTTCTCCAGCTCCCGCAGGGCGACGGGCACGGGTCGGGCCCTTGAGTACGACCGGTTCGACGTCATCGCGTCGAACGCGTCGGCGACCGCCACCACCCGTGCCGACTCCGGGATCTGACCGCCCGCCAGCCCGTAGGGGTACCCGCTCCCGTCCAGCCGCTCATGGTGGTGCAGTACGGCGGCCCGGGCCTCACCGAGGAAGGAGATCCCCCGGACCATCTCGTGCCCGTACTCGGGGTGCAGCTCGATGACGCGCCGTTCCTCGGGTGTGAGCGGCCCGTCCTTGCGCAGCAGTCGCGTCGGCACCCCGAGCTTCCCGACGTCGTGCAGGATCCCGGCGAAGCGGAGCACCTCGACGCGCTCGTCGGCCATGCCCAGCTCCCGCGCGATCATCATCGTGGCCTGTCCTACCCGCTCGCTGTGGCCGCGGGTGTAGCCGTCCTTGATGTCGACGGCCTGGACCAGCGCGCGGATGGTCGCCTGATGCGCCGCGCGTTCCCGGTGGTACTGGGCGAACACCCACCACGACACGCACATCGGCAGCAGCACGAGCAGCGCGGCGACCGGGCCGTAGGGACTGCGCCACAGCACGGCCATCATCAGCCCGGCAAGACCGTGCACGGCGATCGGCGCCAGCGAGCGCAGGAACAGCCCCCGCCAGGCACGCCGTGCGGGCACACGGTCGGCGAGGGCCAGGATCCCGCCGTCGAGCGCCGTCAGCACCAGGCAGAACGACAGCACCGCGGCCCCGGCGGGGGCGAGCGCGTACGGGAAGTCGGACGCCTGTACGGCGTCGTGCTCGCCGAGCGCCCAGTGCACTCGGGCGGCCACCCACACCGCGATCACGAGCTGCGCCGCCCGCCACACCCGTCGCAGCAGGTACGGCCGGCCGGCGACCGGGGCGATCAGTGCCCCCGGCACCGCCACCAGCGCGGCGGCGGACGGAGGCAGCAGGAAAGCGCCGGCGAGGAGCACGGGATAGAACGAGCCGGACAGCCACGCGCCCCCGGCATACAGCGCGGCGAGCAGGGCCGGCGCCCACCAGGGAGTGTGCGTCGACGGCAGCGTGTGGAGACAGAACAGGGCGCCGAGGGTGACACAGACGACGTAGCCACGGACCCGTACGGGTGTCGCCCTGGTTGCCGCTTCCATAACGCCCCTCCCCGGCAACGCGCTTCAAGCACGGGACCCTAGGGCGGGTGGGGGAGGTCCGCAGTCCAGGACAGCGGGATTAGCACGTTCGAGTGACGGCCTTGCGTTCAGGACTCCTGCGGCGTCGCCGTCACGTCGTGCTCGGGCACGGCCTGGCCCGAGCGGATCAGGTCGATCCGCCCCATGACCTTGGCGCGCAGGTCCGTCGGCACGTCGTCATGTCCGCAGCAGCGCTTGACGAGCTTCTTCACGGCCTCTTCGAGCCCGTACTTCTCCAGGCACGGCGAGCACTCGCGAAAGTGCTGCTTGAACTTGTCGCGATCGACGTCCGGCATCTCACTGTCGAGGAACTCGTAGAGATGATCGAGTACCTCACTGCAGTCCGTCTCGTGCGGCTCTCCGCAGCTCATGAGCCCGAGCCTTTCGCTTCGTTCGACTCTCCGGCGCCGGCCGGGACCAGCCCGCGCTCACGGGCGTAGTCCTCGAGCATGCCGCGCAGTTGACGGCGGCCCCGGTGCAGCCGGGACATCACCGTACCGATGGGTGTCCCCATGATGTCCGCGATCTCCTTGTACGCAAAGCCCTCGACGTCGGCGAGGTACACGGCGATACGGAATTCCTCGGGGATCGCCTGAAGCGCTTCCTTCACGTCCGAGTCGGGCAGGTGGTCGAGCGCCTGCGACTCGGCGGAGCGCAGGCCCGTCGACATGTGCGACTCGGCACGCGCGAGCTGCCAGTCCTCGATCTCCTCGGCCGCGGAGCGCTGGGGTTCACGCTGCTTCTTGCGGTACGAGTTGATGAACGTGTTGGTGAGGATCCGGTACAGCCACGCCTTCAGGTTGGTGCCCTCACGGAACTGGTGGAAGGACGCGTACGCCTTGGCGTACGTCTCCTGCACCAGGTCCTCGGCGTCGGCCGGGTTGCGCGTCATGCGCAGGGCGGCCGAGTACATCTGGTCGAGGAATTCGAGCGCGTCCCGCTCGAAGCGCGCGCTGCGCTCGGCGGTCGTCTCCGCGGACGTGTCCACGCTCATGCCCTGGCCCTCGGGCTGCTCCGCCTGGCCGTTGTCGGTCCCTGCGTCGGTACCGGGAACCGGACCCACCTCCTCAAGATTGCGGGCAGGGCCGAATCCGGTCCCACCTGAATCGGAGGATAGACGACCTGCCGTACCTGCCGCCCCTCGAATAGGAGCGGTCTTGGCCGCGTGCAGCACCGTCCAGTCCAGGTCGGCGCGGCTGCTGCGGCTCGGGCAGTAGGTCGAACCCATGCGGCGGACTTCCTCTCCTACGACGTCTGCGCTGGTGCTTCAGCACCCGCTGTCCGCCACAACAGAGGCCCGGCCTTGGACATTCCCGAGTCTTTACCCGAGTGACCCGACCCACTGCACGACCGCGTCCGTGACGATCGCCACTGCCTCGTCCTGGTCGAGGGGCGCCCGCTTGGGCACGGCGAACCCGTGATCGCCGTACGGCACCTCGACCATCTCGAAGTCCCCGTCCGGGAACTCCTCCGGTTTCCCGAACGGATCGTTCCCGCCCTGTACGACGAGCGTCGGGACCCCGGCGCCGAGCAGTTCGTCGGCGCGGGACCTGTCGGGCCTGCCCGGCGGGTGGAGCGGGAAGCCGAGGGCGAGGACGGCGTGTGCCCCGAGTTCGACGGCCGTACGGCAGGCGACGCGGGCGCCGGCGCTGCGGCCACCGGAGATCACCGGGAGTCCGGGCGCGGTCAGCGCGGGCCACAGGCCCCGCCAGCCGGCGTCGAGGGTCTTCGGCGCGGGCGCCACCTTCTTGCCGGCCACGCGCCAGGGCTGCTCGACGCGGGCGACGGTCACCCCATGGGCCGGCAGGACCTCGGCGAGCGCACGCAGGTCCCGGGCCTCGATGCCACCGCCGGCGCC
>CBFGZZ010000003.1:0-73434 GCA_965653385.1 uncultured Streptomyces sp. | reverse complement strand
GGCCGCCCGGCAGCGTGCCGTCGCGCAGCATCAGGCGCGTGCCGCGCCACATCCGGGCGGACCATGCGCACCCGCGTCGTGGCCGACTGGACCGCGCCGGACGGCACCGTGCACCAGGGCTCGGTCATGACGAGCCTCGACACCCCGCAGCCCGGCGACCGGTTCAGGATATGGACGGATGCACAGGGCCGCGCCGTGGCCCGCCCGCTGGACTCCGCGACCGCGGCAACGCATGCCGTGCTCGCCGGCTTCGGCGCGGCCCTGCTGGCCGTCGGCCTGATCGAGGGCGGCAGACGGCTGATCGTCTGGCGCATGGTCCGTCGCCGGTACGCCCGTTGGGACCAGGCATGGGACAAGGCGGGTCCGGACTGGGGCCGGACCGGCACCGGTAGCTGACGGCCTTACGGCTCTGGTCAACCCACCGCCCGCGCGCACGCTACGGTGGACCGGCCGAACTCTTCGGCAGCAAAACCCGCGTACTACGAGGTGGGGGCACATCAACGCCATGGCACAGGGCACGGTCCAGGTGACGCACACCGGCACATCGCGGTGGCGGCGCCGCACGGGTGAGTACGCGTCGCTCGCCGCCGCCCTGGAGGCCGCGGCCGACGGTGACGTCCTCACCGTCGCGCCCGGCACCTACCGGGAGAACCTCGTCGTCCAGCGAGCGGTGACCCTGCGCGGCCCGGAGGGCTCTCCGGGCTCGGTGCGGATCGCGCCGCTCGACGGTGTGCCGCTGACAGTGCGTGCCTCGGCCGTGGTGCAGGACCTGCATGTCGAGGGCCAGGACGCGGCGGCACCCGCACTGCTCGTGGAGGAGGGCACCCCGGAGCTCTCGGACGTGCGGATCGTCACGCGGTCCGCGGCCGGGATCGAGGTACGGGGCGGCGCGCGGCCGACGGTGCGGCGCTGCACCGTGGACAATCCCGCGGGCATCGGCATCGCCGTACTCGACGGCGGGGGCGGGGTGTTCGAGGAGTGCGAGGTCGTCGCGGCCGGTCAGGCGGGAATCGCCGTACGCGGGGGCGCGCATCCGCGTCTGGAGCGCTGCCGGGTCCACCACGCGTCGGGTTCGGGGCTGACGGCGACCGGGGAGAACTCCGCGCTGGAAGCAGTGGGTTGCGAGGTCTACGAGGTCCGGGGCTCCGGCGTCCAGATCACCGGCCGGGCCACCGCCCACCTCACGGACTGCGATGTGCACCGCACCACCGCCGACGGGGTCACGCTCGACACGGACGCCGTGCTGACCCTGGCCGACTGCCGTATCCACGACATCCCGGAGAACGCGGTCGACCTGCGTTCCCGCTCGGTGCTGACGCTGACCCGTACGACGGTGCGTCAGTTCGGACGCAACGGCCTTTCGGTGTGGGATCCGGGCACACGCGTGGACGCCAACCAGTGCGAGATCTTCGACAGCACCGGCGACTACCCGGCGGTGTGGGTCAGTGACGGCGCCACGGCGGTGCTGGACTCCTGCCGGGTGCACGACGTGCCGGACGCCCTGTTCGTCCTCGACCGCGGTTCCCGCGCGGACGTCGTCGACAGCGACCTGTCCCAGGTGCGCAACACGGCCGTGTCGGTGAGCGACGGCGCCACGGCCCAGCTCGACGACTGCCGGATCCGGGACGCTGCGACGGGCGCCTGGTTCCGGGACCACGGCAGTGGCGGAACCCTCAACAACTGCACCCTGGACGGCAACCAGACCGGCGTGATCGTCACCAAGGGCGCCGACCCCACCATCGAGCGCTGCACGGTCGACTCGCCCGCGGAGGCCGGGTTCTATGTCTCGGCGGGCGGTCGCGGCACCTTCCTGAACTGCCGGGTGCGGGGCAGCGCCGGATACGGCTTCCATGTGATCGACGGTTGCCGTACGACGCTGAGGAAGTGCCGGACGGAGCGGTGCGCGCGCGGCGGGTACGAGTTCGCGGACGGCGGGCCGGACGCGGCGTCCGGGGTCGGCCCCGACGTGGAGGACTGCACCAGCGACGAGAGCGCGGGCCTCAGGCCGCCGGCCCCGGCGACCGAGCCCGCCGTACAGACCGCGCACCAGTCCCCCGGCCTCCTCGGCGCGATCCCCGGCCAGCGCAGCACCGAGCAGGAGCCGCTGATCGCTGCAGCGGAGCCCGCGCAGCCGACGCGGACCTCCAAGGCGGTCCTCGGTGAACTGGACGCGCTGGTGGGCCTGGAGAGCGTCAAGCGCGAGGTGCGCGCCCTCACTGACATGATCGAGGTGGGGCGGCGCCGCCAGCAGGCGGGGCTGAAGGCGGCGTCGGTCAAGCGCCACCTGGTCTTCACCGGCTCCCCCGGTACCGGCAAGACGACGGTCGCCCGGCTCTACGGCGAGATCCTCGCCTCCCTCGGTGTGCTGGAGAAGGGTCACCTGGTCGAGGTGTCCCGGGTCGACCTGGTCGGCGAGCACATCGGCTCCACCGCGATCCGCACGCAGGAGGCCTTCGACAAGGCGCGCGGCGGTGTGCTGTTCATCGACGAGGCGTACGCGCTGTCGCCGGAGGACTCGGGCCGGGACTTCGGCAAGGAGGCCATCGACACGCTGGTGAAGCTGATGGAGGACCACCGGGACGCGGTCGTGGTGATCGTGGCGGGTTACACGGCCGAGATGGAGCGGTTCCTGTCGGTCAACCCCGGTGTGGCGTCCCGTTTCTCGCGGACCATCACCTTCAGCGACTACGGACCCGACGAGCTGCTGCGGATCGTGGAGCAGCAGGCCGAGGAGCACGAGTACCGGCTCGGTCCGGGCCTGGCCGAGGCTCTTCAGAAGTACTTCACGGCGATTCCCAAGGGCCCGGCGTTCGGCAACGGCCGTACGGCACGTCAGACCTTCGAGGCGATGGTGGAGCGGCACGCGGGCCGGGTCGCCCAGCTCGACGAGCCGAGCACGGACGACCTGACCCTGCTGTACGAGGAGGACCTGCCGGAGCTGCCCTGAGGCGGCCCGGCAGGCCCGGGATCAGCTCTGCACGTCGGACTCGGGCCGCTGTGCCGGCACTTCGGGCCGCAGCCGTCTCAGCAGCCGCTGCCGCTCCCGCGCGAACGCCGGGTCGGCCTGGTAGTCGCCGTGACCCAGGATCGGGGCGGGCAGGGGGTGTGCGGGGGTACGGCCGTAGGCCAGCGGGTCCTTGAGAGCCTCGCGGTCCACCGCGGGGGTGCAGCTGCCGGGCAGCCGGACCGGGCCGCCGATGGGGTCGGTGACGCGGTACAGGTTGCGCCAGCAGTCGACCTCGGCGTGCAGGGAGGCGAGCGCTGCCGGGCCGAAGTGGGCCGGGAACCAGCGGCCGTAGAGGCGTTCCAGGGGTGAGCCGTAGGTGAGGAGCGCGACCCGCTTGCGGTCGGCGGGGGTCAGCTGCCAGGCCGCCGCGGCGGCGAGCACGCTGCCCTGGGAATGCCCCGAGATGACGAGGCGGCGGTCGTCCTCGGCGCGGGTCCAGGTCGCCATGCGCCAGGTCAGGTCGGGTACCGCGCGCTCGGCGTAGCAGGGCGGGGCGAAGGGGTGGGCGGCGCGTGGCCAGAAGGTGCCGACGTCCCAGAGGATGCCGATGGTGCGCCGTGCGGAGGCGTCCTTGTAGGCGCGTCTGCCCCCGGTGACGAAGAGTATGAAGCCGAAGCCGATCAGCCAGGAGCCCAGCGCCTGCGCGGTCTCGGCCGCGCCGTGCACGACGGCGTACGTTCCGTCGGCGGCCTCGCTCGGGGTCTGGTCGGTCAGGGCTCCGACGAGGGCGCCGGCGCCCAGGAGCAGGGTCGCGGTGGAGGTGACGGCGACGAAGAGGGGGGCGCGGTCGGTGAGCGTCGCCATCGCGCGTGTGCTAGCGATACGGCGGGTGCGGGCCGTGTCCCGGGGCTCGCCGGCGTAGTCGAGCTCCACCCGGCCCAGCTCGGTGCGGCGCAGCAGCCAGGCCCGCCATGCCAGCCAGCCGCAGAGCGACAGCAGCAGCACCAGCAGCGGGGGGATCACGGAGGCCTGCCAGGTCAGCAGGACCGGCGGGCCGGCGATGGACGCGCCCGTGCCGTCCAGCCAGTCGGCGACCCGCTGGGCGACCCCGCCGGACATCACCCCGCCGAGGGCGCAGGCCAGCATCACCACGGCCGGTCCGCCCAGGCCCCGCATGGCGGCGCGCGGGTCGGGTCGGGTCCGGTGCAGGAGGTGGGCGACGACGGCGAGGACGATGACGAGCAGGCCCTGGAAGAAGGCGATGGCCCCGAAGGTGGGGTCGCCGGGGAGGCGGCCGGTGGAATGCCAGCCGGGGCGGTCCCACCCGGCGTAGACCAGGGCGAGCGCCAGCAGGACGAGGGCGGCGAGCGGCAGGCGTCGTACGAGGTGCTCGTCGAGTTCCTGGTCGAGGCGGTTCTCGCTGCGGCCCCGGCGGCAGACCACCCACACGACGACGGCGGCGCAGGCGACCAGTGCCGCGTCCAGGAGCCAACCCAGCGTGTCGAGGAGCGCGGGGCCACCGGGCCCGCGGTCGAAGCGCGCCGCCGCCGAGCCGACCGCCGCGGCCACCGTCAGCAGGCCCGCTGCGGTGTGGGCGGCGCGCAGCCGGGCGACCAGGCGGCGGCCGTACCAGAAGCCGGGGCGGCCCAGGGAGGTGCCGCCGGACTCCGCGTCGGGCTCGGCGTCGCGGGACATCGGCTGCTGGGACTCGTAGGCGCTCCAGGTGCGGCGGGACAGGTACCAGAGCAGGCCGGTGAGTGCGGCGGGCACCAGGGCCGCGAGGGCGAGTCTGCGGCCGGGGTGGCTCCACCAGCCGCCGTTCGAGACCGTGGGCGAGAGGAAGCCCAGCCAGCTGTTGCGTTCGGCGCACGCGGGGGTGCCCGCGCACTGCCAGGCCGCGAGGTCCAGGGCGACCTCGCAGGCGGCGGCGACGAGCAGCACGGTCAGGGTCAGACCCGCGAGCCGCACGAGCAGGCCGTAGAGACGTACGGTCCGTGCGCGGTCACGCGTGGTGGGGCGCATCCAGTGGGCGAGGTTGACCACCATGAACGGCAGTAACAGCAGCCACAGGGCGCGGGCGCTGTTTCCCGAGGTGAGGTTGCACCAGACGTAGGCCTCGGGCACCGGTCTGCCCCGGTAGTCGTCCGGTCGGTCCTCGGCGTCGACGTCGTCGGCCCGCCGGAACACGGCGGCCGTGTCGTCGCCGGTGATCCGTACGGTCCGCGGATCGTCGAGCATCTCCTGTGGTGTGGTGCCGCCGACGCCGTGAACCAGGAGTTCCAGGGCGATTCCGGCGTTTTCCTGTCTCTGTGCACGTTCCACTCTTCGCACTTCCCCCGTGACGAGCCGTTGGCTTCTGTCCGTGCGGGCACAAGGATCTCCGCAAAGGGGGTCCCGTACACCTCTCGTCACGCAATCTCCCCGATCCGCGTGAAGAACAGGGGAACAGGCGTTGCGGTCGTGACATGCGCGCGTCGGGACAGCCAGTGGCGCGAGGGGTACCGACCCGTGCGAGTATGGGACCTCCCGCGCGCCGGGAGGGGTGAGAATGTCCTCATCAGAGCAGGTGCGCGGGTGTGGCGGACAGCTTGAGGCGAAAGGACCGGAGCGTACGTGAGTGAGAATCAGAACCTCCTCGCGGAGCAGCGGCGCGCCCTGATCCTTGACGAGGTTCGGCGCCGGGGCGGGGTACGCGTCAACGAGCTGACCCGCAAGCTCGGCGTGTCGGACATGACGGTGCGGCGCGATCTCGACGCGCTCGCCCGGCAGGGCGTCCTGGAGAAGGTGCACGGTGGCGCGGTCCCGGTGGTGGAGGCCAGCACGCACGAACCGGGCTTCGAGGCCAAGTCGGGCCTGGAGCTGACGGCCAAGGAGGACATCGCGCGGGCGGCGGCCGAGCTGGTCGCGCCGGGCAGCGCGATCGCGCTGTCGGGCGGCACGACGACGTACGCGCTGGCGCACCAGCTGGTCGAGGTGCCCGACCTCACGGTGGTCACGAACTCGGTGCGGGTGGCCGACGTCTTTCACGCCGCGCAGCGCACGTCGGGCCCCCGGCAGGGCGCGGCCACGGTCGTGCTGACCGGCGGGGTGCGCACGCCGTCCGACTCGCTGGTGGGTCCGGTGGCCGACCAGGCGATCGCGGCGCTCCACTTCGACGTGCTGTTCCTCGGGGTGCACGGCATATCGGTGGAGGCCGGCCTGTCCACGCCGAACCTCGCGGAGGCCGAGACGAACCGGCGTCTCGTGCAGTCGGCGCGGCGGGTCGTGGTGGTCGCCGACCACACCAAGTGGGGTGTGGTGGGGCTGAGTTCGTTCGCGGCGCTGGAGCAGGTCGACACGCTGGTGACGGACGCCGGTCTCGACAGCGAGGCGCGCTCGGAGATCTCCGAGCAGCTGCGTCGGCTGGTGGTGGCGGGCGAGCCCGATGAGGGTGCAGACATCTGACGGGGCGCCAGCTATGGTGACGCTGCCCGGAGCGGCGTCGGCATAGGGGGTTTCGTCCATGGCTCACCTGCTGCGTGAGGTGCAGCTCGACTTCGTCGGGACCGCGCCCGTACGGCACGTCTTCGCGCGCGAGATCTCCGCTCCCCCGGAGACGGTGCACCGCGCGCTGGCCGAGGACGTGCCGGGCTGGACGGAGTGGTTCTCGGCGGTGACGCTGGCCCGTCCGCTGGACGGCGGAGCCCGGCGGGAGATCCGGCTCAAGGGCGGTACGCGCTTCGAGGAGACGATCCTCGCGGCGAAGAGCCCGGAGGTGTACGCCTACCGGATCGACGTCACCAACGCGCCGGGAGCGCGCGCCATGGTCGAGGAGTGGAGGCTCGCCCCGGCTGGGGCGGGCACCCGGGTGCAGTGGACGTTCGCGGTGGACGGCACGGCGCCCTTCCGGTTCGCCTTCGGCATCGCCCGGCCCGGTCTGGGCCGGGCGTTCCGGGACGCGGTGACCGCGCTGGACCGGCGGCTCGCGGCAGCGGCGCGCTAGGGGAGTTTCGAAAGTCCCGTCGTCAAATTCCCGTCGTCCGCCCGAAGGGCGGGCCCGCCCGGTGCGCGCCCTCGGCCGCTGAGGCATCACGAGCACGAGGGGGATCCTTCCCCGCGTTCGTGCCCGGTCATGTGGTGTAGTCCGCGTTGACGCGGACGTATCCGGCGGACAGGTCGCAGCCGTAGACCGTGGCTTCGGCCGCCCCGAGGCCGAGCGTGATGACGATGTCGACCTCGTCCTGGCGCATGAGGGCGACGAGTCGGTCGAGGGTGTCGGCCTCGGGTTCCGAGGGATACACCTCGATGTCGCCGAAGCTCACGGTGACCTTGCCGGGCACGATGGCGGTGTCGTCGGTGTTCTTGCCGATGGCCATCAGCACTCGGCCCCAGTTGGGGTCGGCGCCGTGGACCGCGGTTTTGACCAGCGGGGAGTTCACCACGCTCTTGGCGACGCGCTTGGCCTGTGCGGGGTCGCCGGCCTGGCCGACCGTGACGCGCAGGAGCTTCGTGGCGCCTTCGCCGTCACTGGCCAGTTGCCGGGTGAGGTCCAGGCACAGGTCGGCGAGGGCTTCGGAGAACCGAGCGGGATCGACCGGCCCCGCGGCGCCGTTGGCGATGACCGCCACGGTGTCGGAGGTGGAGGTGTCGGTGTCGACACTCAGGCAGTTGAAGGTGCGATTCACCGCAGTGCGCAGGGCGCTGTCCAGGTCGGCCGGGGACATCTCCGCGTCCGTGAACACATAGGCCAGCATCGTGGCCATGTTGGGCTCCAGCATGCCGACGCCCTTGGCCACGCCCACGATGCGGGCCTGTCCGACGGTCCGCGTCGCGGTCTTCGGCCGGGTGTCGGTGGTCATCATCGCGCGGGCCACGTCCAGGGGCGCGGCCCGGAACGCCGCGAGGCCGTGCCGGGCAGTCTCGTCGAAGTGCGCTCGGATGGCATCCATCGGCAGGGGGCGTCCGATGACGCCCGTGGAGCCGATCAGCACCTCGTCCTGCGGAACGCCCAGAATCCCGGCGACACGGCGGACGACCTCGGCGGCGTTCTCCTCGCCCTGACGCCCGGTGGCGACGTTCGCGTTGTTCGCCAGCGTCGTCACGGCACGCAGCTTCTGTCCCGCGGCGTGTACCCGGCTGAGGACCACGGCCGGGCCCGCGAAGAGGCTCTGGGTGAACATCGCGGCGCTGATGGCCGGCCGGTCCGACGCGACCACGGAGATGTCGTCGCCGTGCGCACGCAGCCCGCCGTGCCCCGCGTAGGCCCGGAAGCCGGTCGGCCACGCCAAGGGGTCCGAGCCGTGAGTCGATGAATGATCATGCATCATGAGGCATATATTTACATGACGAGTGTGGGCTGTCCACGCACTTTCAAATGCCTCTCGCAGGAACGCCGTTCAGGCGGGCTTGGGACGTTGGCAGCCTTCGGGGCATACGGCGCGCAGGCTGCTCCACAAGGGACGATCCGCCACCCCGGCCCCGACACGCCGGTCACTCGGGCCAGACCCCCGTGTCCAGCAGGTGCTCGATGGCCCTCGCGTACGGCGCGATGTCCAGGCCCTGCTCCGCCAACCAGGTGTCCGAGTAGTACTTGTCGAGATACCGGTCCCCCGGGTCGCACAGCAGCGTCACCACGCTGCCCTGACGCCCCTCGGCGACCATCTCGGCGACGATCTTCAGCGCGCTCCACAGACCGGTGCCGGTGGAACCGCCCGCCTTGCGGCCGATGGCCCGCTCCAGGGCCCGTACGGCGGCGACGCTCGCCGCGTCCGGCACCTTCATCATCCGGTCGATGGCACCCGGCACGAAGCTCGGCTCCATGCGCGGTCGGCCAATGCCCTCGATGCGCGAGCCGCAGTCACAGGTGACGTCCGGATCGCCGGTGGTCCAGCCCTCGAAGAAGCACGAGTTCTCCGGATCGGCGACACAGATGCGGGTGTCGTACTGCATGTAGTGGACGTACCGGGCGATGGTCGCCGAGGTGCCGCCCGTGCCGGCCGTGGCGACGATCCACGTGGGCTCCGGGAACCGCTCCAACTCCAGCTGGCGGAAGACGGATTCGGCGATGTTGTTGTTGCCGCGCCAGTCCGTGGCCCGTTCGGCGTAGGTGAACTGGTCCATGTAGTGGCCGCCGGTCTCCACCGCGAGACGGGCCGACTCCTCATACATTTTCCGCGAGTCGTCCACGAAGTGACACTGCCCCCCGTGGAACTCGATCAGACGGATCTTCTCGGCGCTCGTCGTGCGCGGCATGACCGCGATGAAGGGCACGCCGATCAGCTTCGCGAAGTACGCCTCGGAGACGGCCGTGGAACCGCTGGACGCCTCGATCACCGGGCGGGCCGGCCGGATCCAGCCATTGCACAGGCCGTAGAGGAAGAGGGAGCGGGCGAGCCGGTGCTTGAGACTGCCGGTCGGATGGGTCGACTCGTCCTTCAGATACAGGTCGATGCCCCACCGCTCCGGCAACGGGAAACGCAGCAGATGAGTGTCGGCCGAACGGTTGGCGTCCGCCTGGACCTTGCGTACGGCCTCTTTCAGCCAGGCGCGATATGTGGCGTCGCTGTGGTCTACGTCGAGGGTCACGCCGGACGGGGTCTGCTGGACGGTGCTCACGGCGCTGCTCCTCATGCTGTGCGACGACGGCGGCCCACGCGGCCGTCGCTTCGAGCATAAACACCTTTCGCACGCTTCTCACCTGCATAAACACACCTTTGAGAGCCTCAAAGGCACCACTGGGGCGACCGTCTCACCGGTCCTTGGGGGCGCATTCGCGCGAGTGCTCCGAACAGCCCGCCCAGCGGTGACTTGCGCACTGGTGCTCGACGCGGGACGCGGGCAGACTGCACCGGACGGGACGCGATCCCGAACGGGGTGCACACTGGATCACGACCAGAGCCGGCACCCGCACAGGACGAGCCGGCACACCGACGCGCACAAGGGGGCGGGGCATGGCGGAGCCGGAGTTCAGGGCCACTGGCGTGCGGATCGGGAAGCGGCTGCGTTCGCTGACCCGGGCCGGACAGGTGCGCATCAGCGACGGCAGGGTGCAGCTCCTCACCAGCTACGGCAGTGAGATCGACAGCGCGCCGGTGCAGGCCGTCCGGGCGTCCAAGCCCTGGTTCTCGGACGACCGGGCGCTGGCTGACCTCAACGGCAAGCGCTACTCCCTCACCCTCGGCGACCATGACCCCGCACCGGGCGAGCCGGGGCCGCCTGCGGCGCGCCGGTTCATAGAGGCCGTACGGAAGGCCGCGGGGCGTAAGGGCTGAGTCACCGCGAGTTGCGGTACCGCACCCCCTGCGTCACGCTGGTCTCACGTCACTCTGGGTTTACCGGCGATAACGCTGCGAACCAGCCCGCCGGCCACGACAGCAGGCGGCCGTTTTCCTCAAGCACCCTGCTGGATCCGTACTCCGTGTTCTTCCGGACCTCTTCAGTCGGGGAGTCGCAGCCGTGATCAGTTACCCAAGCAGGCACTGCACGGTGGAGCTCCAAGCCCTGCCGTCGCGGATCGGCCAGGTCCGCAGAATCGTCTCTGCGCAGTTGCGCTACTGGCATCTGGATCCCTTGATAGACCGCGCCGCGCTCGGTGTGACCGAGCTGCTGACCAACGTCCACCAGCACGCCCAGCCGGACAAGACGTGCACCGTCGAGATCGAGCTGCTGCTCGACCGGCTCATGGTCTCGGTGCGCGACCACGACCCGAGGTTGCCGGTCGTGGCGGACATCGACGCCGTCGACGCGAAGGACGCCGACACGCTCGCCACCTGCGGGCGCGGGCTGGCGATGGTGGCCGCCGTCAGCGAGAGCTGGGGCGTGCGGCCGGACGGCGAGTCCGGCAAGGTCGTGTGGTTCGCGCTGCCCACACCTGTGCCGGCGCGGGGCGCGCGGACGCGGGCTCCGCAGCGGACGGCGACCGTGGCCGTGGCGGTGGAGGAGCCCGCGCGGCGGTTCGCGGAGGTCGGGGCACGGGTTGACCTGCGCCGGCCCGAGCATGCTCCCGCCCGGTCGGCCGTTGTCGGTTGACCGGGCGGTGAGGGGTTGTCGGTCGTCCTGGCGTGTTCTGACGACCAGGTGGTGAGCGGGCTTGGCCCTTGTGGTGCGGGCGGGTCACTCGGTGGCTATGGCACGCAGGACGTCCAGGCGTGCGGCGCGACGCGCCGGGCGTAGGCCTGCGAGGGCTCCTGCGGTAACGCCGACCAGGGCTACCACCAGGAGTTGCAGGGGTGGCATCGCGAAGGCGAAGGCGCTGTCGCTCGCGCCGTCGGACGCCTTGACCAGCACCCAGCCGAGGAAGGCGCCGAGGGCGAGGCCGCCGACCGTGCCGAAGGCCGCTACGAGGACCGACTCCCAGCGGACCATCGCGCGCAGTTGGGGGCGGGTCTGGCCGACGGCCCGCAGGAGGCCGAGTTCGCGCGTGCGCTCGTGGACGGCGAGGGTGAGGGTGTTGGCGATGCCGAGGAGGGCGATGAGCACCGCGAGGGCCAGCAGTGCGTAGACGAGGGTGAGCATCATGTCGATGCCGCCGGCCGAGGACTGCGCGTACTCGTCCCGGGTCTGGACCTCCGGGTTGCCGTACTGGGCGGCCACCTTTTCCACCGCCGTCTTGCCCGTGTCCGTGCTCACGCCGTCCTTGAAGGAGACGGCGAGCAGGGTGTCGGCGTCCTGGGTGCGGTGCGGGGCCCAGGCGTCGCGGGTGATGACGTAGTCGCCGGCGAGTTCGGACTGGCCGTAGACCGCGCGGACCGTGAAGGTCTCGGTACGGCCGTCGGTGAAGGTCAGGCGGGCCTTGTCGCCGGTCGTCAGGTGCTGTGCGTCGGCCTCCTTCTGGGTGATCGCGATGCCGTGGGTGCCGAGGTCGTCGAGGGAGCCGCGGACGGCGCCGAGGTCGACGGTGCGTTCCAGGGCGACCGGGTCCGTGACCGTCAACGCCCTTCCCTTGCCGTCCACTTCGGCGACTCCTCGGCCGAGTCCGACGGCCGTGTCCACCTCGGGCAGCGGCTGGACGGCGTCGGCGAGGCGCGGGCTCAGGCCGCTGCCGCCCGCGCCGAACGACGGGGTGCTGACCGCCACGTCGCCCGCGAAGGACCTGGACACCGTCTGGTCCATCGTCGCCTTCAGCGAGGCTCCGAAGACCGTGAAGAGGGAGACGACGGCTACGCCGATCATCAGGGCGCTCGCGGTCGCGGCCGTGCGCTTGGGGCTGCGCAGGGCGTTGCGCCGGGCGAGGCCGCCGGTGACGCCGCGCAGCCGGTCGAGGGGGCCGCCGAGGATCCGTACGGCCGTGGTGGAGGCGACCGGGCCGAGGACCACGAAGGCGGCCAGAGCGAGGACCGCGCCGGTGCCCGCCAGCCAGAGGGACGGGGTCAGCAGGACTCCGCTGAGCGTCACGCCGATCGCCAGGGCGACCAGACCCACGCCGGTGACGGCTCGGGTCCGGGACGCGCCGGATGTGTCGACGGCCGTCTCGCGCAGGGCGGCCAGGGGTGCCGTGCGGCCGGCCCGGCGGGCGGGGAGCAGGGCGGAACCGAGGCAGACCACGACGCCGACCGCGAGCGGCAGGGTCATGGAGAGGGGCTTCAGCACCAGGTCACCCTCGGGGAAGGGGAATCCGATCGCCGGGAACAGGGCCTGGAGGCCGGCCGCGATGCCGATGCCGCCCGCCAGACCGGCCACCGACGCGGCGACGGCGACGGCGGTCGCCTCGACGAGGGTCGACGCGGTGACCTGGCGACGGGAGGCGCCGAGGGCACGCAGCAGGGCGTTCTCACGGGTGCGTTGGGCCACGACGATCGCGAAGGTGTTGTGGATGGAGAAGGTCGCCACCAGGAGAGCCACGCCGGAGAAGACCAGGAGGAAGGTGGTGAACAGGGTCAGGAACTGACTGGAGATCATGTCGGTGTTCTCGGCGGCCGACTCCTGCCCGGTGATGGCCTCGACGCCGCCCGGCAGCACGGTCGTCAGTTCGTCGACGAGTTCCTGCTGGCTGGTGCCGGGGGCGGCCCGCACCTGGATGCTCGCGGCCTCGCCGGGCCGTGCCGTGAGGTACTTCTCGGCGTCGGCCTGGGTCATGCCGGTGAAGGTCACCTGGGCCATGCCGTCCTCGCCGCCGAAGGTCGCGAGGCCGACGATCGTCACCTTGACCGGTTCGGGTGTGCGCAGGGTCGTGGTGTCGCCGATCCTCAGGTCGCCGCGTTCGGCGGTCCCCCTGTTCACGACGACCTCGCCGGACTTCTGCGGGGCGCGGCCCTCGGCGAGACGGTACGGGTTGAGCTTCGGGTCGGTGATCCAGTTGCCGGCGAGGGTGGGCGGGCCCTGGCCGCCGATGGGGTCGCCGTTGCTGCCGACGAGCTGGCCGGCGCCCTGGATGTTGGGCACGGCTGCGGCGACGCCGGGTGCCCGCTCGATCGTGGTGACGAGGTCGGTGCGGACCGGTTCGCGTACGCCCTCGCTCTCGCCGGGCGTGGTGATGGCGTCGGCGCTGCGGACGACGGCGTCGGTGCCGCTGGTGGCGTTGCCGAACATGGTGTCGAAGCCGGCGCGCAGGGTGTCGCCCATGACGAGGGTTCCGGCGAGGAAAGCCACGCCGAGGAAGACGGCGAGGAACGTACCGGCGAAGCGGCGCTTGTGGGCGCGCAGGGAGGACACGCTCAGGCGGACTGAGGCCTTCATGCCGTTCATGCCATTCGTGGCGTTCATGCCGTTCATGAGGGCACCTCGAAGGCTTTCATGCGGTCCAGGACCTTGTCGGCGGTCGGGGATTCCATGCGGTCGACCAGGCGTCCGTCGGCGAGGAAGACGACCTCGTCGGCGTGGGCGGCGGCCACCGGGTCGTGGGTGACCATGACGACCGTGCGGGACGTCTGGCGCACCGTGCGGCCGAGCAGGCCCAGGACCTCCTCGCCGGAACGGGAGTCGAGGTTGCCGGTGGGCTCGTCCGCGAAGACGACGTCCGGCTGTCCGGCGAAGGCCCGGGCCACGGCGACGCGCTGCTGCTGGCCGCCGGACAGCTCGGAGGGGCGGTGGTGGAGCCGGCCCCGCAGCCCGACCACGTCGATCAGCGCGTCGATCCACTCCCGGTCGCCCCTGCCGCCCGCGAGGTCCAGCGGCAGGGTGATGTTCTCCGCGACGGTCAGCGTCGGCACCAGGTTGAAGGCCTGGAAGACGAAGCCGACGCGGTCGCGGCGCAGGAGGGTGAGGCGACGGTCGTCGAGGCTGCTCAGCTCGGTGTCGCCGATATGGGCGGTGCCCGAGGTGAGCGTGTCGAGGCCGGCCGCGCAGTGCATCAGCGTGGACTTGCCGGAGCCCGAGGGCCCCATGATCGCGGTGAAGCGGCCGACCGGGAAGTCGACGCTCACCCCGTCCAGGGCCCGCACGCTGGTGTCGCCGGTGCCGTACACCTTCACGGCGTCGACGACGCGGGCGGCCGTCGGCACGGTCGTCGTGAGGGTCGTGGTCGTCATGCCGCACCGCCCTTGCCGGTGCGGCCGAACTGCTCGTCCAGGACGGACAGCCGGCGCCAGTACTCGTCCTCGTCGATCTCGCCGGAGGCGAAGCGGTGGCCGAGCACGGTGATGGGTGAGTTGTCGTCGGCGGCCGGCCGCCAGGGGCCGCGGCGTCCGCGCCACACGGTGCGGCGCAGCAGGGTGATGCCGCCGATCACGACGGCCGCCCAGATCAGCGGGAAGAGGAGGATCCAGGGGCCGGGGCCGCCGTCGGCGAAGTGAGCCAGGGTCTGCATCTCGAGTCATCTCCCGAGTCGGTTCGGATGGGTCGTTCGGTGATGCTTCGAGGCTCGCGCCGCAGGGGGGTCCGGGTCGTCGTACGGCCAGCGGCAGTGTGCGTACCCCGCGGGGAGTAGGCGGGGCGGGCTGCTCTGCTTCCGCGGGGCTCGACTTCTGTAACTACTAGTATGTACAGTGAGGGCATGAGCACCTCGGACACCCCGGACCGGCTGATCGAGTCCACTCGCGAACTGCTGTGGGAGCGCGGCTATGTGGGCACCAGCCCCAAGGCGATCCTGGAGCGTTCGGGTGCCGGGCAGGGCAGCATGTACCACCACTTCAAGGGGAAGCCGGATCTCGCGCTGGCCGCGATCCGCCGTACCGCCGAGGAGATGCGGGCTACCGCGGCGGGAGTACTCGACGGGCCGGGGACGCCGTACGAGCGCATCGAGGCGTATCTGCGTCGCGAGCGTGATGTGCTGCGCGGCTGTCCGGTCGGGCGGCTGACGATGGATCCGGACGTGATCGCCAGCGACGAACTGCGGGCCCCGGTCGACGAGACGCTCGACTGGCTGCGCGAACGGCTCGCCGGGATCGTCGAGGAGGGCAAGGAGCGGGGGCAGTTCGGGTCCGCGCTCGACGCCGAGGCGATCGCGGCGACGATCGTCGCGACCGTCCAGGGCGGCTATGTCCTCGCCCGGGCGTCCGGTTCGCCCGCCGCGTTCGAAGTGGGTGTCCGGGGCCTGCTGTCCCTCCTCGCACCGCGCCAGGACCAAGACCAGGACCACTAGGAAGGCGGCCGATGCACGCGATGCGGTACGGCCTCACCCTGCCCGCCGACTACGACATGGGAATCATCCGCCGTCGCGTCGCGAGCCGGGGGCATCTGCTCGACGACTGGCCGGGCTTGGGCCTCAAGGCGTACCTGATGCGCGAGCGCGGTGTGCACGGATCGCCGGTCAACCAGTACGCGCCGTTCTATCTGTGGGACACGGTCGCGGGCATGAACACCTTCCTCTGGGGCGGCCCCTTCCAGGGCATCGTCGACGACTTCGGGCGGCCGTCCGTGCGGCAGTGGCCCGGAGTGGCGTACGAGGAGGGCGGCGCCGTCGGCTCCCCCGCGCGGGTCGCGGTGCTGCGGCGCCAACAGGTGCCGGACGAACGGCAGTTGAGCGACGTCATGGCAGAGGCGGCGCGGGAGACCGAGCGGATCGCCCGCGAGGGCGGCTCGGTGCTCTCGGCGGCTGCCGTGGACGCGAGCCGTTGGGAACTGATCCACTTCTCCCTCTGGGAGAACGACACGCCCAAGACCGCCGGCGACATGTACGAGGTGCTGCACATCTCCGCGCCCGGGCTGGAACGGCTGCGGGGCTGACAAGGAAGTTCACAGCGAGGAGACCCAGACATGCCCTTCGTTCGCATCGACGCCCTGGGAGCCGGTCCCGAGCGGCTGGACGCGCTCGGCCGTGCCGTGCACGACGCCCTGGTGGAGGCCGTCGGGATCCCGTCCGACGACCGGTTCCAGGTACTGGTCGGCCACGACGGCACCCGCAGCACGCTCCGCTACGACCCCGACTACCTGGGCATCCACCGGGACGACGGCCTCGTGTACGTCACGATCACCCTGCGCTCCGGGCGAACCCCGGCGCAGAAGCAGGCCCTGTACCGAAGGATCGCCGAACTCGCCCACAGCTACGCCGGTACCGAGCCACGAAACGTGTTCGTCAACCTGATCGAGAACGAGCCGATCAACTGGTCGTTCGGCGACGGGGTGGCGCAGTACGCCGACTCCCCCGCCCCAGTCGACTCTCCCGCCCCCGTCGACGTCACGGCTCCCTGAGGTCCAGGCGTCCGATCCGGGCCACGTTCTCCCGGTCCTCCGCGTCACCGCTCGCCGCGCCGGCGAACCAGGCGTCGAGGATCTCCTTGAGCAGGGGCTCGGACGTCAGGCGCAGGCTGAGGGCGAGCACATTGGCGTCGTTCCAGCGGCGGGCGCCGTCCGCCGTGTAGGCGTCCGTGCACAGGGCCGCCCGTACGCCCGGCACCTTGTTCGCGGCGATCGACGCACCCGTGCCGGTCCAGCAGCACACGACCGCCTGGTCCGCGGTCCCGTCGGCGACCTCTCGGGCGGCGGCCTCGGAGCAGGCGGCCCACTGGGGGTCGTCGCCGGGGCTGAGGGCGCCGTGGGTCACCACGTCGTGGCCGCGGTCGCGCAGCTCGGTGACGAGGAGGCGGGCGAGAGGTTCGTCCATGTCCGAGGAGACCGAGATCCGCATGTGCCGAGCCTACCGCTGGGCGTGCGCCCGCCCGACGCGCGGCCGAGCATGGGAGGTGAGCGGTGGGAACGGCCGAGGAGGAGCCATGCCGACCCTGCACATCGAGCATCCGATCACGGACTTCGCCAAATGGAAGACGGCCTTCGACCGCTTCGCCCCGGCACGCGCGGACGCGGGTGTACGCCACTACCGCGTCCAGCAGCCCGTCGACGATCCGGCCTACGTCGTCGTGGACCTCGACTTCGACGACGTGGCCGAGGCCGAGCGGTTCCTGGGGTTCCTGAGGTCGAGGGTGTGGTCGTCGTCCGAGAACGCGCCCGCGCTGGCCGGGACGCCCCGGACGCGGATCCTGGAGACCGCCGACGAGCGGTGACCTACGGCGCCAGCGCCCCGAGCGGATCGTCCAGCACCGGTTGCCACGCCAACTCGGCCGCGCCGACCAGGCTGTTGTGGTCGAGGGTGCAGGCGAGGATCGGGACGCCGCCGCTCTGGCCCCACAGGCTGCGGTCGGCGACGACGGCGCGCAGGCGGCCGGGGTCGGTGTCGAGGAGGGTGCGGTGCAGGCCGCCGAGGATGATGCGGTCCGGGTTGAGGATGTTGACCAGGCCGGCCAGGCCCAGGCCGAGCCGGTCGATGAGGGCCTCGGTGGCCGTGCGGACCGCGGGGTCGTCGTACTGGGTGCGGATCAGGTCCTTGGCCTGCTGGAGCAGGGAGCCCTCTGGGCCGGGCTCGCGGCCGGCCGCCGTGAGGAATGCCAGCGGGTCGGTCTCGACGTCCAGGCAGCCGCGGCTGCCGCAGTGACAGGGTCTGCCCTCGGGGTGCACGGTGAGGTGGCCGACCTCCAGGGCCAGGCCCGAACTGCCGGTGTGCAGGCGGCCGTCCAGCACGAGCGCGCCGCCGACACCCCGGTGCCCGGTGGCCACGCACAGCAGGTCGCGGGAGCCGCGCCCGGCGCCGTGCCGGTGCTCGGCGAGGGCGGCGAGGTTGACGTCGTTGGCGGCGAAGGCCGGTCCGGTGATGCCGGACGCGCGTACGCACTCCGTGAAGATACGGCGCACCGGCGCCCCGACGGGCCAGGCCAGGTGCAGGGGGTTCAGTGCCAGGCCGTCCGGTTCCGCGACCGCGGAGGGGACGGCGAGACCGGCGCCCACGCAGCGGCGGCCCGTCGCGCGCAGCAGGTCGGCGCCGGCCTCGACCACCGAGCCGAGCACCTTCGCCGGATCGGCGTCGACCGTCTCGCAGCCGGGCGCGGTGGCGACGATACGGCCGCCCAGGCCGACCAGCGCCGCCCGGAACCCGTCGGCGTGCACCTGTGCGGCGAGGACGACCGGGCCGTCCTCGGCGACCGCCAGCCGGTGCGAGGGCCGCCCCTGGGAACCGGCCGCCGCGCCGGGCCGGGCGTCGACCCGGATCAGCCCGAGGGCCTCCAGCTCGGCGGCGACCGCGCCGGCGGTGGCCCGGGTCACGCCGAGTTCGGCGGTGAGGACGGCGCGTGTGGGGGCGCGTCCGGTGTGCACGAGCTCCAACGCGGGTCCGAGCGCACCGCGCCCCCGGTCCAACCGCGTCCTCGAGGTGGTCCCTTCCCCCGCCGTCCGGGGGTCCGCCTTGCCGCTCATGAGGGCGAGTCTCCCATGATCCGCAGGTACGGGGGCCTACCGGCCGCTCACTCTGAGCGTGATGTTCAGCCGGCCGGTCAGCCCCAACTCCGGCGGTGCGGTGCCCGGCTGCACCTTCGGCACACCGTGGTGGGCGAGCCGCGCCGGACCGCCGAACACGAACAGGTCGCCGCTGCGCAGCTCGACGTCCGTGTACGGCCGGGTCCGGGTCTCGGGGTTGCCGAAGCGGAAGACACAGGTGTCGCCGAGGCTCAGCGACACCACCGGGGCGTCCGAGTGCTCGTCGCCGTCGCGGTGCATGCCCATGCGGGCGTCGGCGTCGTAGAAGTTGATCAGGGCGATGTCGTACGCGGCCTCCGTGTCCGCGGCCCGCGGCTCGCCCAGGGCGTCCCGCACCGCGCGCCTGCCCAGCTCGCCCAGCCACTCGGGGAACGGTTTCACCGGGGCGCCGTCGCCGTCGACGACGGTGCGGGCGTAGCCGTACGGGTACCAGTGCCAGCCGAGGCACACCTGGCGGGCGGTCATGGTGCCGCCGCCGGGGGTGCGCACCGTGCGCAGGCCGGCCGGTGGGCGGGCCCATGTGCGGCAGGCCTCCAGCAGCTCGCGCTGCAGGCCCGGATCCAGCCAGTCGGGCACGTGGACCGCGCCCGGCGCGATCTGCGTGCGCTCCCGGGGGAACAGCTCGGCGTCCATGCCTCCCATCCTCCCCCACCGGCGTTGAGCTGCGGCTCGGTAGCCGCGCCGGGGAGGAGCGGCGGCGCGGGGGCGTGCCTGCCCTTCCCCGGGGTCGCTTAGCCTTGACGCACGATGAACGACCGTATGACGACGCCCTGGGGCGAGCTCGCGCTGACCCGTTTCCCCGAGGACCCCCGTGAGAGGCTGCGCGCGTGGGACGCCTCCGACGAGTACCTCCTGAGGCATCTCGCGGGGCAGGAGACCCCGCCGGCCGGTACGGTCGTGGTCGTCGGTGACCGTTGGGGCGCCCTGGTCACGGCGCTCGCGACGCACGGCCCGGTGCAGATCACCGACTCCTACCTCGCCCAGGAGGCGACCCGGGCCAACCTCGCCCGGCACGGTGTCGAGCCCGGCACCGTCCAGCTCCGCACCACGCAGGACCCGCCGCCGGAGCGGGTCGACGTGCTGCTCGTGCGGGTGCCGAAGAGCCTGGCGCTGCTGGAGGACCAGCTGCTGCGGCTGGCGCCCGCGGTGCACGAGGGCACGGTGGTGGTCGGCACCGGGATGGTGAAGGAGATCCACACCTCGACGCTCCAGCTGTTCGAGCGGATCCTCGGCCCGACCCGCACCTCGCTCGCCGAGCGGAAGGCCCGGCTGATCTTCTGCACGCCCGAGCCGTCCGTGGAGCGGCCCGCCAACCCGTGGCCGCATGTCTATGACCTCCCGAACGGGATCGGCCCGGTCTCGGGGCGCACGGTCGTCAATCACGCGGGCGTCTTCTGTGCCGACCGGCTCGACATCGGTACGCGGTTCTTCCTGGGGCATCTGCCGAGCGGCGAGGGCGCCCGGCGGGTGGTGGACCTGGGGTGCGGCAACGGCGTCGTCGGTACGGCGATGGCGCTGGCGGACCCGGACGCCGAGGTGCTGTTCGTGGACGAGTCGTTCCAGGCGGTGGCCTCGGCGGAGGCGACGTACCGGGCGAACGGGGTGCCGGGGCACGCCGAGTTCCGGGTCGGGGACGGGCTGGCGGGGGTGCCGGCCGGGAGTGTGGACCTCGTGCTGAACAATCCGCCGTTCCACTCCCACCAGGCCACGACCGACGCGACAGCGTGGCGGATGTTCACGGGGGCCCGGCGTGCGCTGCGGCCGGGCGGCGAGCTGTGGGTGGTCGGCAACCGGCATCTCGGTTACCACGTGAAGCTGCGGCGGCTGTTCGGCAACAGTCAACTCATCGCCGGAGACCCGAAGTTCGTGGTGCTGAGGGCCGTCAAGAGGTAGCCGTCACGTCGCGGGACAGTACCCGGATGATGTCGGCCACCGCCCGCACCATCGCCTCCCGGCCGACGCTCAGGTACTTGCGTGAGTCGACGGCCTCGGGGTGGGCGGCGAGGAAGTCCCGGATCGCTCCCGTCATGGCGATGTTGAGGGCCGTGCCGACGTTGACCTTGGCGATGCCGCCCGCGACGGCCGCGGTCAGTTCGCCGTCGGGGACGCCGGAGGAGCCGTGCAGGACGAGGGGGACGTCGAGGGCGCCGGCCAGGCGCTTGAGGAGGTGGTGGTCGAGGGTGGCGGTGCGGGTGGTCATGGCGTGCGAGCTGCCGATGGCCACGGCGAGGGCGTCGACGCCTGAGTCGGCGACGAAGGCGTGGGCCTCGGCCGGGTCGGTGCGGGCACCCGGGGTGTGGGCGTCGAGGGGCGGCTCACCGTTCTTGCCGCCCAGCCGCCCCAACTCGGCCTCGATCCAAAGGCCTTGGGCGTGTGCCCAGTCGACGGCGGCCTTCGTGGCGGCGAGGTTGTCGGCGTACGGCAGCCTCGCCGCGTCGTACATCACGGAGCTGAACCCGGCGTCCGGCGCCTGGCGCAGCAGGTCGTCGCTCTGGATGTGGTCGAGGTGCAACGCGACGGGTACGGCGGCGCGTTCGGCGGCCGCGACGGCGGCGCGGGCGAGCGGGAGCAGGCGTCCGTAGCGGAACTTGACGGCATTCTCGCTGACTTGGAGTACGACGGGTGAACGCACCGACTCCGCGCCGGCGATGACGGCCTCGACGTGCTCAAGGGTGATGACGTTGAAGGCGGCGACGGCGGAGCGGGCTGCGGCGGCGCGGGTGATGAGCTCGCCGGTGGTCACGAGGGGCACGGCCTGTCCTTTCTCGGCGTGTGAGGTGTGGCAGGCGTGTGTCAGGGTGCGAGGATCACCGAGCGGGTGAGGTGGCGCGGCCGGTCCGGATCGAGGCCTCGGGCCGCGGCGACGGCGACCGCGAGGCGCTGGGCGCGGACCAGTTCGGCGAGCGGGTCGAGACGGCCCTCGATCCACAGTCCGCCGGTGGAGCGCACCTGTTCGGCCAGCCCCTCGGGCGCCTCACCGAACATCCAGGTCGCGGTGCCGCTCGTGGTGATGCTGATCGGGCCGTGCCGGTACTCCATGGCCGGGTACGCCTCGGTCCAGGCGAGGGACGCCTCGCGCATCTTCAGCCCGGCCTCGTTGGCGAGCCCGACGGTCCAGCCCCGGCCGAGGAAGGTGAACTGCCCGCACTCCACGAGCCCTTCGGGCAGGTCGCAGGCGAGGGCGGTGCGCGCGTCGGCCACGACCATGTCGGTGTGCAGGCCGAGGTGGGCGCGGAGCAGGGTGAGGGCGGTGGTCGCGAACCGGGTCTGCACGACGGACCGTTCGTCGGCGTAGTCGAGGACGACGACCTCGTCGGCGGCCGTCATGACAGGCGTGTCCGGGTCGGCGGTGAGTGCCGTGGTCGGCGTACCGCCCTTCAACTTGCCCAGCAGGTCGAGCACTTCGGTCGTGGTACCGGAGCGGCTGAGGGCAAGGACTCGGTCGTACGCGCGTCCGTGCGGGAACTCCGAGGCGGCGAAGGCGTCCGTCTCGCCCCGGCCCGATCCCTCGCGCAGCGCGGCGAAGGCCTGAGCCATGAAGTACGACGTTCCGCAGCCGACGACCGCGACCCGCTCCCCCGGTTCCGGCAGGACCGTGCCGTGGCCGGTCGCCTCTGCCGCCGCGCGGGTCCAGCACTCGGGCTGGCTGTTGAGCTCGTCCTCGACATGCGTCATGCCGCCGTCCCTCACGCTCTCGTTGAACATCACGGTGCTTGTGATTGTTCATGCAAGATAACGCGAGCTTTCGAGCAGAATCAAGCATTGGGCTGGAGGGGGGTGCGTTAAGGTCGCCGGAGATCGGGGAATGATCGAGGAATGGAGGGCGGATGTCGCGCGACGCCCGCTGGAAGGCGCTGCTGGAGCTGCTCGTGGAGCGGGGCCGGCTGGACGTCGAGGAGGCGGCCGCCGAGCTGGCGGTCTCCGCCGCGACGATCCGCCGTGACTTCGATCAGCTCGCCGAGCAGCAGATGCTCGTCCGCACGCGGGGCGGCGCGGTCGTGCACGGAGTGTCGTACGAACTGCCGCTGCGCTACAAGACCGCCCGGCACGCCTCCGAGAAGCAGCGCATCGCCAAGGCGGTGGCCGACCTCGTCGCGCCCGGCGAGGCGGTGGGGCTGACCGGCGGCACGACGACCACCGAGGTGGCGCGCGCCCTGGCCGTGCGCAGCGACCTGGTGTCCGGCACGCCCGCGCTGACCGTCGTCACCAACGCGCTGAACATCGGCAACGAGCTGGCCGTCCGCCCCCAGTTCAAGATCGTGCTCACCGGCGGGGTCGCGCGCCCGCAGTCGTACGAGCTCATCGGACCGCTCGCGGACGGTGTGCTGTCCCAGATCACCCTCGACGTGGCGGTCCTCGGCGTCGTCGGCTTCGACGCCACGCACGGCGCCGCCGCGCACGACGAGGCGGAGGCGGCGATCAACCGGCTGCTGTGCGAGCGCGCCGAGCGGGTGGTCGTGGCCGCCGACTCCAGCAAGCTGGGCCGGCGGGCGTTCGCCCGGATCTGCGCGGCCGACGCGGTGGACACGCTGGTCACGGACACGGCGGCCGAGCCCGACACCGTACGGCGCTTCGAGGAGGCGGGCCTGCGGGTCATCGCGGTCTGAGCCCAGGCGGTCCCGGCCCCCGATCCCGGCACCCACCCGTTCGATTCCACCTACGCTGGGAGCGAGGCGCACTGCGGGCCAGGGTGTCGGCGGGCCAGGGAGGCTGCGATGAGCACAACCCGGATCGGGACGGACCCACCCACGGCGGCGCGCTATCTGCCGATCGCCGAGCACGGGCTGATCGGCGATCTGCGCAGTGTGGCCCTGGTGGGGACGGACGGCACGATCGACTGGTACTGCTGCCCGGCCTTCGACGCCCCGAGCGTCTTCGCGGCGATCCTGGACGCGGATCGGGGCGGCTGCTTCGAGCTGGCGGCGGCGGTGCCGGCCAGGACCAAGCAGTTCTACTTCCCCGACACCAACGTCCTGATCACCAGGTTCTTCACCGAGGACGGCGTCGGCGAGGTGCAGGACTTCATGCCGGTGGACGGCGGCTCGGTCGAGTCCGAACGGCACCGGCTGATCCGGCGGGTGGTGTGCGTGCGCGGGTCGATCCCGTTCCGTACGCGGGTCGCGCCGCGCTTCGAGTACGGCACTCAGCCGCACACCGTCCGCATGGTGGGCGAGGTCGTGGTGTTCGAGTCCGAGAAGCTGTCGCTCGGGCTGACCTCGACCATGCCGCTCGACGTCGAAGGACCGGACGTACGTGCCGAGTTCAAGCTCGCGCAGGGCGAGTCGGCGGTCTTCGCGCTGGACCAGCTCGGCGCCGAGGTGACGCTGCGCCGGTGCGCGCGGACCGAGGCCGAGGAGCAGTTCAACAGCACGGTGGCGTACTGGCGGAAGTGGCTGTCCGCCTCCCAGTACCGGGGCCGCTGGCGGGAGATGGTGCACCGCTCGGCGCTCACCCTGAAGCTGCTCACCTACGCGCCGACCGGCGCGATCGTGGCCGCTCCGACGACGAGCCTGCCCGAGCAGCGCGGCGGGGAACGCAACTGGGACTACCGGTACGTGTGGGTGCGCGACGCCGCCTTCTGTGTGTACGCGATGCTGCGCCTGGGCTTCACCGAGGAGGCCGAGGCGTTCATGAACTTCCTGACCGAGCACGTCAGCCGGGGGGACGGCTGTCAGAGCGGCCCGTTGCAGATCATGTACGGCATCGACGGCCGCGCCGAGCTGCCCGAGCGCGAACTCGGCCATCTGGAGGGGCATATGGGCTCCGCGCCGGTGCGCATCGGCAACGCCGCCGCCGGCCAGCTCCAGCTCGACATCTACGGGGCGCTGATCGACTCGATCTACCTCTACGACAAGTGGGCCAAGCCGATCTCCAGCGACCAGTGGGACGACGTGTGCGCGCTGGTGGACTGGGTGTGCGACAACTGGGACCAGCCGGACGAGGGCGTCTGGGAGACCCGCGGTGGCCGCAAGAACTTCCTGTACTCGCGGCTGATGTGCTGGGTGGCGATCGAGCGGGCCATCCGGATGGCCACCCGGCGCGGTCTGCCGGCGGATCTGCCGCGCTGGGGCGGGTGCCGGGACACGATCTACCGGCGGATCATGCAGCGGGGCTGGTCCGAGGCCCGGCAGGCCTTCGTCCAGCACGAGGACGACGATGTGCTGGACGCCGCGGTGCTGATGATGCCGCTGGCGAAGTTCATCGCGCCGACCGACCCCAAGTGGCTGTCCACGCTGGACGCCCTCACCGAGGACCTGGTGTCCGACTCGCTGGTCTACCGCTACGACCCGCAGGCGAGCCCCGACGGGTTGCGCGGCGACGAGGGCACGTTCTCCATCTGCTCGTTCTGGTACGTCGAGGCCATGGTCCGGGCCGGCCGGGTCGACGAGGCGCGCCTCGCCTTCGAGAAGATGCTGACGTACGCCAACCATCTGGGGCTGTACGCCGAGGAGATCAGCCACACGGGTGAGCAACAGGGCAACTTCCCCCAGGCGTTCACGCATCTCGCCCTGATCAGCGCGGCCTTCAATCTGGACCGCGCCCTGGGATGAGGGCCGTTCACAGGACCCAACGACAAGACATCCAACTTAGGCGAGGCTAACCTAAGTAGGGTTTCCCTGACTCACCGAAGGGCAACCCGAGATGACGCCTGGCTCGATCTTCCCGTACGTCATGCCGACCGCCGCGATGCTGCCCGACGACACCACAGGGTGGACGCTGGACCCCGGCCGGGCCGCTGTCGTGGTCCTCAACTTACAGAGGCGCTTCGTGCGCGTACTGGAGCAGGAGGGCGCCCCGGTCACCGAACTCCTCGCGAACACGGGCCGGTTGGTGCGTGCCGCCCATGCCGCGGGCGTGCCCGTCATCCACTCCGTGCCCGCCGGGGAGCGCGGACCGGCGGTGTACGTACGCCGCTCCGGTGCGCCGGCCGACCGGGACGGCGAGGCCTTCGCCCGCCAGGTCGAGCCGCGCACCGGGGACACCGTGCTCACCGCCCGCAAGCACAGCGCGTTCGCGCGGACCCGGCTGGACAGCCGGCTGCGTGACCTGAAGCGGGACCAGGTGGTGATAGCGGGCCTGTTCGCCCGGGTCGGTGTGCTGATGACCGCGGCCGACGCCTGGGTGCAGGACCTGGAGCCCTTCGTCGTCGCGGACGCGGTCGCCGACGCGTCGGCCGGGAGCCATGGGTTCGCGCTGGAGTGGATCGCGGACACGTGCGGGGCGGTGACGTCCACCGACGGCGTGCTGGCGGTGTTCGACCCCGCCGTGCCCGCGGCGGAAGCGGTCTGACCCGGCTCAGACGGACGCCGTGCGGCGGGCCAGCAGGGAGCGGTGGATCTCCCCGGCGCGGATCGCGGTGGTGGACAGCAGGGTCGAGGTGAGTCCGTGGGTGTGCTCGGTGCCGCCCTGGAGGTAGATCCCCGCCGTGACGTCGTTCGCGGTCTCCACACGGTGGTCACGGGCGACCCGGATCGCGTCGCCGTCGTCCCGCAGACAGACCTTCGCCGCCTCGCCGAGCAGGGCGGTGAGGTCACGGGGCCGGTAGCCGGTGGCGTGCACGAGCAGGTCGGCCCGGAGGGTCTGCTGCTCCCCGGTCGGCAGGAACTCCACCGCCACGTCGATCGCGCCGTCGCCGCGTTCTCGCACGTCGCGGATGCGGGAGACGTTGAGGAAGCGCAGCCGCTCCCGGCCGGTGACCTTCTCCTGGTACGCCTGGGCGTACAGGGCCTCGATCAACTCCATGTCGACCACGGAGTAGTTGGTGGAGCGGTGGTAGTCGAACAGGGACTGTTTGACCTCGGAGGGGGCGGCGAAGTAGACGTCCACCGCCTCCGGGTCGAAGATGCGGTTGGCGAAGGGGCTGTCGTCGGCGGGGGTGTAGCCGTACTTGGCGAACACCGCGCAGACCTCGGCCTCGGGGAAGGAGCGGTGCAGATAGTCGACGGTCTCGGCGGCACTCTGCCCGGCCCCGAGGACGACCGCGCGGCGCACCGGCTCACCGGCGGCGGCGAGTTCGGTCACCCGGGGCAGTAACTGGCTGTTGTGCCAGACGCGTTCGGACAGTTCGACGCCGGGCGGCACATGGGGTTCCAGGCCGACCGCGACGCTGATGTCACGGGCCCGGCGGGTGATGGTCCGGCCGGGGCGCTCCGGGTCACGACAGACCACGTCGAAGTGCGTCACCGTGCCCGTGTCGTCGCGCACGGGGTCGATGGCGGTCACCACATGGTCGTACGCCACCAGGTGCCGCACCCGCTCGGCGGCCCACTCGAAGTATTCGTGGAACTCCACGCGGAGCGGGAAGAGCGTCTTCTGGTTCAGGAAGTCGATCAGCCGGCCGCGCTCGCGCAGGAAGCACAGGAAGCTGAAGTCGCTGGCCGGATCGCGCAGCGTGACCAGGTCCTTGAGAAACGACACCTGCATGGTGGCGTCGTCGATGAGCATGCCCCGGTGCCAGCCGAAACCCGACTGTCGTTCCAGGAACAGGGCGTTGATCCGACGGTCCGCCGGAAGGTTCGCGTTGTGTTCGTCAATCGCTATGGCCAGGGCGAGATTTGACGGCCCGAAGCCGATTCCGAGGACGTCGTAGGTGGTGTCCGATCCCGTGAGCGGTGACTTCACCGTGGCATCGCCTCCCTCAGGCAGCCACATGTTAGATAAGGTTAGCCTTACCTTGCAATGGAGCCCGCCGAAGGGGAGAACCGCATGCGCGTCGCCATGTTCGGCTACCAGACCTGGGGCCACCGCACACTCCAGGCCCTGCTGGACTCCGATCACGAGGTCGTCCTCGTGGTCACCCACCCCAAGAGCGACCACGCCTACGAGAGGATCTGGGGCGACTCCGTCGCCGAGCTGGCCGAGAAGCACGACATCCCCGTCCTCCTGCGCAACCGACCCGACGACCCCGAACTCCTCACCGCGCTGCGCGAGGCCAGGCCCGACATCCTCGTGGCCAACAACTGGCGCACCTGGCTGCCGCCGGAGCTCTTCGACCTGCCCCCGCACGGCACGCTCAACGTCCACGACTCGCTGCTGCCGTCCTACGCCGGCTTCTCCCCCATCATCTGGGCGCTCATCAACGGCGAGGAGCGCGTAGGCGTCACCGCGCACCGCATGAACGCCGAGCTAGACGCCGGGGACATCCTGGTGCAACGCTCGGTGGCGGTCGGTCCGACCGACACGGCAACGGACCTGTTCCATCGCACCGTCGACCTGATCGCGCCCATCGTGCGCGAGTCGCTCGACCTCATCGACTCCGGCCGGGCGGCCTCCCACTGGCAGCCCCAGGACCGCAGCCGCGCGAGCTTCTTCCACAAGCGGTCCCTGGAGGACAGCCGCATCGACTGGCGGTGGCCCGCGGAGCGCCTGGAGCGGCTGGTGCGCGCCCAGTCGGACCCGTATCCCAACGCGTACACGTTCCACCGCGGACAGCGGATCAGGATCGTCTCGGCCGCCGTCTCCGAGGGCCGCTACGGCGGCACTCCGGGCCGCGTCTTCATCCCCGAGGGCGACGGTGTGGTCATCGTGGCCGGCGCGGACGCGCACAGCGGCCGGCACCCGGGACTGGCCATCCGGCGGCTGCGTACCGACGACGGCACGGAGTACGCGGCGAGGGACTACTTCCGGACGATGGGGGGCTACCTCACCACCCACCCGTGATCAAAGATCGCCAACTACCGTCAAACACAAAGAAGTTGTCCGAAACGCATTGCTAAGGCAAGGCTTACCTTGCTTTACTGGCGCGCATGTCGAGAAAGCTCCTCAGCACCCTTCTCACCGTCGCCCTGGCCGCCGCCCTGGCGGCCTGCGGCTCCGTCAAGGACGACTCGAACACCTCCTCCGACGCTTCCGGAGACGCGAAGGCGGACTCCTCGTCCGCCTTCCCGGTGTCCATCAAGCACAAGTTCGGCACCACGAAGATCACCAAGGCGCCCGAGCGGATCGTGGTGATCGGCAACGGCGGCACCGACGACATCGACGCGCTGTACGCCCTGGGTGTCACGCCGGTCGCGGTCTCCAAGGACGCCCTCAGCAAGGACGGCGTCTACCCCTGGCTGAAGGACAGGATCGACACCAAGAAGACCGAGCTGCTCGACACGCTGACCGCCGTCGACTACGAGAAGGTCGCGTCCCTGCAGCCCGATCTGATCCTCGCCACCTCCGACTTCACCCTGGACAAGGACTACAAGAAGCTCGCCGCGGTGGCGCCGACCATCGGTTACGAGACTGCCTGGGGGCAGCAGACCTGGCAGGAGCACGTCCAGGTGGTCGCCCAGGCCGTCGGCAAGGAGGAGCAGGGCGCGCAGGTCATCAAGGACACCGAGGACAGCATCGCCGCCGTGAAGGAGAAGCACCCGAAGCTCCAGGGCAAGACCTACAGCCTGTCCATCGGCAACACCCCGGCGAAGATCTTCACGATCGCCTCCGAGGACGACTTCGCCGCCAAGCTGATGAGCCAGGTCGGGATGGGCCTGACCTCGTCGGTGAAGAACATCAAGACGGTCAACGGCAGCCCGACGGGCGAGCTGTCCTTCGAGCAGCTCGACAAGCTCGACGCCGACCTGGTCGTCATCGCCTTCACCACACCGGATCTGAAGAAGGCGTTCGAATCCAGTGACCTGGTGAAGAACATGGCCGCGGTGAAGGACGACCGGTACGTCGTCACCGACGTCGCGACCATCAGCCAGCTCCGCAGCCCGTCCGCGCTGGGCATCCCGTGGGCGCTGAACAACCTGGAGCCGGGCTTCGAGAAGCTCGACTGACCGTCCGCGCTCGACTGACCCGCCCGAGGGGGGCGACGAGGGAGGGGCGGGACGCCTATGGCACCCCGCCCCTCCCCCTTGTGTCTTCTCAGGTGTCGCGCAGCGCGGAGTCGATCTCTTCCGCCGACATGTCCTCGATCTCCAGGTGGATCGCGGCGACCTGTTCGAGCCGCCCGGCGGTCTCCTCCTCGGCGGAGAGCCGCTTGGCCATGCCGCCCGCCGTGAGGGTCGCGAAGAGGGAGCGTACGGACACCTCCGAGGTGTCCAGCGCCTCCCGCAGCCGGCCGACGATCACGGTCGCGAGGACCGAGTCGCCGCCGAGGGCGAAGAAGCCGTCGTCGAGGCCGACGCGTTCGACGCCGAGGACGTCCTGCCAGACGCGGGCCACGACCGTCTCCAGGGCGGTGCCGGGGGCCCGGTGCCGCTCCGCCTCGTCCACCTGCCACAACTCCTGTACGGCACGGCGGTCGAGTTTGCCGTTGGAGGTGAGCGGGAGCTCCTCGGCCACGGTGATCCGGGCCGGGACCATGTGCGGCGGCAGTACGGAGCGCGCCCAGTCCCGCAACTCGTCCTCGTACGTGCCCGCGTCGGCGGCCACGGCGGCCGCCAGCTGCACGCCCTGCCCTCGGGTCAGCCCGGCGACGGCGCGTCGTACGGCGGGGTGACCCGCGAGCGCCGACTCCACCTCGCCCAGCTCGATCCGGAAACCGCGCAGCTTGACCTGGTGGTCGCGGCGGCCGAGGAACTCCAGGGTGCCGTCCGGCCAGTACCGCGCGAGGTCGCCGGTGCGGTACCAGCGCAGCCCGTCCGCCTCGGTGAACTTCTCGGCCGTACGGGACGGATCGGCCCGGTAGCCGAGCGCCACCCCCTCCCCGCCGATCCACAGCTCACCCGGCACCCAGTCCGGACAGTCCCGCCCGTGGCTGTCGACGACCCGGCAGCGGACGTTGCGCAACGGAGTCCCGTACGGCACCGCCCGCCAGTGCGCCGGTACTTGGCTGTCCGTCACCTCACAGACCGTCGAGTGGATCGCGGTCTCCGTCGTCCCGCCCAGCCCGGTGAACCGGCACCCGGGTGCCCGCTCGGCCAACCGCCCGGGCAGGTCGGTGCCAACCCAGTCGCCGCCGAGCAACACCACCTTCAGGCCGGTGAGTTCGCCGGGGGCGGTGGCGAGCAGGAACATGTCGAGAAGCGCGGGTACGCAGTTGAGGACCGTCACTCCATGGGTGCGGACGAGGTCGGCCCACTGGCTCGCCTCGCGCCGGTCGTCCTCGTCGATCAGCACGACGGCTCCGCCCGCGCTCAGCAGCCCGAAGACGTCGTAGACGGAGAGGTCGAAGTCCAGGGCGGACAGGGCCAGACAACGGTCGGAAGTGCCCACGCCGTAGCGGTCGTTGAGGTCCTCGATGGTGTTCATGGCGGCCCGGTGCGGGACTTCGACGCCCTTGGGCTCACCGGTGGAGCCCGAGGTGAACAGCACGTACGCGGGCTGCTCCTCGTCGACCGCGACCGGCCGCGCGAGGGGTGCGGCGGTGCGCAGGGCCTCCGCGACCGGCAGGGCGTCGAGGCCGACATCCTCGAACGGGCGTCCGTCGGTCAGCGCGACACGGAACCCGGCGGTGGCGCGGATGCGGTCGCGGCGGGCGGGCGGCTGCTCGACGCCGATCGGCACGTACGCGGCGCCCGCCGCCAGCGCGCCGAGGACTGCGGTGATCTGGTCGGGCCCCTTGGGAAGGCTGACCGCGACCGTGTCGCCGGGCCGCACGCCGTGCGCCACGAGGGCGGCGGCCGTACGCAGTGCGCGATCCGCCAACTCGCCGTAGGACAGGGCCCCTTCGGTGGCCCACAGCAGGGCCGGGGCTTTCGGCCGCTCGGCGGCGCGTTCGAAGAAGCCCTGGTGGAGCAGCCGGTGGCTGCGCGGGCCCTCGGTGGAGTTCACCTTGGCGCGGACCGCCGACTGCTCGGCGGGCAGCAGAGCGGGGAGCGTGCGCTCCCAGACCGTGTCGTCGGTGCCGAGCCGGGTGACGAGCCCGTGGAAGGCGGTGAACATCGCGTCGACCAGGCCGGCCGGGAAGGCGTCCTCCCGGACGTCCCAGTTGACCAGCAGTCCGCCGTCGACCTCGGTCACCTGGGCGTCGAGGAGTACCTGCGGCCCCTGGGAGATGATCCAGGCGGGCTTGCCGAAGGACTTCCGCACGCCCGCGTCGAAGAGCTCGCCGAGGTTGAGGGCGCTGGTGAACACCACGGGTGCCAGGACCTGTTCGCCGCCCAGCCGGGACAGGTCCCGCAGGACCTCGACACCCGAGTAGTCGGAGTGCGCCGCGTCGGTGTGCATACGGTCCTGGAGGCGCCGCGCGTGTTCGGTGAACGAGCCCGGTTCGGTCAGGTCGACGTCGAGCAGCACCGAGCTGGTGAAGTCCCCGACGAGGAGGTCGATGTCGGGGTGCGAGCCCCTGCGGTCGAACATCGGGACGTTCAGCAGGAACCGCGGCTGTCCGCTCCAGGCCGCCAGCACCTCCGAGAAGGCGGTCGCGACCGCCATGGCCGGGGTCAGCCCGTGCTGGTGGGCGCGGGCGGTCAGCCGCCGCTTCTCGTCCGGCGGCAGCCAGTGGTGCCGACGGGTCACCCTTGTCGGGTCGGTGCGCTCGGCCTCGGGGACGACGGGGAGTTCGGGGGCGCTGGGCAGTTCGGGTAGCCGCTGCTGCCACCACCGCTGTGCCTGCTCGCGGCTCAGCCGCCGGACGTCGGCGCGCTCGGCGAGGTACTCCGGATAGCTGGTGCGGATGGGCGGGAGCGCTGCGCCGGGGTCCTCGTAGAGTTTGGCGAGGTCGGAGAGCAGCACCCGGTAGCTGAGCGCGTCCGCGGCGAGCATGTCCACGTCGACGTGCAGTCGGCTCGCCCCGTCCGGCAGCAGCGACAACTGCACGGAGAAGACCTCACCGGCGGCGATGTCCAGGCGGGCGTGCGAGGAGGAGTGGCGGACGTCCTCCAGTGCGGCCGCGGCCGCGTCGGCGTCCAGCGTGCGCAGGTCGTGGAGGACGGTCGCGGGGCCGGTGAACTCGGGCAGGATCTGCTGGCGGCCGTCGTCGGTGAAGCGGGCGCGCAGCATGCCGTGCCGGGCCGCGAGGGCCCGTACGGCCGTGTCGAGGCGGTCGGGGTCGACGCCGGGGCCGTCGAACTCGACGTAGAGATGGGCGGCGACCGAGCCGAGGGGGGTCTCGTCGCCGCGGCCGATCCAGTACGCGTGCTGCATCACGGCAAGCGGGAACGGCTCGCGGGGTTCGGGAGCGGGAGGTGGCGGGGCCGGGGTCTGTTCGGCGGCCGGGACGTGGGCCGCGAGCAGCTCCCGCCAGGCGCGCAGCGTCGGTTCCTTGGCCAGCTCGGCGAAGCTGACCCGGACGCCCCGCTTGCGCCAGCCGCCCGCGATCTTCATCAGGGTGATCGAGTCCAGGCCCCAGGCGATGAGGCTGTCGTCCTCGCTCGGCGCCGCCTCCGCGCCGAATGTGTCGGTGACCGAACGGAGCAGCTCGTCCGCGGTCGGGTTGTGCTGCGTCACCGGTTCCTCCGAAGTCGTCCGTGGGGCTCAGAATTCGTCGAGGTCGTTCTCGAAGTCGTCGAGGTCCTCCTGGGTCAGTTCGACCAGGGGGAGGTCCGAGGGGGTGAGGCCGCCTGCCGGGGTGTGCCGGGCCAGGCCCTGCAGGGCGAGTTCCCAGAGGCCGAGCAGGTCCCGTGCCTCGGCCTCGGTGAGGAAGGAGTCCGGCCAGGAGACGGAGACGTGCAGCCGGACGCCGTCCGTCTCCTCCTCGACGGCGACGGCGTTGATCTCCAGACCGAAGACGGTGGTCGGAGTCGGCACCCGGAGCATGGGGGCTTCGGGAGCGAGCTCCCACGGCTCCTCCTTCGAGCCGGAGGCGGTGAAGCGGCCCAGGTAGTTGAAGAGGATCTGCGGCTGCGGCAACTTCTCCAGGGCGGGCGCGGTGTCGGGGTTGAGGTGGCGCAGGAGGCCGTAGCCGATTCCGTGGTCGGGGACGGCGCGCAGCTGCTCCTTGATCCGCTTGAGCGCGATGCCCGCGGCCGGCCCTCCGGACAGCGCTTCGTCCACGTCCAGCGGGCCGGGGTCGATGCCGAGGGGGTGGAAGGTGGTGAACCAGCCGACGGTGGACGACAGATCGACGCCCTCGGCGATGCCGTCCTCGCGTCCGTGCCCCTCCAGTCCGACCAGCAGCGCACGGCCGGTCAGGTCACCACGCCGCTCCCGCCAGGCCGAGGCGGCGAGGGCGAGCGCGGTGAGCAGGACGTCGGGGACGGCTGCGTGATAGGCGGCGGGCACCTCGGCCAGCAGGGGCTCGGTGAGGGCGGGTGGCAGCACCAGGCTGTACTCCTGTGACGTGGCCCTGGCGTCATGGCTGCGGTCGATCAGCGGACGTGCGTCGTCCAACGCCCTTGTCCACCAGGCCAGTTCGCGCACCCGGTCGGGCTTGCGGGCCTCCTCGCCGAGGAGCCTGCTCCAGGTGCGGAAGGAGGTGCCGCCCCGGGGCAGGGCACGGCCGGACCGCCAGGCCTCGGCCAGGTCGGCCAGGATGATCCGCCAGGACACACCGTCGACGACCAGGTGATGGGCGACGAGCAGGAGGCGTCCCGAGTCGGTGAACCAGACGGCCTGGAGCATGCGCCCGGCCGCCGGGTCGAGCCGGGCCACCGCGGCGGCCAACTCGTCGTCGAGAGCCGTGTCCCGCACCTGGCTGAGCAGGTCGCCCGCACGGACCGCTCCTTCGGCCGGTACGACCAGCTTGTCCGTCAGTCGTGCGCGGAGCACGTCGTGGCGGTCCAGTACCGCTTGGAGTACGTCGACGGCGGTGTCGTACGTCAGATCCGGCGGGGTCACGAGCAGCACCGCCTGGGCGAGCCCGGCGTAGGAGCCGTCGGGGCCCGCCGTCCAGTGCATGATCGGGGTCAGGTCCGCCTCGCCGACCGGCTCGTCCCCGAGGGCGGTGTCGGCGGGCTCGGCGGAGGCGGCCGCCGCGAGGCCCGCCGGGGTGGGGGTCTGGAAGACCTGCCGGGGGCTGAGGTTCAGGCCGGCCTTGCGGGCCAGGGTGACCAGTCGGATGGAGACGATGCTGTCCCCGCCGAGTTCGAAGAAGTTGTCGTCGACGTCGACGCCGCTCAGCCCGAGGACTGAGGCGAACAACTCGCAGAGCAGGCGCTCGCGTTCGTCGGCGGGCGCGCGGGTCGGTGTGCCGGAGACCGGGGTCCGCGGTGCGGGCAGGGAGCCTCGGTCGACCTTGCCGGAGGGCAGGAGGGGGAAGGAGTCGAGGGCGGTGAGGGTGCGCGGCACCATGTGTTCGGGGAGCCGTTCGCGGAGCCAGCCGGGCAGGTCGCCCAGGTCGTCGGCGGCCAGGTAGTACCCGGCGAGCTGCTTGACGCCCGGGGCGTCCTCCCGGATGGCCACCACCCCGCGCCGGACGCCGGGATGCTGTTCGAGGATCGCCTCGATCTCCTCCAGCTCGACCCGCATGCCGCGGATCTTCACCTGGTTGTCCGCCCTGCCGAGGAACTCCAGGGTGCCGTCGCGCTGCCACCGCACCAGGTCGCCGGTGCGGTAGAGCCGTTCGCCGGGCGGGCCGAACGGGTCGGCCACCCAGTGGTCGGCGGTGCGGCGCGGGTCGTTCACATAGCCGCGGCCGAGGTAGACGCCCCCGGCGTACAGCTCGCCCGGCACCCCCACCGGCACCGGCTGCAGGCGGCCGTCGAGGACGTACAACCGCGTGTTGCCGTTGGGCCGGCCGATGGAGACGGCGCTGCGGATGGCGCCGGTGCGGTAGACGACGTGGCTGACGCCGATGGTGGCCTCGGCCGGTCCGTACCCGTGGTACATGACGGCCGGGCTCGCTGCGCGGAAGCGGGCGAACAGCTCGGGGGTGAGCACCTCGCCGCCGCACCACACGTGCCTCAGCGAGCCGGCCCGGCGGGCGAAGCCGTCCAGCTCCAGGAGCAGGTCGAGCATCGAGGAGACGAGGTAGGTGAAGGTCACCCGGTGACGCTCGACGGTGTCGAGGAGGTAGTCGACGTCGCGTTCGCCGCCCGGTTCGGCGATCACCACACGGCCACCGTTCACCAGCGGCAGGAAGATCTCGTTGATGGAGATGTCGAAGCCGAGCGGTGCCTTGAACAGGGCGGCGTCGTCCGTCCCGAAGCCGAGCAGCCCGCGCTGCCACAGCAGGCGGTGCGCGATGGCCCGGTGCCGGATCATCGCGCCCTTGGGGACGCCGGTGGAGCCGGAGGTGTGGATGACGTAGGCGAGGCCTTCGGGGTCGACGGGGACGTCCGGGTTGTCCGGATGCTCCGGGCCGTCCAGGCGCACCTCCACGAACGGCGGTGCGTCGTCCCCGAGAACGGCGCCGTCGCCCTGCTTGCCCAGGACCACCGTCAACGCCGCGCTCCGGCACACCTCGGCCACCCGGCGCGCCGGCCACGACGGTTCCAGCGGCACGAACGCCCCGCCCGCCTTCAGCACGGCGAGCAGTCCCACGACCATCTCCACCGAGCGGTCCAGGTGGATCCCGACGCGGCGCTCGGGGCCGACACCGAGTGAAGTCAGCTGCTGGGCAAGGCCGTTGGCGCGGGCGTTGAGCTCGGCGTACGTCAGTCGCGTCCCGCCCTCGATGCCGTACTCCACGGCCGTGACGCGAGGAGTCCTCGCCGCCTGTTCCTCGAACAGCGCGGTGAGGGTGGTGGCCGGCATGGGGTGCGCGGTGTCGTTCCACTCCCCCAGCGTCAGTGCCCGCTCGCGCGGGGTGAGGACGTCGGCGAGGGCCACGGGCAGATCCGGGCGCCGGGCCAGGCCGCCGACCAGCCGCACGAACCGCTCGACCATGTCCTGGGCGGTTTCGTCGTCGTACAGGTCGCGGCTGTACACGAGCGCACCGGTGATGCCGGCGCCGTCCGGCTGTTCGAAGACATGGAAGGCGAGGTCGGTCTTCGCGGTGTGGAAGTCGACGCGCGGTTCGCTGAGCGTCAGCCCCGCGAAGTCCCTTGTCGCCTGCGGGGCCTGCTGGTGCGCGAGCATCACCTGGAACAGCGGATGCCGGCCCATGGAGCGGGTCGGGGCGAGCATGTCCACGAGCCGCTCGAACGGCAGGTCCTGGTGGGCGTAGGCGTCCACGTCCGTCTCGCGCACCCGGGCCAGCAGGGTCCGGAACGTCGGGTCGCCGGAGATGTCGGTGCGCAGCACCAGGGTGTTGACGAACAGGCCCACCAGGTCGTCGAGGGCCGCGTCGCCCCGGCCGGCGACCGGGGTGCCGAGGGGGATGTCCGCTCCGGCCCCCAAGCGGCCGAGCAGGACCGCGAGGGCGGCCTGGAGTGCCATGAAGACGGTGCCGCCCGCCTCCGCGGCGAGGTCGCGCAGCGCGCGATGGACCTCGGCGTCGAGGGTGAAGTGCACGGCTCCGGCCCGGTAGCCGGCGACGGCCGGGCGAGGGCGGTCGACCGGGAGCTGAAGTTCTTCGGGTATCCCCGCCAACTGCCGTGACCAGTAGTCCAGTTCGGCGTCGGCGAGGCCGCCTTCGTCGAGCAACCGCCGCTGCCACAGCGTGTAGTCGGCGTACTGCACGGCAAGCGGCGGCCACTCTGGGCGGGTGCCGCGCAGCCTGGCCGCGTAGGCCGTCTCCAGGTCCCGCAGCAGTGGCTCCGCCGACCATCCGTCGGTGGCGATGTGGTGGACGAGCAGGAGCAGGATGTGCTCGTCGGGGGCGAGAGCGTACAGCGTTGCCCGTACGGGGATCTCGGCGTCCAGTGCGAAGGAATGGGCGGCGGCCTCGCGCAGCAGGGCGTCGACCTGCCCGGCCCGGGTCTGTACGACCTCGAAGGGCACGGTGGCCGCCGGCAGGATCCGCTGGTAGGGCGTGCCGTCGTCGTCCGGGTAGATCGTGCGCAGCGCCTCGTGGCGGGCGACGACGTCGTTCAGGGCCGTGCGCAGGGCGGCCGCGTCGAGCGGTCCCGTGAGACGGACCGGGGTGTGGATGTTGTACGTCGGGCTGGGTCCTTCCAGCCGGTACAGGAACCACAGCCTCGCCTGTGCGGAGGACAGCGGCACCGTGGCCGGGCGGGAGGCCGGCCGCAGCGCGGGGCGCTGTTCGGCGGCCGGAGCCTCCAGGAGCGGGGCGAGCGCGGCGACGGTCGGTGTGTCGAAGACCGCCCGCAGGGGGACGACGGCCCCCAGCTCGGCCCGGATGCGGGCTATCAGGCGGGTGGCCAGGACCGAGTGGCCGCCGAGGGCGAAGAACTCGTCGTGGATGCCGATCGTGGGCAGCCCGAGCAGGTCGGCGAAGAGGGCGCAGAGGGTCGCCTCCGCCTCGTTGCGCGGTGCCGCGGCGGTGGTGAGGTCGGAGAGGTCGGGGGCGGGCAGGGCCGCGCGGTCGAGTTTGCCGTTCGGGGTGAGCGGCAGCTCGGCGAGGATGACGACGACGGCGGGCACCAGGTGTTCCGGGAGCGTCGCCTTGAGGTCCTGCCTGACCCGCAACGGCTCCAGCGGGGCCCCGGGGCGGGGCACGGCGTAGGCGACCAGCCTCGGTTCGCCCGGCTGGTCCTGACGTACCGTCACGACTGCCTGCGACACGCCGGGCAGTGCGGCCAGGGCGGCCTCGGTCTCGCCGGGCTCGACACGGAAGCCGCGGATCTTCACCTGGTCGTCGGACCGGCCGAGGAACTCCAGTGCCCCCTGTGTGTTCCAGCGCACCAGGTCGCCGGTGCGGTAGAGGCGGGCGCCGGGCGGTCCGTAGGGGTCGGCGACGAAGCGGTCGGCGGTGAGGCCGGGGCGGCCCAGGTAGCCGCGGGCGAGCTGGGCGCCGCCGAGGTAGAGCTCGCCGGAAACGCCCGGTGGTACCGGGCGCAGGTGTTCGTCCAGGACGAGGGTGCGGGTGTTCCACACCGGGCGGCCGATCGGTACGGACCCGGCGGCGGACCTCGTCCCGGCGGCGCACGGCCAGGCGGTGACGTCGACGGCGGCCTCGGTGGGGCCGTACAGGTTGTGCAGTTCGGTGCCGGGCAGCAACTCGGCGCAGCGGTCGGCCAGTTCGGTGGGCAGGGCCTCGCCGCTGCACACCAGCCGGCGGAGCACGCCGCGTGCCCGCCCGGTGCCCGGCTCGTCGAGGAAGACGCGCAGCATCGAGGGGACGAAGTGCGCGGTCGTGACACGTCGTTCGTGGATGAGCTCGGCGAGGTAGCCGGGGTCGCGGTGGCCGCCGGGGCGCGCGAGCACGAGGACGGCCCCGGTGATGAGCGGCCAGAAGAACTCCCACACGGAGACGTCGAAGCTTGCCGGTGTCTTCTGCAGCACCCGGTCGCGCGGGCCGAGTCGGTACGTGTCCTGCATCCACACCAGCCGGTTGACGATCCCGGCGTGCGGGACGACTGCTCCCTTGGGCCGGCCGGTGGAGCCGGAGGTGTGGATGACGTAGGCGGGGTGCTCGGGGCGCAGGGGCTGCAGGCGGTCGTCGTCGGTGAGTTCGGCGGAGTCGAAGGCGGTGGTGTCCGTGTCGAGCAGGAGGAGTGGTACTCCGGGCGGCAGGATCCGTGCCGTGTCCGGGGCGGTCAGGACGAGTGACGGCTCGGCGTCCTCCACCATGAACGCCAGCCGCTCGGCCGGGTATCCGGTGTCCAGCGGAACATAGGCCGCACCGGCCTTGAGCACCGCCAGCAGCGCCACCACCAGGTCGGTGCCGCGGTCGAGGGCCACCCCGACGCGGTGCTCGGGGCCGACACCGTGGGAGATCAGCAGGCGGGCGAACCGGTTGGCGCGGGCGTGCAGTTCGGCGTAGTCGAGAGCGGGTCCGCCGTCGTCGGCGATGAGGGCGGGCGCGTCGGGGGTGCGGGCGGCCTGCCGGTCGAGGAGGTCGGTGAGGTGGGGGGCGGCCGGGACGGGGTGGTCGGTGGCGTTCCACTCCGCCAGGACCCGGCGCTGCTCGGTCTCGGTCATCAACGGCAGGCGTGAGACGGGGAGGTCGGGCTCGGTGAGAGCCGCCGCGAGGAGCGTCTCGAGGTGGCGGAGCTGCCGGTCGACGGTGGCCGGGGTGAACAGGGCGCTGCGATAGGTGGCCTCGATCCGCAGACGGCCGCCGGTGAGGAACGCCTCCAGGGAGAGGTCGAACTGGGTGGTGTCGTTGTGGACGGTCTCCCATTCGGCGGTCACCCCTGGGAACTGCGGCCCTTCGAGTCCCTGGGTGAGGAAGAGGAGCATGACGTCGAAGTAGACGGCGCGTCCCGGGTGCCGCTCCGGCTTCAGCTGCTCGACCAGCTTGTCGAAGGGCATGTCCTGGTGGGCGTATCCGTCCGTGCACAACTTCCGGACCCGTTCGACCAGTTCGGCGAATCCGGGGTCGCCGTCGAGGTCGGCGCGCAGGGCGAGGGTGTTGCCGAAGTTGCCGATCAGCTTTTCGAGGCCGGGGAGGTCGCGGTTCATGACGGCCGAGCCGATGGGGATGTCGGTGGCGCCGGTGGTGCGGTGCAGCGTGGCGGCCAGTCCGGCGAACAGCACCATGAAGGGGGTGACGCCCGCGTCGCGTGCGAAGGTGGTGAGCCGGTCGGTGACGGCGGGGGCGAAGGTGTGGAAGCGACGGTCGCCGTGCGCGGTGGGGTGGGCGGTGCGGGGGGCGTCGATGGGCAGGGTGAGGGGGCGGGGCGCTGGGGTCAGGGCGGTGCGCCAGTGGTCGAGGTGTCCGGCCAGGCGCTCGTCGGTCCAGGTGGTGTGCTGCCAGTGCGCGAAGTCGCCGTACTGTACGGGTAGTTGCTCCAGGCCGGCGTCCTCGCCGGTGGCTGCCGCGCGGTAGAGGCCGGTCAGGTCGCTGGAGAGTGCGTTGAACGTGCCGCCGTCCCAGGCGATGTGATGCACGGTCAGGACCAGGGTGTGGTCCTGCTCCGTCCGCCGGATGAGCAGGGTGCGCAGGGGGTGGTCGGCGGCGAGGTCGAAGGGGGTGGCCGAGGCGGTCCTGGCCAGGTCCGAGGCTTGTCGGTCCTGCTCCTTCTCCGGCAGGCCGCGCAGGTCGGCCGTGGCGAACTCCAGCTCCGCGCCCGCGTCCACGATCTGTTCCGGCGTGCCGTCCTCGGCGGCCGGGTGGCGGGTGCGCAGCACCTCGTGGCGTTCGATCAGGCCCTGCAATGCCGTACGCAGAGCGGGCGTGTCGAGGGGGCCGCGCAGGCGGATCGCGAGGCAGACGTTGTAGGCGGGGCTGGCCGGGTCGAGTTGCTGGAGGAGCCACATCCGGGACTGGGCGTACGACAACGGCAGTCCGGCCGTGTCCGCCGGGCGCCGGGGGATCCGCTCGGAGCGGGCCGCGGTGTCGGTCAGGCCCGCGCTCTCCAGCCTGCGGCGCAGGAGTTCGCGCTTGCGTGCCGCGAGGTCGGCGGTGGGGGTCTGCGTCACTGGTCGCCGCCTTTCAGAAGCAGTTCGAGGGACGTGGTCCACAGCGCGGCGAGCCGTTGGATCTCCGGCTCGGGGAAGAGCCGTTCCGGCCACTGCCAGCACACCGAGAGTTCGGCGCCGGTGATCACCGCGTCGACGACGAGGGCGTAGGGGGCGGGCATCTCGGGGTCGGCGCCGCTGCCCATGGCACCGGTCTCGGGTGCGCTGGTGAACACGGCGTTCTCGCGGCGCTCGCCGATGGTCATGCGGCCCAGGTAGTTGAACTGGATCTGGGGCTCGGGGAGTTCAGCGAGCTTCCGGTTCGCCTCGGGGTCGAGGTGGCGGAGCAGGCCGTAGCCGACGCCCTTGTCGGGCAGGGCGGCGAGCTGGTCGCGGACGCGGCGCACCTGGTCCGCTGCGGGCGGCGGCCCGGGGTCCAGCCGGACCGGGAAGACGCTGGTGAACCAGCCGAGGGTGCTGGACAGGTCGGCTCCGGGGACGAGGTGCTCCTCGCGGCCGTGGCCCTCCAGGGCGATCAGTACGGAGGGGTCGGGGGCGCCGCGCCAGGCCGGTACGGCGAGTGCCAGCGCGGTGAGCAGCACGTCCTGGACGGACGCGGTGGTCGTCAGGGCCTCGGTGATGTCAGGGCCCAGGGTGGTCCAGTGCCGGCGGACGGTTGCCCGGGTGTCGTGGGCGGGGTCCAGGGGGCCGGTTCCCAGAGATGGTTCGGGCCGGTCCAGCACGCCCTTCCAGAAGGCGAGTTCGGGTGACCGGTTCGACGCCGGCACCTGGAGCCCCTGCGCCCACTCCCGGAAGGAGGTGCCGACGGGCGACAGGTCCCTGCGCTCCCAGGCGGCGGCCAGATCGGCGACGAGCACGCCCCAGGACGCGGCATCGGTCACCAGGTGGTGCAGCACGACCAGGAGCCGCCCCTCGCGACCGAATCCGGCGTCGAACCACAGGAACCGCGCCACCGCCCCGACGGCCGGGTCGAGTTCGGCGACCAGCTCGTCCATCGCCTCCGGCACCAGGGCGCCGATCGCCGTGTGGTCCAGACGCTCGGCGCCGATCCGGCGTACGCAGTCGGCGGCGCCGACCGTGCCCGCGGGTGCGGCGTGGAAGCGCCAGGAACCGTCGGCCGCCCGGGCGAAGGTGGAGCGCAGCAGGTCGTGCCGGTCCAGGACGGACTGGATGGTGCGGTGCAGGCCGTCGAGGTCCATGTCGGGCGGGGTGCGCAGAAAGCGGGCCTGGCTGAGCGCGCGGAACGGGCCGCCCTGTTCGGTGAGCCAGGTCAGGACGGGAGTGAGGGGGATGTCGCCGGTTCCCGCGTCGGGGTCGTTGGTGCGGAGTTCGGTGCTGCCCGCGAGGCGCTCGGCGGTGGCCGCGTGTTCGGCGAGTTCCGCGACCGTGGGCCGCTCGAAGACATCGCGGGGCGAGATCGGCAGCCCGGCCGCCCGTGCTTGGCTGACCAGTCTCATCGACACGATGCTGTCACCGCCGAGGACGAAGAAGCTGTCGTGCACGCCGACCGCGTCCAGCCCGAGCACCTCGGCGAACAGCGCGGCGAGCCGCTCCTCGACCGGGTTCCGGGGCGGCTGCGCGGCCGGCCCCGCGGAGCGGGAGGGTGCCGGGAGGGCGGCGGTGTCCAGCTTGCCGTTGAGGGTGAGCGGGAAGCCGTCCACCGGGACGAAGGCCGACGGGACCATGTAGTCGGGGAGTACGGCGGCGACGGCGCGGCGCAGTAGTTCGGCTGTGTCGTCGGCTGTGTCCTCGGCCGGGGGTGCGGGCGTCGGCGCGGTGGGGTGTGCGGGCAGTGGTTCGGAGAGGATGACGTAGGCCACCAGGCGCCGTACGCCGGGCGTGTCCTCGCGGACGACGACCGCCGCGCGCTCGACCAGGTCGTGCTCCAGCAGCACCGCCTCGATCTCGCCGGGTTCGATCCGGTAACCCCTGATCTTGACCTGGTCGTCGACCCGGCCCAGGCACTCCACCAGGCCGTCGGCGGTCCAGCGGGCCATGTCGCCCGTGCGGTACATGCGGGCGCCCGGGCTGTCCGCGAAGGGGTCGGCGACGAAGCGGCCCGCGGTGGCGGCGGGTTGGCCGAGGTAGCCCCTCGCCAGGCCCGCTCCGGCCACGTACAACTCGCCCACCACGCCGACGGGCACGGGGTTGAGGTGGCCGTCCAGGACGTAGAGGGTGCCGCCGGCCACGGGGCGGCCGATCGCCGGTCGCTCGGTGAGGGCGAGGTCGCAGTCCGCCGAGTCGACGGTGCATTCGGTGGGGCCGTAGAGGTTGTGCGCGGCGAGACCGGGCGTGTCGCGCAGGGTGCGCCACAGGTCCGGGGGTACGGCTTCTCCGCCGACGCCGAGCACCTTCAGCCGGGCCTGCCAGTCGCCGCCCTGGGCGACGAGTTCGCCCAGCAGTGACGGGGAGAGCTCGATGAACTCGATGCGGTGCCGGGCGAGGAAGTCCCGTAGGGCGGTGGGGTCACGGCGGACGTCCTCCGGGACCATGTGCAGTTCGTGGCCGGCGAACATCCACAGCATGGGTTGCCAGGAGGCGTCGAAGGCGGTGGGCCAGGCGTGGCCGACGCGGAGGGCTCCGCCGGTTGCTGTGGAGGCCGGTTGGTGGAGGGCGTTGTTGTGGGCCGTGAAGAGGTTGGTTATGGCTCGGTGGGGGATGACCACGGCCTTGGGGCGGCCGGTGGAGCCGGAGGTGTAGATGACGTAGGCGGGGTGTTCTGGGAGCAGGGGTTGGAGTCGGTCCGCGTCAGTGAGGTCGGAGGCGGGGGTGTTGGCGAGACGCTGCTGAGTGTCCGGGGTGTTCAGGAGGACGGAGCGCTCGGGTGGAGACGACGGTTGGCGGCTGCGGGTCCCGCGCCCCTGAAGGGGCGTTGCGGTCGACGTCGTGATGAATGCGACAGGGCCGGCGTCCGCCAACATGCCGGCTGTGCGCTCCTCGGGCCATTCCGGGTCCAGGGGCAGATAGGCCGCGCCCGCCTTCTGGATGGCCAGGATCGCTGTCATGGTGTCCGGAGTGGGTGGCAGCGCGAACGCCACGATCTGTTCCGGGCCCGCACCCAACTCGACCAGCCGTCGGGCCAGTTGGTTCGCGGCGGTGTTCAGTTGGGCGAAGGTCACGTGCTGGCCCTCCCCCACCACCGCCACGGCGTCCGGGGTTCGGGCCGCCTGGGCCTCGAACACCTCCGGCATCGTGCGGTACGACGGGGTCGGGAGCCTCTCGCCGAGGCCTCGCGCCAGCAGGGCGGCCCGCTCGCCGGGCGCGAGGACGTCCAGGGTGGCCAAGGGGGCGTCCGGGTCGGCCAGTACCGAGTGCACCAGCCGCTCGAAGCGTGCGGCCAGTTCCTCCACCGCCGTACGTTCGTAGCAGTCGGGGCGGAACTCGAAGACGACGCCCAACCGGCTCTCGGCGAGCACGGCCACAGTCAGGGGATAGTGGGTGGCACCCGAGCCCTTGACGTCCACGATGCGCAGCCCGGCCGACGTCTGCGCCTGCGCGACCGACGCCTCGTCGATGGGGTAGTTCTCGAAGACCAGGAGGGTGTCGAAGAGGTCGCCGCCGCCCGCCAGGCGCTGGATCTCGGTGAGGCCCAGGTGCTGGTGGTCCATCAGGCGGGACTGTTCGTCCTGGACGCGGCGCAGGAAGGCTCCCGCCCGCTCCCCCGGCGGTACGGTCACCCGGACCGGCACCGTGTTGATGAACAGGCCGATCATGGACTCGACACCGGCGAGTTCCGCGGGCCTGCCGGCCACCGTCGCGCCGAAGACCACGTCGTCGCGGCCGGTCAGGCGGGCCAGGAGCAAGGCCCACAAGCCCTGCACGACCGTGTTGACGGTGACGCCACGGCGCCTCGCGAACTCCTGTATCCGGCCCGTGAGTCTCTCCGTGAACCGCAGGGTGTGCAGCTCAGGGAGTATCGGGACCAGGCCGGCGGCCGACGGCGACAGTACGGTCGGTGCCGCCCCGGCCAGCGCCTTGCGCCAGGCGTCGGCGGAGGTCTGGCGGTCGCGGGAGGCGAGCCAGGCCAGGAAGTCCCGGTACGGGCGTACGGCGGGCAGGGGGGGTGTGGCACCGGGGGCGAGCTGGGCGGCGTAGAGCTGGAGGAGTTCGCGGACGAGCAGGGGGATGGACCAGCCGTCCAGCAGGAGGTGGTGGTTGGTGAGGATCAGCAGCCATCGGTCGGTGGCGCGGCGGACCAGGGTCAGGCGGAGAAGGGGCGGGTCGGTGAGGTCGAAGCGGGCGGTGGCGTCCTCGGCGATCAGCCGGGCCGCCTCGTCCTCGTCCGCGGCGGCCGCCTCGGACCAGTGGACCGGAACCTGCTTGAGCACCACCTGAACGGGTTCGTCCAGGTCCTCGTGGAGGAAGGCGCTGCGGAGGTTGGCGTGGCGGGCGAAGAGTTCCTCGGCGGCGGTGCGCAGCAGGGTGGGGCGCAGGGCGCCCTCGATCTCCACCAGGGACTGCATGGTGTAGACGTCCTGGGCGCTCTCGTCGAACAGGGCGTGGAACAGCAGGCCCTGCTGGAGCGGGGAGAGCGGCAGAACGTCCTCGACCAGGGAACCGTCGTCCCCGGGTGCCTTGCTCATCGAGTCCTCCACCTCGCCTTGACGTTGTCGAGCTGCGACTGGCTGAGTGACACGAGCGGGGCGCCGGTCGGAGTGAACTCCTCGGTCGCCGGGGCGGTTTCGTCGGGTAGGGCGCCGGCGAGTCCGGCCGGGGTGCGGTGGGTGAAGACGTCCCGGGGGGACACGGTGAGGCCGGCTCTGCGGGCTCGGTCGGCCAGTCGGACGGAGACGATGCTGTCGCCTCCGCGTTCGAAGAAGTCGTCGTGGATGCCGACCCGTTCCAGCCCGAGCACGTCGGCGAACAGTCCGCACAGCACCTTCTCCGGTTCGGTGCGGGGAGGTTCGTAGATGGACGACGTCTGTGTGAAGTCGGGGGCGGGCAGGGCGCGTCGGTCGAGTTTGCCGCTGGGGGTGAGTGGCAGTTCCTTGAGGATCACCACCGCCCAGGGGACGAGGTGTGCGGGGAGTCGTTCGGCGAGGGCGCGGCGCAGGGCGAGGGCGTCGAGCGCCGCGCCGGGGGCCGCCACCACGTAGGCGACCAGGCGTCGTGGTGCCGAGCCGTCCTGCCCGGGTCCGCCCTTCGTGGCGACGACCGCGGCCCGGCCGACGTCCGGCAGTGCGCGGAGCGCCGCCTCGACCTCGCCGGGTTCGACCCGGAAGCCGCGGATCTTCACCTGGTCGTCGGCCCGTCCGAGGAACTCCACCGTGCCGTCGGGCCGGAGCCTGGCCAGGTCGCCGGTGCGGTAGAGGCGGCTGCCCGGGGGGCCGAAGGGGTCGGCGACGAAGCGCTCGGCGGTGCGGCCGGGTCGGCCGAGGTAGCCGCGGGCCAGGCCGGCTCCGGCCAGATACAGCTCGCCGACCGCCCCGACGGGGGACGGGCGCAGGAACGGGTCGAGGACGTGGCCACGTGTGTGCGCGATCGGCCGCCCGAGCGGCACCGCGCCGTCGCCGCCGTCGTGGACGTGGATCAGGCTGTCGCCGGCCGCCTCCGAGCAGCCGTAGAGGTTGACCAGGCGAGCCTGCGGCCAGCGGCGGGTGAGGGCGTCGGCCAGTTCTCCGGGGAGGGTCTCGCCGCTGGAGATCCAGGTGCGGACGGTGGAGAAGGTGTCCGGCGGGGCGGATTCGACGAGGGTGGTGTAGAGGCTGGGCACCGCCGTGAGGAGGGTGGCGCCGTGGCGGTCGGCCAGTGCGGCGAGGGCCTTCGGGTCACCGGTCGCCTCGTCGTCGGCGAGCGCCACGGCCTCGCCCGCGACCAGGGCGCCGAGCAGTTCGGTCAGACCGTCGATGAAGCTCAGCGGGCTCTTGGCGACGCGGACGCCTCCGGGGGACCCCAGCTCCCGGCCCCAGTGCAGACGGTTGGCCAGGGCGCGCTGGGTTCCGATGACGCCCTTGGGACGGCCGGTGGAGCCCGAGGTGAAGATGACGTACGCCGGGTGGTCGGGCGACAGGGGCGGGAGCCGGTGCTGCGGTACGGCTGTCTCCGCGTCCGGCGGGCACACCAACTCCCCTTGGATGCCGAGCCGTTGTGCCATCGACGTCTCGCAGATCACCAGCAGGGGCCGGGCTTCCTCGAGCATCAGCGTGATGCGGTCGGACGGGTAGCCCGGGTCGACCGGCATGCAGGCGGCGCCCGCCTTCAGTGCCGCGAGGAGTGCGGTGACCAGGTCGGTTCCGCGGGGCAGGGCGACGGCCACCACGGACTCCGGTCCGGCGCCGCGTGCGGTCAGGGCGGCCGCCAACCGATCGGCACGGGCGTCGAGTTCGGCGAAGGTCAGGGTGGTGTCGCCGTGGAGTACGGCGGGGGCGTCGGGGGTGCGGGTCGCCTGCTCCTCGAAGAGGGCGCGGACCGTGGAGTGCGGGAGGGGGGCCTCGTCCGAGGTGGGGAGTTCGCCGCTCGGAGCGTTGGCCAGTCGAGCCACGGGGGTCACCGGGCTTTCGACGAACTCCCTTACCAGACTGTCGAGTTGCGCGGCGATGGCGTTCACCGCCTCGGCGTCCAGCACGGAGGGTCGATGGCTGAGTGTCAGGGTCAGCCGGGGTCCGGGCAGGGCGGTGAGGGTCAGGGGGTAGTGGGTGGCGTCGTGGACCGAGACCTCGGTCATGCGCAGGCCTTCGGAGCCGAGGGCCTGGGCGATGCCCTCGTCGTCGATGGGGTAGCTCTCGAAGACCAGGAGGGTGTCGAAGAGGACGGTGTGTCCGGTGGCGCGCTGGATGTCGGCGAGGCCGAGGTGGCGGTGGTCGAGGAGGGCTGACTGCTCGGACTGGAGTCGGGTGAGCAGGTCGGCGAGGGGTTCCGCGGGGCGTAGCCGGACGCGGACCGGCAGGGTGTTGATGAAGAGGCCGACCATGGACTCGATACCGGGGACGTCGGCGTCGCGGCCGGAGACGGTGGCGCCGAGGACGACGTCCGTACGGCCGGTAAGCCGGCTCAGCAGGACGGCCCACAGCCCCTGGAGCACGGTGCTGACCGTCACTCCACGGGCGCGGGCGGCGGTGTTGAGCGCCTCGGTCTCCCGCTCGGAGAGTTCCCACGCGTGCCGCTCGGGCTCCTCGGCGGGCAGGTCCCGGGCCTGGGGGGCGATGAGTGACGGCTCGTCAAGTCCGGCCAGGGCGGCCTGCCATGCGCGTTCGGCGGCGGCGCGGTCCTGTCGGGCCAGCCAGGCGAGGTAGTCGCGGTACGGCCGGACGCGGGGCAGGGTGTCGTGGTCGTGGGCGCCCCTGGCGTAGAGCTGGAAGAGTTCGCGCACCAGGACGGGCGCGGACCAGCCGTCCCAGAGCAGATGGTGGGAGGAGATCACCAGGCGGTGGTCGCGTTCGTCGAACGTGACCAGCCGGAAGCGGACGAGGGGCGGCCGGGCCAGGTCGAACCGTTCTGCGCGGTCGTCGGCCAGCAGCCGCTCGAAGGCCGCCTCGCGCTCCGGCGGCGTCAGCGCGGAGAGGTCGGTGACCTGCCAAGGGGTACGCACCGCCCGCCTGATCACCTGGACCGGCCGCCCGGAGCGCTGGGTGCGGAACGCGGCCCGCAGGTTGGCGTGCCGGGCGAGCAGCTTCGCGACCGCCACGCTCATGAACAGCTCGTCGACCGGCCCTTCGAGGCGGAGGGTCATCTGTCCGGTGTAGACGTCGTGGCCCTGGGCGTCGTACAGCGCGTGGAAGACCATTCCCTCCTGCATCGGCGACAGGGGGAGAACGTCCTCCACGGCCGGGCGGCCGGCCATCAGCCCTCGGCCCGGCGCATGGCCTCGGCGAGGCTGCGCGGGCGCATGTCCGTCCAGTGCCGCTCGACGTACTCCAGGCAGGCGGTCCGGGCGGCGGGGCCGTGCACGGACGACCATCCCGCGGGTATCGGCGCGAAGTCCGGCCACAGGGAGTGCTGGCCCTCGTCATTGACCAGGACACGGAAGACGCCGCTGTCGTCGTCGAAGGGGTTGGCCATGGCTCAGTTCCTCTCCTGCTCGCCGGACGGGCGTGGCGCGGTGTGGGTGAAGGCTCCGGTGAACTGGTCGGGCGCGCCCGGTACCGCTTCGGCGGGGTCGGCGCCGAGCGCGACGATCCGGTTGGCCTTGTCGACGTGGACGACCCGGGGCCGGTGGGCGGCACGCTCGGACTCCTCGAGCGCGGCGAAGGACATGATGATCACCAGATGGCCGGGGTGGACGAGATGGGCGGCGGCGCCGTTGATCCCGATGACGCCGCTGCCGCGTTCGCCGGTGATGGCGTAGGTGGTGAGTCGGGCTCCGTTGTCGATGTCGACGACCTGGACGGCCTCGCCCTCGACGATGTCGGCGGCTTCCATGAGGTCCTGATCGATCGTCAGGGATCCGACGTAGTGCAGATCGGCTTGAGTGACGGTGGCTCGGTGGATCTTGCCGTTCAGCAAGGTGCGGTGCACCATGACCCCCTGAGGAGACTACTTAGGTGAGGCTAACCTAATTCAAGACGCGCGGGTGGGGAAGGACGACCCCGGAAGAACGGTCACGGAAGAACTCCAGCAGCACCCGGTTCACTTCGTCGGGCCGCTCCAGGTACCCGTAGTGCCCGCAGCCCTTGATCTCCTGGTAGACGGCGCCGGGGACGGCTTCGGCGACCTCGCGCCCGAGATGCGGTGGCAGGATGACGTCGTCCGCGAAGCCGACGACCAGGCAGGGCACGTCGATCGCCCGGTACGCCGCGAGCCGGCCCTCCGGGACCTCCAGGTCCAGCTGGGCCCGGGCGCCGGGCCCGTCGGGCTGCGGTGAGAACTCGAAGAGCGCCAGCCAGTCCTGGATCCGCCGGTCGTCCTCCAGGGTGGCCGGGGACAGGCTCTGAAGGGCGCGGATCCAGGCGGAGTAGGCGGGCGGGAGCTCCGACTCGCTGTCGTACAGGGCGCGTTCGGCACGGGTCATCGCGGCGCGCAGTACGTCCGTACGGCCCCGGGTGGCCATCAGCACGCCCTGCCGGACGAGCCGGGGCCGGGCGAGCATCAGCTCCTGGACGACGTACGCACCCATGGAGACGCCGACGAACCGGCACGGCGCGAGGTCGAGGTGCTCGGCCAGGCCCGCCGTGTCGGCGACCAGGTCCCCGATGGTGAATCCTTCGGGGCACTCGTCGGTCGGGGGAATGCCGCGGTTGTCGAAGGTGACGGCCCGGTATCCGGCGTCGACCAGGGCCGGCACCTGGTGGAGGTGCCAGGCCCGGCCGGTGGCCCCCTGGCCCATCACCAGGACCACCGGCTCGCCCTCGCCGGTGTCCTCGTAGTGGAGCCGGATTCCGTTGATGCGCGCGCTCGGCATGGTTCTCCGCCCTGTCGTGGGGAGGCTTGCGTCAGTCGGCCGCCGGGGTGGCCTCGGCGGGCGCCGCCCGGTCGTCCCCGTCGGCGTCCGGAGGCCGGCTGAGCGTGGCCTTCCGCAGCCCCGGCATGGCCAGGGCCAGGGCGCCCACGCCCGCCAGACAGACCACTCCGCCGACCACCACGGCCCCGCTCGACGAGCCGAGCGCCCTGGCCACCAGGCCCGCCTCGACGTTGCCGACGGAGGGACCGGCGGTGGCCTGGGCCAGCCACAGGCTGCCGACGCGGCCCTGGAGCCGGTCCGGCGTGTAGTGCTGGAGCAGGGCCCGGCGCAGGATCTCCGAGGCGGTGTCCCCGAGTCCGGCCAGGGCGAGGAAGGCCAGCGCGAGCCACAGGTTCGGGCTGAGCCCGAAGCAGGTGATCGCCACGCCCCACACCGCGACCGCGCCGATCAGGGCCCGTCCGGTGTGGTGCACCCTGCCGGTCCAACCGCTGGTCAGCGCGCCGAAGAAGGAGCCCACGGCGGGCGCGGTGTAGAGCAGTCCGACGGTGGACGGGCCGCCGCCGAAGTGCTCGGTGCCGAGTTCGGGGAAGAGGGCGTAGGGCATCGCGAAGACCACCGCGCAGACGTCGATCAGCAGCAGTCCGGCCACGACCTGGTTGCCGCGCAGGAACCGCAGCCCCTCCCCCATCGCCTTCAGCGGGTGCTGCGCCTCGGCCGTTCCCTCTGGGGCGAGCTTGGGCAGGGGGGCGAGGAGAGCGAGCCCTACGACGTAGATGGCCGCGTCGATGGCGAAGCACCAGGCGACGCCGGGGCCGGCCGCGATGACGCCCGCGAGGGACGGTCCGATCATGCCGCCCAGTTGGGCGGTGAGGGTGGTCAGGGCGCCGGCGGCGGCCAGTTGCCCGGGGGTGACCAGGGCGGGCGTGGCCGCCATCAGGGCCGGACCACCCAGTCCGGCGGTGAAGCCCGCGAGCACGGCCGCCACGAAGACGAACCACACCTGCGGGTCGGGCAGCGCGGCGTTCACCGCGAGCCCCGCGATCACCACCGCGGTCGCGGCCCGGGTGACGAGCATGACCTTGCGCCGGTCGACCCGGTCGGCGAGCAGGCCGCCCGTGATCAGCCCGACCAGGAGGGACAGGCCCAACACCAGGCTCATCAGGCCGACTTGGACCGATGAGCCGGTGAGGTGGTAGATCTGCAGGCTGGCCGCCACCGAGGTGAGGTGGGTACCGACCATGGAGATCGCCTGGGTGGCGAAGATCAGTCTGAAGTCCCTGCTGGAACGCAACGGCGCTACGTCGACGACGACTTCTCCCAGCTTCACGCGCGCCCCTGCCTCTGCGCCGGGATGATGTACGGGGCGACGCTGCGGAGCTTCTCGCAGGTCTCCTCCAGCTCACGGGCCGGCGTCGACCCGGCGAGGATGCCGGCGCCGGCCCGCAGCCAGGTGCGGTCACCCTCCGCGAAGACGCTGCGCAGGACGAGTGCCGCGTCGAGGGCCCCGTCGCTGCCGGCCCGCAGCACCGCGCCGCTGTAGATGCCGCGCGGTTCCTTCTCCAGCCGGGCGATGCAGTCGTACGCGGGCGCCTTGGGGATACCGGAGGCGGTCACCGCGGGGAACACCGCGCGCAGGACGTCCCAGGCGGTGGCGGACTCGGCCAGCAGGCCGTGCACGCTGGAGCCGAGGTGCTGCACGCTGCCGCGCCGGCGGACCGTCATCAGGTCCCGCACGGAGACCGTGCCCGGCCGGCAGACGGTGGCCATCTCCTCCTCGGCGAGTTTGACCGACAGCACGTGTTCGGAGATCTCCTTGGGGTCGGCGAGGAGTTCGGCGCGCAGGCGCTCGTCCTCCTGCTCGCCGAAGCCGCGGGCGCGGGTGCCGGCGAGGGGCTGGGTGACGACCTCGCCGTCCGCGCCGACCTCGGCGACGGTCTCGGGGCTGAAGCCCGCGACCCGGCGCCCGCCGAGGTCCAACAGGAAGGAGCGGGCGGGGGTGTTGTGCGAGCGGCCGTGGACGTAGGTGGCGACGAAGTCGACCGGGAAGGGCACGTCCACGGTCCGCGAGAGGATGACCTTCTGGAGTTCGGTCGTCCGTATCTCCTCGATGGCCTGGGCCACCAGGTCCGGGTAGCGGCCCGCGCCGTCCGCGACCTCGACGGGGCGGGACACGGCGGTGCGTCCGGCGGGGACGCGGCCCAGTAACCCGGTCAGCGCCTCCAGCGTCTCCTGGTCCGCGCTGCGGATGAGGGCGCCCTGCCGGCCGAGCCTCACTTCACTGTGCGGGACGATCAGATGGAGCAGTTCGTCGTCGCCGGCCCGGTCGGGGCGGCCGGCGTGGAGGTGGGAGAACTCGAACGCCATCCAGCCGTAGGCGTTCCAGCCCTCGGCGGCCATCCGGTTCAGCTCCTCATGGACCTGGCGCAGCGGGTGCGGCCCGAGCGGGGCCGCGCTCTCCTCGTCCAGCCATCGGCGGCGGATCCCGGAGCGGTCGACCAGGATCTCGCCGAGCGCCCCGCCGGCGAACCAGAAGTCGCCGTTCTGTTCGTAGATCACGTACTGGTCGAACAAGCCCGACTCCGCCAGCTCTGCCGCCAACTGGACGGGGTCTCCCGGCAGTTCCGTCTCCGCGCTCCGATAACGCAGCAAGGACCTACCTCCCTGGACTTAGGTTAACCTAACCTAATTCACCAAGACCCTAGCCTCCACAGCGCGGTGCCGTCCAGATCACACCCCCAGGCTTGACCCCGATGAATCATTAGGCAAGCCTTTCCTAAACAGCAGGCGGGAGTTGAGGATGCTCGACGGTTGGGTGCCCTGGCCGGAGCCGTTGGCCGAGAAGTACCGCGCAGAGGGCTACTGGGAAGGCCGGCCGCTGGACCGGCTGCTGAGGGACGGCGCCGAGCGGGCGCCGGGGCGGACCGCCCTCGTCGATGCCGACGGCAATCGATGGACGTACGCCGAACTCGATCTGCGCGCCGACCGGACGGCGGCGGGACTGCGGCGGCTCGGCATCGGGGCCGGCGACCGAGTGATCGTCCAACTGCCCAACACCGACGCGTTCGTGGTGCTGTTCTTCGCGTTGCTGAGGGCGGGCGCGATACCGGTGCTCACGCTGCCCGCGCACCGCGAGAGCGAGATCGTGCATGTCGCCGAGGTGTCCGGCGCGACGGCGTACGCGATCCCGGACCTGCACGACGGCTTCGACCACCGGGTGCTGGCCCGGGCGCTGCGCAAGACCGTCCCCGGGGTCGAGCACGTCCTCGTGGCGGGCGAGGCCGCCGAGTTCACCGCGCTCGCCGACCTCGACGCCGATCCGGTCCCGCTGCCCGTCCCCGACTCCGGGGACGTGGCCGTACTGCTGCTGTCCGGCGGCACGACCGGCAAGCCGAAGCTGATCCCGCGCACCCACGACGACTACGCCTACAACGTCCGCGCGAGCGCCGAGGTCTGCGGCTTCGACCGCGACACCGTCTATCTGGTGGTGCTGCCGACCGCGCACAACTTCGCGCTGGCCTGCCCCGGTCTGCTCGGCACGCTGATGGCGGGCGGTACCGTGGTGCTCTCCCCCACGCCGAGCCCCGAGGACGCCTTCGCGCTGATCGAACGGGAGAAGGTCACCGCCACCGCCGTGGTCCCGCCGATCGCGTTGCTGTGGCTGGACGCGGTGGAGTGGGAGGAGGCCGACCTCTCCTCGCTGGGCCTGCTCCAGGTCGGCGGCTCCAAGCTGGGCGCCGAGCCCGCCGCCCGGGTCGCACCGGCCCTCGGCTGCACGCTCCAGCAGGTGTTCGGCATGGCCGAGGGCCTGCTCAACTACACCCGGCTCGACGACCCGCCCGAGCTGGTGATCGGCACCCAGGGCCGCCCGCTGTCCCCCGCCGACGAGGTGCGCGTGGTCGACGAGGACGACCACGACGTACCGCCGGGCGAGAGCGGCGAGTTGCTCACCCGCGGCCCCTACACGCTGCGCGGCTACTACCGCGCCGCCGAGCACAACACCCGCGCCTTCACCACCGACGGCTACTACCGCACCGGCGACCTGGTCCGCGTCCTGCCCTCCGGGCATCTGGTCGTCGAGGGCCGGGCCAAGGACCAGATCAACCGGGGCGGCGACAAGATCTCCGCCGAGGAGCTGGAGAACCACATCCTCGCCCACCCCGGCGTGCACGACGCGGCCGTGGTCGGCATGCCCGACGAGACGATGGGCGAGCGCACCTGCGCCTACCTCGTCCCGCGCGGACAGGCCCCGGGCCAGCGGGAGTTGGCCGCGTTCCTCACCGAGCGCGGGGTCGCCGCGTACAAGCTCCCCGACCGGGTGGAGGTCGTCGAGGCCTTTCCCCGCACCTCGGTAGGCAAGATCGACAAGAAGGCGCTCGGCCGGCTGATCGCCGAACACCTCCGCGCGGAGGGCATCGGTGGCAACTGAGGCCGGCTCGGCCCCTCTTGTACGTACGGACAGGACGAGCAAGCAGTCCAGGCAGTCCCCCGGGCGCCGCAACTCGACCCGCACGCTGGCCGTGCTCGGCGCCCTGCTCCTGCTGATCACCGCCGCGACGCTCAGCCTCGCGGTCGGCTCGCGCGCCCTGTCGCCGGGCGCCGTGTGGGACGCGCTGCTGCACGACGACGGATCGACCGCGGCCTCCGTCATCTGGGACGTCCGCGTGCCGCGCACCCTGGCGGGCATCGCCGCCGGGGCGGCTCTCGGTGTCGCGGGCGCGCTCATCCAGGCCCTCACCCGCAACCCGCTGGCCGACCCGGGGCTGCTCGGCATCAACGCGGGCGCCGCCACCGGCGTGGTGCTGTCCATCACGGCTCTCGGCATCACGAGCCTGTGGGCTTCGGTGTGGTTCGCCATGCTGGGCGCCGTGGTGGCGGGTCTGCTGGTGTACTCGCTGGCCTCGGGCGGTCGCGGCGGCGCCACCCCGGAGCGGCTCGCTCTCGGCGGTGCGGTGATCGCGGCCGTGTTCACCGGCATCAGCCAGACCCTGATGCTGCTGGACGCCCAGGCGCTGGACCAGTTGCGGTTCTGGAGCGTGGGTTCGCTCGCCCGCGCCGACGACGAGACCCTGACGACGATCACGCCGTTCGTCGCCGTGGGCCTCGTCCTCGCGCTGGCGCTGGTGCGTCCGTTGAACGCGCTCGCGCTGGGCGACGACGGCGCCCGGGCGCTGGGCGCGCACGTGGACCGCACCCGCTTCCTCGGCCTCGCGGCCATGACGCTGCTGTGCGGCGCGGCGACCTCGGCCGTCGGGCCGCTGGTCTTCGTCGGCCTCGCCGTCCCGCACATCGCCCGGATGATCGCCGGAGCCGACCAGCGCTGGACGATGCCGCTGTCCATGCTCCTCGCACCCGCCCTGCTGCTCTTCGCCGACGTGCTCGGCCGGGTCGCCGTGCGCCCCGACGAACTCGACGCCGGCGTGGTCACCGCCGTGGTCGGCGCCCCGGTGTTCATCGCCCTGGTCCGCTACCGCAGGGCGGTGACGGCATGACGACCCAGGCACCGCCCCAGGCACCGACGCGGACCACCGGCCGCTCACGCACCCGCTCGCATGTCGTACGAAGCCGCTCGCACCGTTTCTCCCTACGGTTCGACGTGCGCGCGGTGACCGTCTGCGTCCTCGTGCTGGCCGCCACCGCCGGAGTCGGCGTCCTCGCGCTCGGCACCGGCGAGTACTCCATCTCCCCGCCCGACGTGATCCGCACCCTGCTGGGCAACGGCAGCCCGCGCACCGACTTCGTGGTCAACGACCTCAGACTGCCCCGTCTGCTGACCGGCATCCTCGTCGGCGCCGCGCTCGGGCTGAGCGGGGCCCTCTTCCAGAGCCTGACCCGAAATCCGCTGGGCAGCCCCGACATCGTCGGCTTCACCTACGGCTCCGCCACCGGGGGCCTGCTGGTGGTGCTGCTCGTCGGCGGCACCGGTGGTCAGATCGCCGTCGGCGCGGTCGGCGGAGGCCTCGTGACCGCCGTCCTCGTCTATCTGCTGGCGTGGCGGCAGGGCATCCACGGCTACCGGCTCGTGCTGGTCGGCATCGGGGTGAGCGCCCTCCTCCAGGGAGTGAACGCCTACCTCCTCGCCAAGGCCCGCTTCACCCAGGCCGCGCAGGCGATGGTCTGGCTCAACGGCAGCCTCAACGGCCGGGGTTGGGCGGACGTACGTCCCGCCGCCCTCGGTCTCCTCGTCGTCCTCCCCCTGGTCGCGCTCGCCGCGAGCCGACTGAAGATCCTGGAGATGGGCGACGACGTCGCGGGCGGCCTCGGCGTCCCGGTCCAGCGCACCCGGCTGGTCGTCCTGGTCCTGGCCACGGCCGCCTGCGCGGTGGCCACCGCCGCGGCCGGCCCCATCCCCTTCGTGGCCCTCATCGCCCCCCAGCTCTCCCGCCGCCTCACCCGGTCCCCCGGCCCCAACCTCCTCGCGGCCACCTGCACCGGCGCCCTCCTCGTGGTCACCGCGGACTTCGCGTCCCAGCGCATCCACGAGTCGGCCCAGCTGCCGGTCGGCGTGGTGACCGCGGTGGTCGGCGGCGTGTACCTGGGGGTGCTGCTGCGGAGGCAGCGGCGGGCCGGGCGGATCTGAGGTCAGTGACCGTGACCGGGCTCGCCCTCGTGCTCCCCTGAGGACGAGCCCGAGGGCGCGTCCGAAGGCGCCTGTCCGGTGGCCGTCGCCGCGCCCGCCCGGACCGTGAACGCGGCCGTGTGCACCTGGCCCTCGTGCTTGAAGTCGAGGAACAGCCGGTACGTGCCGCTGCTCGGTGCCGTCGCCGTGAACGAGATCTCCGGGCCGGGCCTGGTCGTGCCGTCGCCGGGTTCGCCGTTCGGGTGGACGTGGAGGTAGGCGAGGTCGCCGGAGCGCAGGGCGACCAGGTGGCCGTAGGCGCCGAGATAGGGCTGGAGGTTGGTCACGGGCTGTCCGTCCCGCGAGACCTTCAGCTTCAGTTCGCTCTCCTTGCCGGGGCGCAGGCCGCCGTCCAGTCGGACGTCGTAGCCGTCGATCCGGGCGGTGGTGTTCGGTGTGGGCAGTCGCTGCGGCTCGTAGGTGCCGGAGGCTGCCAGGTCGGCGCCGAGGGTGAGGTTCTCGGCGTCCTTCTTCGCCGGGGTGAAGTCGGCGAAGACGCGGTAGCCGCCCGCGCGGGGCAGGTCCACGGGGATGCTCCAGGTGCCGTCGGCGGCGCGCGTGGGGTGCAGATGGCGGTAGGTGCCCAGGTCGCGGGAGGCCACGATGAGGTGGAGCTCCTTGTCGTGCTCGCGCCGGTAGGCGGTGACGGCGCGGCCGTCGTCGTCGCGGATGACGAAGCTCAGGTCGGTGCGCCGGCCCGCCGTGACGCGCTGGGTGCGCAGGTCGAGGGTGTAGCCGCTCTGGGAGATCTCCAGCCCGCCGGCCGGCTCGGTCTCGTGTCCGCCGTGGCCGGGGCCTTCCTCCGGTTCCGGTGACGCCTCGCTGTGGTTCTGGTGGCGGGCGGGCGCGGGGTCCTCGACGACGGGGTCGACGGCCTCGCCCACGCCGTAGGCGGTGCCGAAGGTCGCGGCCAGTGCCGCGGCGAACGCGGCGATCCTCAGTCCGGCATGCATGGCGGTCTCCTGCGGGTCGGTCTCCAGGTATGGTTCTTCACTGCACTTCACCATACCCCTGGGGGGTATGAAGTCAACCCGGATCAGCACTTGCCTTGCCTACCCCCTGGGGGTATACATGGACACCGGAAAGGATACCCCTACCCCGTATCCTGGTCGACCGCGGCCCCACTCGTCAGGAGGAACCCATGTCCATCACCACGTACGCCGTCTCCGGAATGAGCTGCGGCCACTGCAAGGCCACCCTCACCAAGGCCATCGGCGAGCTCGACGGAGTCACCGAGGTCGGCGTCGATCTCGCGACCGGCCAGGTCACCGTCACCAGCGCCGCCGAGCCCGACGACACCCTGATCGCCGAGGTCGTCGACGAGGCCGGCTACGAGCTGACCGGCCGCGCCGCCTGACCCGCACCCGACCCCGTAGGAGCCCGACCACGCCCGGCTCCGCCCGCACCCCGCACCAGGAGCAGTGATGACCACCACCGCGTCCCACCCCACGGCCGAGGTAGAGCTCGCCATCGGCGGCATGACCTGCGCCTCGTGCGCGGCGCGCATCGAGAAGAAGCTGAACCGCATGGACGGCGTGACCGCCACGGTCAACTACGCCACCGAGAAAGCGAAGGTCAGCTACGGCGACGAGGTCTCCGTCCAGGATCTGATCGCCACCGTCGAGGCGACCGGGTACACCGCGCAGCAGCCCGCGCCGCCCGTGCGGGACGCGAAGGACGCCCGGGACACGCCCCGAAGTGACGGCGGGCACGATGAACTGCGGTCGCTGCGGGAGCGGTTGATCACCGCCGTCGCGCTCGCCGTGCCGGTCGTCGCGATGGCGATGATCCCGGCGCTCCAGTTCGAGTACTGGCAGTGGCTGTCGCTCACGCTGGCGGCGCCCGTCGTGACGTATGCCGCCTGGCCCTTCCACAGGGCGGCGTTCACCAATCTGCGGCACGGCGCCGCCACCATGGACACGCTGATCTCGGTCGGCACGTCCGCCGCGTTCCTGTGGTCGCTGTGGGCGCTGTTCCTCGGCACGGCGGGCGAGCCCGGCATGACGCACCCCTTCGAGCTGACGATCTCCCGCGGCGACGGCTCCGGGAACATCTATCTGGAGGCGGCCGCCGGAGTCACCGCCTTCATCCTGGCCGGGCGCTATTTCGAGGCCCGTTCCAAGCGCAAGGCGGGCGCCGCGCTGAAGGCGCTGATGGAACTGGGCGCCAAGGACGTCACCGTGCTGGGCGCGGACGGCGGTGAACGGACCATACCGGTCTCGGAGTTGAAGGTCGGCGACCGCTTCCTGGTCCGCCCCGGCGAGAAGATCGCCACCGACGGCACGGTGGTCGAGGGCTCGTCGGCCGTGGACGCGTCGATGCTCACCGGAGAGTCCGTGCCGGTCGAGGTCGCCCAGGGCGACGCGGTCACCGGCGCCACGCTCAACGCGGGCGGCCGTCTCGTCGTCGTGGCAACCCGGGTCGGCGCCGACACCCAACTCGCCCGGATGGCCAAGCTGGTGGAGGACGCGCAGAACGGCAAGGCGGCGGCGCAGCGGCTCGCTGACCGGATCTCCGCCGTGTTCGTGCCGGTCGTGATCGTCCTCGCGCTGGGCACCCTGGGCTTCTGGCTCGGCAACGGCGCCGGGCCGGCGGCCGCCTTCACCGCCGCGGTCGCCGTACTGATCATCGCCTGCCCGTGCGCCCTGGGGCTGGCCACGCCGACCGCGCTGCTGGTGGGCACCGGGCGGGGTGCGCAGCTCGGCATCCTGATCAAGGGGCCGGAGGTGCTGGAGTCCACGCGCGAGGTCGACACGATCGTCCTCGACAAGACGGGCACGGTGACCACCGGCCGGATGACGCTGCTCGCCGTGCACACGGGCGACAACGCCGAGGAGGGCGAAGTCCTGCGGCTCGCCGGGGCGTTGGAACACGCCTCCGAGCACCCGATCGCCCGTGCCGTGGCCGACGGGGCACTGGAGAAGCTGGGTTCGCTGCCGACGCCGGAGGACTTCGCGAACGTGCCCGGTCTCGGGGTGCAGGGCGTGGTGGACGGGCACGCGGTGCTGGTGGGCCGGGAGCGGCTCCTGGCGATGGGGGTCCCCCCGCTCGAGCGAAGCCGAGAGTGGGGAAGGGCCATGGAACTGCCGGAGCAGCTCGCGCACGCAAAGTCCGACGCCGAGGCGGCCGGTCGTACCGCCATCGCGGTCGCCTGGGACGGCGAGGCGCGGGCGGTCCTGGAGGTGGCCGACGCGGTCAAGGAGACCAGTCCGGAGGCGATCCGGCGGCTGCGCGACCTCGGCCTCACCCCGATCCTGCTGACCGGCGACAACCGGGCCGTGGCCGAGTCCGTGGCCCGCGAGGTCGGCATCGCGCCGGAGCACGTCATCGCCGAGGTGCTGCCGCAGGACAAGGCGGATGTCGTCAAGCGGCTGCAGGGCGAGGGCCGTTCGGTGGCGATGGTCGGCGACGGCGTCAACGACGCGGCCGCGCTGGCCCAGGCCGACCTGGGGCTGGCCATGGGCACCGGCACGGACGCCGCGATCGAGGCGGGCGACCTCACCCTGGTGCGGGGCGACCTGCGCGTCGCGGCCGACGCCATCCGGCTCTCCCGCAGGACGCTCGGGACCATCCGGTCGAACCTGTTCTGGGCCTTCGCCTACAACGTCGCCGCCCTGCCGCTCGCCGCCGCCGGACTGCTCAACCCGATGATCGCCGGAGCGGCCATGGCCTTCTCGTCGGTGTTCGTGGTCGGCAACTCGCTGCGGCTGCGGTCGTTCCGGGCCGTCGACTGAATCCGCCGTACGAAGGGGGCGCCGCACCTGCGGCGCCCCCTTCCGTTCGCCGGCCTCTCAGCCGAAGGCTTTCACTGCCTGGTAATACGTCCATGCGGTGCTGTTGCAGGCGGTCTTCGTGCCCCCGCCGTAGCCCGCGCACACGCGCTTGAGGTCCTCGTAGAAGGCGCTGTCGAGGCGCGACTTGTTGGCGCTGAAGGTGCCCAGCGCCTTGTAGTTGCGGTAGCCGAAGTCGTGCCGGGCACAGGACGTGGAGAACGGGAAGCCGAAGGGGTTGTCGGGCGAGGAGGAGCAGTAGTCCGTGGACCAGTCGAAGCCGTAGGCGGACCAGGCGGACTGGTTGGCGCGGGCGGCGACCCAGGCGTTGTGGCTGGACGCGCTGGTCTGGGTCCAGCCGGCGAGGACCTGGGGCTTGTCGGCGGGTGCGGCCCCGGCGGCCGAGGCGGCGCCGAGGACCGTGCCGAGGGCCAGGGTCGAGGTGGTCAGTGCGGTGGCGAGTCTGCGGTGCATTCCACACCTCCATGAGACTGCGACCCGTCCGTCGGGTCGCAGGTTCATGACAAGATGATTGACGCGCCAACCATCCTTCACACCGCATGTACCTCAAATGCGCCCTTAACTCTTGGACATGCCGGTCCGTCGGACATGAACGGCAGTCAGCGCCAAGGCCAACGGACCCGGGGCCAGGAACGCGAGCGGCACCAGCATCCACGCGCACAGCACCGCCGTCGCCACCGCGAGCAGCACCAGTCCGCTGCCGCCCGGGTCCCGCACCGAGTCCCGGGCGGCCTGCCGCAGCGCCGCCGGCCAGTCGGTGAGCGACTCGGGGCGGGCGCAGGCCCCGAGGCCGACGACCAGGGCGGCCGCGCCGATGGCAGCAGCCGCCACCGCGAACAGCGGCGCCCCCGGCAGCCCCGCCCCGGCGAGCGCCAGATCGGCGGCGAGCAGCAGCGCGCCCAGGAGGGCGAGGGCGCCCGCCGCGAGGTCGCCGGGCCGCAGCCGCCGCCGTAGCAGCGCGAAGTACCGTCCGGCGGTCGCCGGTTGCCCCTCCCCGGCGCCCCGCAGCACCGCGCACGCTGTCGACAGCGCGGCCGGCGCCGTCACGAGGGGCAGGCATGCCACGGCCGTGGCGAGGCCGACGCTCAGCACGTCGGCGAACAGGGTCATCCGGGGCCCGAAGACCTCGCCCGGCTCACGTGTTCCCATGCCGTTCACCCCTTGAGCCCGGAGCTGGCCATGCCCTCCACCAGCAGCCGCTGGAAGGCGAGGAAGAACAGCACGATCGGCAGCAGCGCGATCACGGACAGCGCGAACATCGGGCCGAACGCCGAGGTGCTGGACGCGTCCACGAACGACCGCAGGGCGAGGGTCAGGGTGAACTTGTCCGGGTCGAAGAGATAGATGAGCTGGGTGAAGAAGTCGTTCCAGGTCCAGATGAAGGTGAAGATCGCCGTGGTGATCAGCGCGGGACGGGTGAGCGGCAGGACGACCTTGAAGAAGCTGCGGAAGGGACCGCAGCCGTCGATGCGGGCCGCCTCCTCCAGCTCCCGCGGCAGTCCGCGCATGAACTGGACGATGAGGAAGACGAAGAAGGCCTCCGTGGCGAGGAACTTCGGCAGGATCAGCGGCCAGTAGGTGTTCACCAGGCCGAGCTGGTTGAAGATGATGTACTGCGGGATCAGCACCGCGTGGTGCGGCAGCATGATCGTGGCGATCATGAAGGCGAACAGCGGCCCGCGGAAGCGGAAGCGCAGGCGCGCGAAGGCGTAGGCGGCGAGCGAGCAGCTGATGACGTTGCCGAGGACCGCGCCGCCCGCGATCAGCAGCGAGTTGCCGAGCAGCCGCCAGATGGACACGTCGTTGACGCCGTCCAGGGCCGTGGAGTAGTTCGACCACTCCAGATGGCTCGGCAGCAGGTCGAGGCTGGCGATGACCTCGTCGGCGGGCTTGAGGGAGGTCGCCAGCAGCCAGGCCAGCGGGTACAGCATGACCAGCAGCGCGGCCAGACAGCCGACGTGCAGGGCGATCCGGCCCCAGGCAACGGGCTTGCGCATGACGGGAGTTGTGGTACTGGTCATCGGTCCCCCTCGGAGGCGTAGAAGACCCAGGAGCGCGAGGTGCGGAACAGCACCGCGGTGACGGCGCCGATGACGAGCAGCAGCACCCAGGCCATCGCGGAGGCGTAGCCCATGTGGGAGGCGACGAAGCCGCGGTCGTAGAGGTAGAGGGTGTAGACGAGGGTCGAGTCGGCGGGGCCGCCCTTGCCCGCGCTCAGCGCGAAGGCCGGCGTGAAGACCTGGAAGGCCTGGATGGTCTGGAGCACGAGGTTGAAGAACAGCACCGGGGACAGCATCGGCACCGTGACGGACACGAACTGCCGCCACTTCCCGGCCCCGTCGACGGCCGCCGCCTCGTACAGCTCGCTCGGGATCTGCTGGAGCCCGGCGAGGAAGATGACCATGGGCGCCCCGAACTGCCACACCGTCAGCAGGGCCACGGCGAGCAGCGCCCAGCCGGGCTTGTTGACCCAGCCGCCGGTGCCGAGCAGGTTGTCCACGGTGCCGCCGTCGTTGAAGACGGCGCGCCAGACGAGGGCGATCGACATCGACGCGCCGAGCAGCGAGGGCGCGTAGAACGCGGAACGGTAGAAACCCTTGCCGCGTTTCATGGACTTCAGGGCGAGTGCGACGGCCAGCGCGAGGGCCAGTTGCAGGGGCACGGCGATGACGACGTAGGTCAGGGTGGTCACGACCGAGCGCCAGTAGCGCGGGTCCTCGGTGAACATCTGGACGTAGTTGCGCAGGCCGACCCAGCGCGGCGGGTCGAACAGGTCGTAGTCGGTGAAGGACAGGTACAGCGACACGGCCATCGGCAGCAGCGTCAGGACGATCGCGCCGAGCACCCACGGGGAGAGGAACACCCAGGCGGGGCCCTGGCTTTCGCGCTTGGGGCGGCGCTTCGGGGCGGTGGTGGCCCCCGGCTTCCTGGCGGCGGGCGCGGGGATGTCGGTGGTGGTCATGACCTCAGCTCCGCCTTCGCCTCGGTGACGTAGTTCTGGGCCGCCTCGCGGGGCGACATGCGCTCGTACGACACCTGGTCGTAGTCGCGCTGGAAGGTGGCCTGGAGGGCGTTGTCGCCGGAGGGCGGGGCCTGGGGCGGGTCCTTGAGTGTGCCTTCCAGGGAGGACTGGTAGTCGGCGATCGTCTTGTCGAAGTCCTTGAGCTGCGGCTCGGTCTCCTCGCGGATGGACTCGTTGACGGGGATACCGCGGGTGGCGCCGAGGATCTTCGCCGCCTGCTCGTCGTTGATGAGGAAGTCGACGAGCCGGGCGGCTTCCTTCGGATGACCGGTGGTGGCCCCGACTCCGAGGAACATCGACGGTTTGAAGTACTGGCCGGGGGTACCGTCCTCGCCGGACGGCATCGGGGCGAGTGCGACGCCGGTCGGTATGAGGGCGAGGAAACCGCTGGCCGGGGCGTCCCAGTTGGGGTCGGAGACGGCTTCGCCGCGGCCGAGCGGGGTGTTCTCGACGGAGCCGTCGAGCTGGGTGGTCTGCTCGGCGGGTGAGACGACGTCCTCGCGCCGGAGCTTGTCGGTGAAGGTCCACCAGCGGGTCAGGTCGTCGGCGGTGAAGCCGAGCCCGCCGTCCTTGGTGTAGAGGGACTTCCCCTGGCCGCGCAGCCAGACCTCGAAGCAGTCCTCGCTCTGGCCGGGGTCGGTGGAGCCGGGCTTGCCGGTCTTCTTCGCCAACGCGCGCATGGCGTCGGCCCATTCGCTCCAGGTCCAGCTCCGGCCCGGGAGCGGAACGCCGGACGCCTTCCACGCCTCGACGTCGTAGGCGACCGTCTCGGTGCCGCGGCCCTGCGGGATCGCGTACTGCGTGTCGTCCAGCCGGCCGGTGGCGAGCAGCCCCGGGTCGATCTCACCGGTGCGCAGTACGGCCTTCTGTTCGGCGAGGTCGAGCAGGACGCCGCCGGAGGCGTACTGGTCGATCTGCCGGTAGTCGAGCTGCATCACGTCGGGCGCGTCGCCGCCCGAGGCCTGGACGGCGAGCTTCTGTTTGTAGGCCTCGTAGGACGAGAACGACGTCCGCACCTGGATGTCCGGGTGCTGTTTCTCGAACAGGGCGACGGCCTGCTCGGTGCGTTCCGCGCGGTCGGGGTTGCCCCACCACGTGTAGCGCAGCACGACCTTGCCGCCGCCGACCGACTCCCCGGATCCTCCACAGCCGGCCAGCATCGCGCAGAGCACGAGTGCGGCGGCCGACGCGCAGAACCCCTTTGTCCTGTGTCCGGGCATGCCGAGGTCACCTCTTCTCTCCTCGGTCCTTCTGTTGGCCCCCCTCGGCCCCCCTCGCTCCTCTGGGCGAGCTACTCGCTTTGGTACGGCAGCGTGACCCCGGGCAGGTTGTACTCGTCCCGGCGGCCGCACATCCCGAACCCGCCGAGCCTGGTGGGCCCGGCCTCGTGCGCGGTCGCGTCGACGAGATACGCCGGCTCGCCCGCCTCCCGGGGGTGGTGGGGGGCGCCGGGGCGCCCCGCGGGGCCCCGCCCCCCCCCCCCCCCCAGCCCCCGCCTGTACGCCACCGGGCCCCCCCCCCGCCGGCCCGCGGCCCGCTGGAACTCCAGATACGGGCCGCTGTCACCGGCGACGAGCGCCTCGCGCAGGGCGAGATAGCCCTCGACGGCGAGGTCCCTGCGGCGGCGCGCGGCAGCCGCCGTCTCCGGGCCGGTGCCGGGTGGCAGGGTCGCCACCGCCGCATACCGCTCCGGATCCGCGAGCACCTCGGGCGGGAAGGTGAACACCGCGTCCCCGGCCTCGGGCAGCCCGCTGTTCTGCATCAGCACGGTGATGCGCAGATCACCGCCCTGCACCATCCGGTGCACGGTCCCGGGCGTGAACCAGGCGACCGAGCCCGGCTCCAGGGGGATGTCCCGGTAGCCGTCGGGGCTCAGCGTCTGCACGGCACCCCGGCCGCCCGTGACGACGTATGCCTCCGTGCAGACCAGATGGAGATGCGGGCTGCCGCCGCAGACGCCGTCGGCGGCCTCCCAGTCGTAGGCGCTGAGGTGGGACAGGCCGACGGCGCCGGGCAGCGGGTGGGGCAGGTTCGGCTTCACCACGGCAGTCCCTCCAGGTGGGCGGCCACCTGCTCCCGGTCCCAGGCCCCGTCGGCGAACACGACGCGGTAGCGGTAGCTGAAGGACTCGCCCGGCGGCAGCGCGAACTCCTCGAAGAACGCCCAGGAGAACGCGACCGTGGGGATCGGTTCGGAGCGCACGAACCAGTGGGACTCGTGGACGGCGTCCGCGTTCTCGGGCGCGTGCGCGAACACGAGCGTGGAGTGGCCGTCGATGTCGTCGTGCTCGGTGGTGAAGGCGAGCCACGGTCCCTGACTGCCCATCAACTTGTCGGCGTCGGCGTCGGATTCCGGTGCGAAGGCGGTTCCGCCGGTGAAGTCGCGCGGGCCGCGCCACTGGAGGCCGGTGTAACCGGCCAGCTCCCGGCCCTCGGTGGTCGGGGACCCGAACCGCAGGGCCTCGGCACGGACGTTGGTGAGTTCGATCGACCAGTCCAGCGCCCAGGCGCCGGCCTCCTCGTCCACCGAGTGGACGGTCAGCCCGCGCAGCTCGCGCGCCCACTCCGCGCCGCCGTGCTCCACCCAGGTGAGCTCCTCGGTGAACGCGAGCCGGTCGTCCTCGACCGTGAACTCGCCGAAGCCGTCGTGCCGCATGGAGCCGACCCGCTCGGGCAGGGGCAGGTAACCCTGGCCGTGGACATAGCAGTTGCCGCCCCAGAAGTTCTGCCCGGACAGATGACTCGCCGTCATCTGCAGGCCCTTGTGCCAGCGGTGGTCGCTCGGCCGGTAGCCGGTCACGGTGTGTCCGGCGAGGGTGCGCACGGGGTGGGCGTACGGCTTGCGGGACTCGAAGGCCTCCGGGTCGGGGCGGTAGACGTACCGCAGGATCTCGGTGCCGTTCGCGGCCGTGACGGCGACGTGGTCGCCGTGCGCGTGGGTGACGCGGATGCTCATGCGCGCTCCTTGGGGGCCCAGTGGGGGTGGTCTCCGTGCATGGCCGGGTAGAAGGGGTCGCCGGGCCGGATCTCGCCCGCGTGCACCGGGCTGCCGGTGAAGGCGGCCTTGTAGAGGGCGGCGGCGAAGTCGAGGGTGGCCCGGGCGTCGGGGCCGCTGCCCGGGGGCCGGACACCGTTGTCGTGGGCGTCGAGGAGGGCGCCGAGCTGTGCCGTGTGCGAGCTGGGCAGGTCCGCGGCGGGGGTGCGCCAGGCGGTGGCGCGCTCGGAGGGGACGTGCGGGGCGGGGGTGTAGACCCAGTCGTCGTTGCGGTGGCCGTACAGGTGGGTGAGTTCGACCGTGGCGTCGGCGCAGTCGACGCGGATGCGGCTCACCTCGTGTGGGGAGAGGACGCTGTTGACGACGGTGGCGAGGGCGCCGTTCTCGAACCGGACGAGGGCCGTGGAGACGTCCTCGCTCTCGGTGTCATGGACCAGACGCGCGGCCATGGCCCGGATCTCCGCCCACGGTCCGAGCAGATGCAGCAGCAGGTCGAACTGGTGGATGCCGTGGCCCATCGTCGGCCCGCCGCCCTCGGTGGCCCAGCGTCCGCGCCACGGCACCGCGTAGTAGGCGGCGTCGCGGTGCCAGGTCGTCTGGCAGTGCGCGACCAGCGGGGCGCCCAGCTCACCGCTCGCGATCAACTCGCGGGCGTGCACGGCGCCGGAGCCGTAGCGGTGCTGGAAGACGACCGAGGCGTACGCACCCGACGCCTCCTCGGCCGCCGCGATGTCGTCGTACTCGGCGAGGGACAGGCACAGCGGCTTCTCGCACAGCACCCAGGCGCCCGCCTTGAGCGCGGCGACCGTCTGCTCCCGGTGCAGGGAGGGAGGCGTGCCGATCAGGACCAGGTCGGGGCGTACGGCGTCCAGCATGGCGTCCGTCGAGGTGTACCCGGCGACGTCCGCGCCCGCGAGCTCCCGGAAGGCGTCCAGCCGGGCCTGGTCCACGTCGACGGCGGCGACCAGCTCCACGCGGTCCGCGTGGTGTCTCAGGGCGGAGAGATGGCTGCCGCTGACGATGGCGCCGGTGCCGATCACGGCGACGCGACGGCGGGCAGGGCGTGGGGACATGCAGTTCTCCTCGGACGGCCGGCGGACAGCCCGCTCAGAAAGCGCTTGCACTTCGAGGGCGACCCTAGGCAGGGAGCGAATGTCAGGACAACCCCTCTGCGGCGACATGAGCAAAGCCTGACTGTTCGGCTCGGCTCACCCCCGGCACGCTCCCCTTCCGGGCGGGCACTCAAACGGGATGAAGATCACGAACGGTCGAGGAGCGGCGGCGTGGCGTGCCCCGGTACGGCGGCGGGCCGTCGGGCGGGCGCGTCAGCCGATCGGCTCGGCGGTCTCGGCAGCCGGCTGCGGCCGGGTCCTGGCCTGGCTGACCAGGCCGAGCCGGGCCAGGAACTGCTCCAGGGTGAAGGCGGCCATGCCCAGGCCCACGGAGTTTCCGGGCACCTCGGACACCTCGACGGTCAGACCGGGCAGGGAACCCGGCAGCACATGACGGGGCAGTTCGTCCCGTACGGCGGGGACCAGCCACGGGGCCAGCATCATGGGCAGCCAGCCGGTGAGCGTCACCTTCGGGACGTTGAGCAGATTGACGAGGTCGCCGAGGGCGGCGGCGAGACAGCGGCCGGTGCGCCGGACGAGCTCGCGCAGCACCGGGTCCCCCGCGGTCAGACCGGCGGCGACGGACGCGACGAAGTCCCGCTGCCCGGGCTGTCCCAGCGCCGGATGGGACGGGTCGATCTCGGCCAGCGTCGTCTCCAGGCCGGGAGCGCCGACGTACGCCTCCACGCACCCGCGTCGGCCGCAGCGGCACGGGCGGCCGTCCAGCATCAGGAGGGTGTGTCCCCATTCGCCGGCGTTGTTGGTGATGCCGCGGACCAGGGTGCCCTCGATGGCGATGCCGGCTCCGGCTCCGGTGCCGATGTTGACCACGGCCATGCTGTCGACGACGCGTCCGACGCCGAACCACATCTCGGACAGGATCGCCGCCTTGAGCGGGTTGTCGACGTACACCGGCAACCGCAGCCGCTCGGCCAGCAGTTCCTCGATGTGGACGTCGTGCCAGTTCCAGTTCGGCGCGAAGACGGAGACCCCGGCGTCGTGCTGCACATGGCCCGGCATGCTGACCCCGACTCCCACGATCCGCTCGCGCCCGGTCCCGTCCGCGTCCAGGGCGGACTCGATCGCGCCGACGATGCCGTCGACGACGTACGGCTGATCGTTCTGGTGCTCGTCGAGGGGCACCTCGTGCCGTGCGAGGACGCCGAGCGCGAGGTCGTACACCGTGGCGTCCACGTAGGTCTCGGCGACGTCGACACCGACGATGCGGCCGCGGTCCGGGTTGATCGTGAGCCGTTCGTACGGCCGCCCCACGGCGTTGCGCTCCACGGCGGCGATGTGCAGGACACCCTCCGCCAGGAATCCGCCGACCAGCGTCGTCACGGTGGCCTGACTGAGGCCCGTGTGCCGGGCGAGTTCCTGGCGGGAGGACGGTCCGAGGTCGAACAGTGCGTGCAGCACCTCGAAACGGTTCTCGCTGCGGACGTCTCGGGCCGTGTGCCGGGCCACCGGTGCTCCCCCTCAGTCGGTCGGTCCCCCCAGCCACAGCGTACGGATCTCCGGCGTGCCACGCCCCTCGATACCCTGTGCCAACAGGGTCAGGCCCGGCCAGTTCGGCGGTACCCAGAGCGCGTCGGGGTCACCGCCCGAGAAGTCGGGCCGGTCGCCGGACCAGACGCGCCCCACGCACTCGCCGCCGGCCCATCCGGTCACCCGGACCTGTGTGGCGTCGAGCCGGACCAGACAACCGTCCGGCGAGACCGGGAGGTCGACGTCGAGCCATGCCTCCTCCCCCGGTTTCAGCGCCAGCGGGAGTCGTACCTCCTCGGTGCGGCCGGAGCCGGCGGCGAAGGCGGTCAGCAGTTCGTCGTCCTGCGCCGCGCACGACCAGTCCCGTACGGCTTCGAGCGCGAGCAGTTCGGCGCGCAGGCCGGGGCCGCTCGGGTGGTGCGGCAGCGTGACCGAGATCCGGTGGGTGCCGGCGGTCAGCGGCACCCAGGGGTTCTCGGCGTGGACGGTCTCCGGCTCCCCGTCGTCCACGCTCACCCGCAGCGGTTCGACGACCCCGCGCAGATGCAGCGCGGAAGGGGTGGGCGAGTGGACGGTACGGGTGTAGGTGAGCGGTGCGGCGACGCGGGTGCTGCTCCAGCCACCGAGCACCCGGGTGGGCGCGGGTGTCTTGGCCCAGTGGCCGTGGACCGTCCACAGGGCCGAGACGTCCGTCGTGTCCCTGACCTTCCAGAGGGTGCCGAGGCCTCGCAGTGCGCCGAGTCGGAGCGCGGGCAGACGGGCGTCGTCGAAGTTGGCGTGGCCCCAGATCTCCACGACGGCCTCGATCGCGACGCTGCCCGTCACGTCCCGCACGTCGATGCGCCGCGCCGCGCCGAACCCGGCGATCGGCGGGTGCGTCCGGCCCGCCACCGCCAGGTCGACGATGTCCGCCGCGTCAGTGAGCAGCAGGGCGTCGACGTCCGTCAGATCCGTGGTGGTCCGGTAGGCGCCACGGCCCCGGTACACGCCGAGCGACTCCAGCGTGGGCGGCAGCGTGTGCAGCCCGGCCGGCTTCTCGGGTGCCGTGTCGGACCGTCGCCGCACCTCGCGCACGGCGGTCCGGGCGGCCTTCTGGGGCTGCTGCGGCGCGTCGGCGAGGTGCACGGTGCCGCCGGGGTTGAGCGACCGCAGCCGCGCGGCGTCCGCCGACGACAGCACGACGAGCGTCACTCCCGCCACGGCCATGCTGTCGGACACCGGGATCTCGGTCCGCGCCCCGTCCAGTACGACGGTGACCGGCACGTCGGAGGAGAACACCAGCACCCCGTCCGTCGCGGCCACGAGATCCGCCGAGGCGAGCGTCAGGGTCGCCGCCGAGCCCCAGGGGCGCAACGGTACGTCGACCGCCATCAGCGGGCACGATCCCGGCGCGACCGCGACCTGCACGCCTCGAACGTCCGCCGTGCCCGGCTCCGTTCCGAGATGCGGTACGGCCACCAGGCGGCCGCCCTCCGGCAGGTCCAGCGCGGCTGCCTCCGAGCTGGTCGGGAAGTCGCAGGTCACCTCGGTGTCCGCCGCCCCCGGGACGGCGAGCGCCAGCCGGTCGCCCCACACCTCGACGACGCGTGCGAGCACCTGCGCCTCGGCGTACTCCGGGCGGGCCACGCCGGTGGACGTGACGTATCCGCCGAAGTCGTAGCCGTGGCTCATGAAGTTGCCGGGGCGGCCCCAGTTGCCGCTCGACGGGGTGTACCCGAAGTTCCAGCCGGACGACTGGAGATACGGTGCGATCAGCTTGGCGCCGCTCGCCAGCAGCCGCCGCAGCGTGCGGTGGCGCCGGTTCGTCTCGGTGACCAGCAGCGGCACCCCGCGCTCCGCGACCAGGGCGGCATAGCGACGCACCTCGGCCTCGATGTCCGGGGAGTCGTCGTCCGGGTAAAAGTTGCAGGCCGGTACGACGGCGTCCACGTCACCGGTGGCGCCCGCGAGGTCGCCCTGTCCGGAGCAGGCGATCAGCGGCACGGTGATGCCGTGCCGAAGTGCCGTGTCCCGCAGGGCGGTCATGTACCCGGGGCGGTCCGCGCAGTCGAAGAAGTCCAGCTCGTTCTCCAACTGCACCATGATCACCGAACCGCCCGCCCCGTACTGGCGCTCCGCCAGCAGCGGCAGCACCTGGTCGAGCCACGCGGTGACCTTCTCCAGGTAGCGGGGGTCGTTCTGGCGGACCCTCAGTTCCGGGTCCAGACCCAGCCATGCCGGCAGCGCACCGCCGTCCCACTCGGAGCAGATGTAAGGGCCGGGCCGCGCGATGACGTACAGGCCCGCCTCCCGCGCGAGGTCCAGGAATGCGGCGACGTCCCGCCGGCCCTCGAAGGACCAGCGGCCGGGCGCCAACTCGTGGAAGTTCCAGGGCAGATAGACGTCGATGCACTGGTACCCCGACGCCCGGACCTGTGCGAGCCGTTCGCGCCACTGCTCCCTGGGGAGGCGGAAGTAGAACAGGGACGCGCACAGCAGCGTACGGGGACGGCCGTCGATCCACACGCCCTTGCCGTCCACATGAATGGTGGTCACTTCACTCCCGCGCTTCCGCCGCTGATGTCCATCTCGTACAGGTACTTCTGGCCCAGGTAGTAGACGATGATCATGGGCAGGGCGAGCAGGACCGAACCGACCATGACCAGGTTCCACGCCGGTGACTGGCCCGCCGCCGAGGTGCTGGTGATGTACTGGATGCCCAGGGACAGCGGCATCTTGGACTCGTCGTTGAGATAGATCAGCGGCCCCATGAAGTCGCCCCAGGTGTGGGTCAGGGTGAAGATGCCGATCGCGATCAGCACCGGCCACAGCATCGGCAGCATGATCCGCCGGTAGATGCCGAAGAACCCGAGGCCGTCGACCATGGCCGCCTCGTCGAGCTGGCTGGGCAGCCGGGAGACGAACTGCCGTACCAGGAACACGTTGAAGGCGTTGGAGAAGAAGTTCGGCACGATCAGCGGCAGGTAGCTGTTCACCCAGCCCAGGTCCCGGAAGAGGATGAACTGCGGGATCATCGTGATCTGCGTCGGGATCATCATGGTGGCTATGACGATCAGGAACAGCCCGTTCTTGCCGGGGGCCCGCAGACGGGCGAAGGCGTAGCCGACCAGGCCGCTGGAGAGCATCTGCCCGGCGACCGAACAGAGCGAGATGATCACGGAGTTGATCAGGAAGCGGCCCATCGGCAGCTCGGAGCCGAAGACCCGGGTGAAGTTCTCCCAGTGGAACTCGGTCGGGAACAGGGTGAAGGAGTTGGTGTTCACCGTCGCGTCGCTGGAGAGCGCGATGGAGCCGACGAACACCAGCGGCATGGTGAGGATCGCCGCCACGATGATCAGCGTCGCGTAGGTGAACGGGGTGGCCCGGAACGCCCGTACCGTGCCGGGTCCCGGTCCCCCACGGGCCTTGCGCTGCGAGCCGTTCCCTCGCGTCCGCTGCGGCGCCGGGGTGGTCAGGAGGCCGGTCATCACTTCACCTCGGTTTCGTAGAACACCCAGCGCCGGGCGGTGCGGAATGCGATCAGTGTGAAGACGAGGACCACGAGGAACAGCAGCCAGGAGATCGCCGACGCGTAGCCCATGTGGTAGTTGCCGAAGGCCTCGTCGAAGAGGTAAGGCACCATCGTCTCGGCCCCGTCGTAGGCGGCGCGCAGCTTGCCCTTCGGCACCAGGATGTACACCTGGGCGAAGACCTGGAAGGCGCCGATCATCCCCATGATCAGGTTGAAGAAGATGATCGGGGTCAGGTGCGGCAGCGTGACGCTCCAGAACTGCCGTACCGCGCTCGCACCGTCGACCTCGGCCGCCTCGTACAGCTCCTTCGGGATGCCCTTCATGGCGGCGAGCAGCAGCACCGTCGCGGCGCCCGCGCTCCATGCCGACATCACGACCAGTGCGGGGATCGCCCAGTCGCCGTCGAGCAGCCAGGCCGGCCCGGAGACGCCGAACAGGCCGAGGGCGTCATTGAGCGGGCCGTTCGGGGCAAGTACCTGACGAAAGATCATCGCCGTGGCGACGAGCGGCACCAGGGTCGGCAGATAGATCAGGGTACGCAGCAGTTTCCGGGCGCGTACCTGCTTGTTGAGCAGATTCGCCAGCCACAGGCCGAGCACCAGGCCGAGCGGGACCGAGACCGCCGCGTAGTAGAAGGTGTGCCACAGCGCCCTCCAGAACCTGGGGTCGTCGGTGATCAGCGTGACGTAGTTCTGGAAGCCGACCCAGACGGGCGGCGTGAACGAGTCCCAGTCGGTCATCGAGTAGTAGACCGACGCGATCATCGGCCCGAACAGGAA
>CBFGZZ010000002.1:0-74726 GCA_965653385.1 uncultured Streptomyces sp. | reverse complement strand
TTGAGGAGCGGGGTCTGGGGCGGAGCCCCAGAAGGATGGGACGGGTAGGGGCGGCAGGGGCGAGATCTGTCAGGGGCGGTCGTGTTCCTCGGGCACGCCGCCCACCCACCCCCGCAACTCCTCGCGCAACGACCGCTGAAAGGTCGTCAACAGAGCCTGCACCACCACCGGCTGCATGGACGCGGACAACGACCGCACATCCTGCGCGGCACGCTCCGACACCTCCCCACGGAACAGCTGCGACAACTCACGCGCGACGGCACGCGAGTGCTCGACGAGGACCTTCCGCGCGGCGAGGATCGCCTCCTGCGACAGCGGCATGTCCAGCAGCCCGACCCCCAGTCGCAGCAGCCCGAGATCGACGCGATAGTCACCGCCACCACCATCGGCACCGCCGCCCGCCTCGACCACCCCCATCGCGACCAGCCGCTCCACGTCCTCGTCACCGAGCCCCCGCCCGGCCCGCCGCTCCAGTTCCCCCCGCGTCACCGTCTCCACGGCATCCGGCGCCCAGGACGCCACCACGGCCCGGTGGATGGCGAGATCACGGGCGTCCAGCCCGGGCGGCAGCTGCTGCACATACCGCTCGATCGCGGCGAGCGTCATCCCCTGCTGCTGCAACTCCTCGATGAGCGCCAGCCGGGCCAGATGGTCACGCCCGTAATGCCCCACCCGACGCGGACCGAGCACCGGCGGCGGCAACAGCCCCTTGGTGCCGTAGAACCGCACCGTGCGGACCGTCACACCCGCCCGCGCGGCCAGTTCGTCGATCGTGAGGGTCGTCTCCTCGGTGCCGGTCGTCATGTGCAGCAGTATCGCTGTCTCACCAGCGCTGTGACACCTCCGGCGGCCGATCAGGACGGTGCGGGAGTGCCATGTGAGAAGTAACGCTCTGTGACGCGCGCCACCGCGTGAGCCGCGTGCGCTGGGGGAAGGTGACCCCTTGGTCTGCGCCTTTTACCGAGGGCGCAGGCCATACGTACGTCCGGACACCGAGCGAGACCCGCTCGGGAGCACCAGAGAGTGGTACCACCCGTGAGCAAGGACGCCGTGAACACGGCCGTGGCCGCACCTCGCAGCGACGCGGCCCAGATGCCCGCGGACGCGGGCGACGCCGGTTACAGCAAGGACCTCAAGGCCCGCCACGTCAACATGATCGCCATCGGCGGGGCCATCGGCACCGGCCTCTTCCTCGGCGCCGGCGGCCGCCTCCACAACGCGGGCCCGGCACTGGCCATCGCCTACCTGGTCTGCGGCATCTTCGCCTTCTTCGTCGTCCGTGCCCTCGGCGAGCTCGTGCTCTACCGCCCCTCGTCCGGCTCGTTCGTGTCGTACGCGCGTGAGTTCCTCGGCGAGAAGGGCGCGTACGTCGCCGGCTGGATGTACTTCCTGAACTGGTCGACGACCGGCATCGCCGACATCACCGCCATCGCGCTCTACACGCACTACTGGAGCATGTTCACCGACATCCCGCAGTGGGTGCTCGCCCTGGCCGCCCTCGCGGTGGTCCTGGCGGTGAACCTGATCTCGGTGAAGATCTTCGGCGAGATGGAGTTCTGGTTCGCGATCATCAAGGTCGCCACGCTCGTCGCCTTCATGTTCGTCGGCATCTTCCTGCTCGCCACCCAGCACGAGGTAGGCGGGCAGACCCCGGGCCTGGACGTGATCACCGACCACGGCGGTGTCTTCCCGCACGGCCTGATGCCCGTCGTCCTCGTCATGCAGGGCGTGATCTTCGCGTACGCCGCCCTGGAACTGGTCGGCGTCGCCGCGGGCGAGACCGCCGAGCCGGAGAAGGTCGTCCCGCGCGCGGTGAACTCGATCATGTGGCGCGTCGGCCTCTTCTACGTCGGCTCGGTCGTCCTCCTCGCCCTCCTTCTCCCCGGCTCGGTCTACTCGGCCGACGAGAGCCCCTTCGTCACGGTCCTGTCGAAGATCGGCGTCGAGGGCGCGGGCGACGTGATGAACCTGGTGGTCCTGACGGCCGCGATGTCCTCCCTCAACTCCGGCCTCTACTCCACCGGCCGCATCCTGCGTTCGATGGCGATGGCCGGTTCGGCCCCGAAGTTCACGGCCCGCATGAACCGCAGCCAGGTCCCGTACGGCGGCATCCTGCTCACCTGCGCGGTGTGCGTCCTCGGCGTCGGCCTCAACTACCTCATGCCCAGCCAGGCCTTCGAGATCGTGCTGAACGTCGCGTCCCTCGGCATCATCTCGACCTGGGTGATCATCATGATCTGCCACCTGCTCTTCGTCCGCCGCGCCAAGGCGGGCCTGGTCACCAGGCCCAGCTTCCGCCTTCCCGGCAGCCCGGTCACCGAGATCGTGACCATCACCTTCCTGGTCGCCGTCCTCGGCCTGATGTGGAACGACCCCGAGGTCGGCCGCAAGACCCTCCTCCTCATCCCGGTCATCGCCCTCATGCTGATCGTGGGTTGGTTCGCCGTTCGCTGCCGCGTCGTCCAGGCGGAAGACCGAGAGCTGGCCGACCTCACGAAGTAGTCACCGCCCGTTGTCAGTGGCGGGCTCTACGGTGGCGTCATGTCGGAGATCACTTACATCCGGGGTGACGCCACCGTTCCGTCGGTGAAGGGCGTCAAGGTGATCGCCCATGTCTGCAACGACATAGGGGGATGGGGGAAGGGCTTCGTCCTGGCCATATCGCGCCGCTGGCCGGAGCCCGAGAAGTCCTACCGGGCCTGGCACCGCGAGCGCGCCGGGAACGACTTCGGGCTCGGCGCGGTGCAGTTCGTCCAGGTCGAGCCGTACGTCTGGGTGGCCAACATGGTCGGGCAGCGCGGCATCCGCACCGGCAGCAAGGGCGTGCCCGTGCGCTACGAGGCGATCGACACCGCGCTGGCACGGCTGGCCGACAAGGCGGCCGAGCTCGGCGCGTCCGTGCACATGCCGCGGATAGGCTGCGGGTTGGCCGGTGGCAAGTGGTCCCGCGTCGAACCGCTGATCACCGAGCGGTTGGTGCGGCGGGGGATCGCCGTCACGGTCTACGACCACGGGGAGGGCACGCGTACCTCGTGACCGACGGCGAGGTCACGCGTGTCCCCACGGTGGCTCCGCCGGCGCCGGTGGTGGACTCCCACGGCGCCGGCGCCGCCCACGCCTGCGCGGGGCCGTCGACGGGGACGGACCCGAGAGGCCCGGACGAGCCGATCGAGCGTGCGGTTTCGTTCGAGGCCCTCGGACGCCCCGAGACGTCAGTGCTCGCCCTCGTGCCCGTGTTCGTGCACGCCGTTCGTCGCCGCGATCCTCTTCCAGGACTTCGGCTGCACCGGCTCCTCGGCCGACCTGGCGATGGACGCGCTGCGCGCCGCCGGAGCGGCCGGCTTCGACGGCTGGAACAGCCAGGTGTCGAAGAGCGCGGCCAGCGGCTTACCGGACACCTCCTCGGCGTACCGCTGGAAGTCGGCCACCGAGGCGTTGCCGTAGGCGTACTTCTGCGGCCAGCCCTTGAGAAGCGCGAAGAACACGCCGTCACCGATCTCGTTGCGCAGCGCCTGCAAGGCCAGCGCACCCCGGTCGTAGACCGCGATGTCGAACTGGTTGTCCGGCCCGGGATCGCCGGGCTTCACCGTCCAGAAGGCGTCGTCGGCCGCATGCGAGGCGTAGACGTAGTCGGCGATCTCCTGCGCCGTCCCCTCGCCCTCGTGCTCCGACCACAGCCACTGCGCGTACCGGGCGAAGCCCTCGTTGATCCAGATGTCCTTCCAGCCCTTGACGGACACCAGGTTGCCGTACCACTGGTGGGCCAGCTCATGGACGACGACGGAGGTGTTCGACCCGTTGGCGAAGTTCGCCGGGCTGTAGAACGGGCGGGTCTGCGTCTCCAGCGCGTAACCGGTGTCGGTGTTCGGGACGTATCCGCCGAGCGCGTTGTAGGGGTACGGCCCGAAGTACTCGGAGAGCCAGTCGGCGATCTCCCCGGTCCGCTCGATGCTCGCCTTCGCCGCACCGGTCTTGTCGCCCAGGTCCTTGCTGTAGGCGTTGATGACCGGAATGCCGCTCTCGCTGGTCCCCGTGGTCACGTCGAACCTGCCGACGGCGAGCGTGGCCAGATACGTCGCCTGAGGCTTGTCGGAGCGCCAGTTGTAGCGGGTCCAGCCCAGCCGTGAACTCGTCGACCGCAGCGTGCCGTTGGAGATGGCCTGCGTGCCGTCCGGGACCTGCACCGAGACGTCGTACGTCGCCTTGTCCAGCGGGTGGTCGTTGCTGGGGAACCACCACCAGGCGGCCTCGGGCTCGTTCGCTCCGACCCCGCCGTCCGGGGTGCGGTGCCAGCTGGTGTAGCCGTACGCCTTCTTCGACGACGGCACACCCCGGTAGCGCACGACCACCGTGACGTCCGTGCCCTTGGCCAGCGGCTTCGCCGGCGTGATCTCCAGCTCGTGCTCGCCGGACGTGGAGAACGACGCCTTCGCGCCATTGACCCGCACCTCGCTGACGTCCAGCAGGAAGTCCAGGTTGAACCGGGACAGATCCTGCGTGGTCCGTGCCAGCAGCGTCGCCGTCCCCTGCAACTCGTCCGTGGCCGGCTGGTACTTCAGCCGGAGGTCGTAGTGCGAGACGTCGTATCCGCCATTGCCGTAGGCCGGGTAGTAGGGGTCGCCGATGCCCGGAGCGCCGGGGGTGGAACTCGCGGCCGACGCCGGGATCGCCAGCATCAGAGAGGCGGCTGCGAGCGCGCCCGGCGCCTTGATTCTGCGGTGCACGAAAGCTCCAAGTCGTAGGGGCCCGAAGTCTGTCCGGAGCCTATTCAGTACCTGTGGCTCCGGTGTGTCCATGACCACCGCTGTCACACGATCGCCATTCGGCCGCAATGGTCCGACCCCTCCCAGGGGCGTTTATCAGCCACACGGGACCTCATACGCCGTCAGCCGCCCTCTTCTGCACAGGAGTTCACCGATGTACCGTCCGCGCATGCCGAAACGCATGCGCCTCACGATCTTCAGACAGCTCGCGGCGGCGGCCACAGCCGCCCTGCTGGCCACATTCCTCGCCCCCGCCGCGGCGCAGGCCGCCGCGCCACGGGAGAGCAGGCCCGTCTACTCGTACGAGAACGCCATCCGCGAGGCCGTATGGGTGGACACCGGGCTCGATCTCGACCGCGACGGCCGACGCGACCGCGTCGCCGTCGACATCGTCCGGCCCCGCGAGGCGGCCGCGCAGGGCCGCAGGGTGCCCGTCGTCATGGACGCCAGCCCCTACTACTCCTGCTGCGGGCGCGGCAACGAGAGCCAGAAGAAGACGTACGACGCGAACGGCGACGTCGTACAGATGCCGCTGTTCTACGACAACTACTTCGTGCCCCGCGGCTACGCCTTCGTCGGCGTCGACCTCGCCGGCACCAACCGCTCCGACGGCTGCGTGGACGTCGGCGGCCGCTCCGACATCCTCTCCGCGAAGGCCGTCGTCGACTGGCTGAACGGCCGCGCCAAGGCGTACACGACCCGCACCGGCACCACCAAGGCCGCCGCGACGTGGACGAACGGCCGCACCGGAATGATCGGCAAGAGCTGGGACGGCACCATCGCCAACGGCGTCGCCGCCACCGGTGTCGAGGGCCTGAAGACCATCGTCCCGATCAGCGCCATCTCCTCCTGGTACGACTACTACTTCCAGCAGGGCGCCCCGCTGTACGACTCCGGCCCCGACGCGCTGTCCGACTACGTCGACAGCCCCGACGCCCGAGCCAAGTGCGCAGCCGTCCAGCAGAAGCTCGTCGACGGGGCCCCGCGCACCGGCGACTGGACGCCCCTGTGGACCGAGCGCGACTACGTGAAGGACGCCCGCAAGGTCCGGGCCAGCGTCTTCCTGATCCATGGCATGCAGGACCTCAACGTGCGGATGAAGCACGTCGGCCAGTGGTGGGACGCCCTCGCGAAGAACGGCGTCGAGCGCAAGATCTGGCTCTCCCAGACCGGCCATGTCGACCCCTTCGACTTCCGCCGCGCCGAGTGGGTCGAGACCCTGCACCGCTGGTTCGACCACGAACTCCTCGGCTACGACAACGGCATCGACCGTGAGCCGATGGCCGACATCGAACGCCACCCCGACCAGTGGGTCACCTCCAAGGTCTGGCCGCCGCGCGGTACCGACACGACCACGCTGCGCCCCGCCAAGGGCAGCCAGGCCGGTGTCGGCACCCTGGGCCTGCGTCAGGGCAAGGGCACCGAGACGTTCACCGACGACCCGCAGCACGGCGAGACGGACTGGGCCGCGCACATCGACCGGTCCACCCCCGACAAGGCGGGCTTCGTCACCAAACCGCTCACCCGTGACCTGCGCCTGTCCGGCTCCTCCGAGGTCACCGTCACCGCGACCCCGACCACCTCGACGGCCCACCTCTCCGCCGTCCTCGTCGACCTCGGCCCCGACACCATCCGCGACTACGCGGCCAGCGGCGAGGGCATCAGCACGCTCACCGACCGCACCTGCTGGGGCGTGAGCACGACCGGCGACAGCGCCTGCTTCAAGGAGACCGAGGCCAAGACCGCCGACGTCGACTACACGGTCGTCAGCCGCGGCTGGGCCGACCTCGGCAACCACGCCTCGGACCACAAGGGCCGGCCCCTCACTCCGGGCAAGGCGTACACGATCACCCTCGACCTGGCGTCCACCGACCACGTCGTCCCGGCCGGCCACCGTCTCGCCCTGATCGTCGCGGGCACCGACAAGGACCTGATCGACCCGCCGTCGACCAAGCCGACCCTCACCGTCGACCTCTCCCGTACGAAGGCCCGCGTCCCGCTGGTCGGCGGCGCCCACGCCTTCGCCCGCGCCACGGCGGGATCCGTCGCCGCGGCCCCCGAGGCCACGCCCCTGGACGGCGTCGCCCCGCCGCGCACCGCCCACCGCATCCCGGAGGGAGGCCAGTGACCCGCACTCCAGCGACCCGCACTCCTACCCGTACCCGAACCCGCACCCTGACCGTCGCCGCCGGGGCCCTCGCCGCGTCCCTCGTGGCGGTCCCCGCCCAGGCCGCCGACTCCCCGCCCCGCACCGGCTTCGAGCAGTCGAACGGCGCCCGCTGGACCAGTCAGCCGGAGGAGCAGAGCCTCCTCAGGGCCGTCGACAGGGCCAGCGACCGGGTCTCCGTCAGCCGCATCGGTACGACGAAGCAGGACCGCCCGCTCCAACTGGTCCGGATCGGCTCGCGCCACGCCCCGAACAAGGTGCTGCTGGTGTGCAGCCAGCACGGCGACGAACCCTCCGGTCGCGAGGCCTGTCTGTCCACCGTCCGCGACCTGGCGTACGCGAAGGACCGGCAGACCCGGCGCTTCCTGGAGCGCACCACCCTGCTGGTCGTGCCCACCGCCAACCCCGACGGCCGGGCCGCCGACACCCGGGGCAACAGCGACGGCGTGGACATCAACCGCGACCACCTCGCGCTGCGGACCGCCGAGGGCCGCGCCATGGCGGCGGTCGTCCGCGACCAGCGCCCCGACGTGATCTACGACCTCCACGAGTACGGCGCCACACCGCAGTACTACGACAAGGACCTGTTCGACCTGTGGCCGCGCAACCTCAACACGGACGCGCACGTCCACGACGAGGCGCGGACCCTGTCCCAGGGGTATGTACGCCCCGCCGCGACCGACGCCGGCTACTCGACGGGCACGTACGGCATCTGGACCGACCCCGTGACGGGCGAACCGATCAAGCAGGTCGCCGGTGACGGACAGGAACGCATTCTGCGGAACATGTCCGGCATCAAACACTCCGTGGGCCTGCTCATCGAGAGTCGCGTCGACCCCCTGACCGAGGAGGAGAAGGCCGACGAGTCGCTCAACAACCGGCGCCGGGTGAGCTCTCAGCTGGCCGCGCTGGACGGCCTGTTCGACTTCACCGAGGTCCGTCGCCGGCAGGTCGAGGCGGCCACCGGCGCCGCCCGTCTCGCGGGCCTCGCCGACTCCGGGCCCGTCTACGTCGGCGGCGCCGACAACGACCAGCCGGAACCCGCCGAGGTGATCCAGGACCCGCCCTGCGGCTACCGGCTCACCACTGACCAGTACCGGCAGGTCAAGGACGAACTGGCGCTGCACGGAGTGAGGTCCGAGACGACCTCCACGGGCGCCCTGGTCCCGCTCCGCCAGTCCCTGCGCAACCTCGTCCCGCTGCTCCTCGACGAGCGCGCCCCGTACCGCATCACGGCCGGTCAACCCGACACCGACTGCACAAGCGGCTGAGATCGACGGGATCTGTGGTAGGTCCTGGGAGACGACGTGGAACCGGCGTATCCACCGTTCACCGGGGAAGGTGCCGCAGATGACTGAGGATCTGAAGAAGAGAGGTGGCCGGGAAGGTCCGTCGGACGTTTCCGGTCACCCCAGCACGGACCGAGTGGTGTTCGGCGTCACCGCCGTCATCACCGTGGCCTTCGTGATCTGGGGCTGGGCTGCCACGGACTCGCTGGAGAGCGTGTCCACGAAGATGCTGAACGGCCTGATCCACAACGGCGGCTGGGCGTTCATGCTCGCCGCCTCGTGCTTCGTGGTCTTCGCGCTCTGGCTCGCGATCAGTCGCTACGGCCGCATCCACCTCGGTGCCGAGGGCGAGGAACCCGAGTTCAAGACCGTCTCGTGGGTCGCGATGATGTTCAGCGCCGGTATGGGCATCGGCCTGATGTTCTACGGCGTCAGCGAACCGCTCTCGCACTACACGACCCCGCCCCCGGGCACGGACCCCGCAGGCTCCGGCGAACGCATGGAGACGGCGATGGCCACCACCCTCTTCCACTGGACGCTGCACCCGTGGGCGATCTACGCGGTCGTCGGGCTCGGCATCGCCTACAGCACCTTCCGCAAGCGCCGGCGCCAGACCATCAGCGCGGTCTTCACCCCGCTGATCGGGGAGAAGCACGCCAACGGCGCCGGCGGCCGGGTGATCGACATCCTCGCGATCATCGCCACCGTCTTCGGCTCCGCCGCCTCCCTGGGCCTGGGCGCCCTCCAGATCGGCTCCGGCTTCCAGGAGCTGGACTGGATGGACGACGTGAGCACCGGCCTGCTCGTCGCGATCATCGCCGTACTGACCCTGGCCTTCGTGGCCTCCGCCATCTCCGGCATCGAGCGGGGCATCCAGTGGCTGTCCAACACCAACATGGTGCTCGCCCTGATCCTCGCGCTCTTCGTGTTCATCGCGGGCCCCACGATCATCGTGCTCGACCTGCTGCCCACGTCGATCTTCGCCTATCTCGGCGACCTGCCCCAGCTCGCCGGCCGCACCGAGGCCAGCGGCGGCGAGGGCGTCGCGGACTGGCTCGGCAGCTGGACCGTCTTCTACTGGGCCTGGTGGATCTCCTGGACGCCCTTCGTGGGCATGTTCATCGCCCGGATCAGCCGGGGCCGTACGATCCGGCAGTTCGTCGGTGGCGTCATCCTCGTGCCCAGCACCGTCAGCCTCGTCTGGTTCGCGGTCTTCGGCGGTACGGCGATGAAGCTGAAGGAGGGCGGCGGGCTCGGCGGCGAGGACACCCCCGAGGGCCAACTCTTCGGCGTCCTGCAGGAGTTCCCCATCGCCACCGTCACCAGCCTGCTCGTGATGATCCTCGTCGGGATCTTCTTCGTCTCCGGAGCCGATGCCGCCTCCATCGTGATGGGCACCCTCTCCCAGAAGGGAGCCCTGGAACCCGGACGCTTCGTCGTCGTGTTCTGGGGTGTGGTGACCGGAGCCGTCGCCGCCATCATGCTGCTCGTCGGCAGCGGTCAGGGCGACGCGCTCACCGGCCTGCAGAACCTCACGATCCTGGCCGCGGCGCCGTTCGTCCTCGTGATGATCGGCATGTGCGTCGCCCTCATGCGCGACCTGCGCCGCGACCCGGTCATCGTGCGCAACGAGATGGGTTCGGAGGCCGTGGAACTCGCCGTGATCGAGGGCCACAAGAGGTACGACGGCGACTTCGAGATCAGGGTCGGCCCGGGACCCGGCACCGAGACGGAGGGCGACCCGCTGGGCCACGACCACGGCTGAGCGGGGCACGTGGGGGCGGAGGAGGCGAGCGGTGCGGCCTCCTGCGCCCCCGGGGCCATCAACGCGCCCCCGGCAACCGGGGAGGTGGAGCCGGGGCGATTAGCGGAATATGTCATGCCGCGCTCATATAGGTCCCTTCCTGGGGATACTCACAGCATGTCTGCCGAGTACGCGACCTTCGGCCTGGCACCGGCGATGCGTGCCGGTGGCGTCCTCGCCAACGGTGACTACCAGGTGCACCGGGACTTCGTGGACTTCATCGTCGACGGACGCCCGCTGCTGTTCCAGCTCTCCGACCTCGACGCCGTCTCCCCGCTCGCCTCCGACGTCCCGCCCGCCATCTTCACCGCCCAGGTCCGCAGCCTGCTCCTGGAGGCGGAAGCCCCTCTTCCGGGCGGCCGGTACGTCATCTACGGCTGCCCCGACTGCGAGGACCTCGCCTGCGGCGCCGTCACCGCGCTGATCGACAAGGACGGCGACGACTACATCTGGCGGGACTTCGCCTGGCAGACCGACGAACACGCCGACCTGGAGCTCAACGGCTACCACGGCATCGGCCCCTTCCGGTTCCGCGCCACCGAGTACCGCGCCGCGCTCGGCTCCCTCCTCGACCGCGACGCCGGGGCGCCACGCCGCCGCGTACTCCTCATCGGCGCCCGCGTCGCCCTCCTGGCCAAGCTCGCCGCCGCCCTGCGCACCATCGGCATCGGCGCCGAGATCACCCACGACGTGAGCGGCGTCGCCGCCGACGAACTGCGCACCTACGGCGCCGTGGCCTTCGGCCGGGGGATCGGGGTGGAGCAGCGCGCCGGCGTGCGCCGTGCCTTCACGGACGCCGGGGCCGAGGTGGCGTACGTGGACGGCCTCGCGCCGATCGTGCCGTTGCTGGTCGCGCAGATCGAACACGCCCTGGACCGAAGTCCGGCCGAACAGCGCCGACTGACCCGGCTGGTGGCCGCCGACGGGGAGGCGGGCATCGAGGTCACCTCGCCGTGCCGGGTGCGCCTCACCGCGTATCGCGTGGACCGGCTGTACCGGACTCATGCGCATGAGGTGTTCGACGGGGTGCTGGAGGCGGGGCGGCATCGGATCGCGCTGGATGCGAAGGCGGTGAAGGGGGAGTCGTTCGTGGTGGCTCGGACGTCGGGGAGTGTGCTGGTGGAGGCGATGGCGAGGTAGTACGCCGTCGGGGGCGCCGCGATGTGCATATCGATAGAGCCCCGCGCCCCTTTGAGGGCCTTGCCGGCCCCGGCGTACTTACGCGCCGGAAAAACGCGGCGAGTGTGTGGCGGCTCGGCTATTAGGATCGCTCCCTGTGACCGCAACCCTCGTCGTCAAGAATCTCGCCGCCGGACACGGTGACCGTTCCCTGTTCAGTGGGCTCGACCTCGTCGTGGCGCCCGGAGACGTGATCGGGCTGGTCGGGGCCAACGGTGCGGGCAAGTCCACGCTGCTGCGTCTGCTCGCCGGGCTGCTCGTGCCGGAGGAGGGCGAGCTGCGGCTGTCCCCGCCGACCGCGACCGTCGGTCACCTCCCGCAGGAGCCCGAGCGGCGTCCCGGCGAGACCGTGCGGGCGTTCCTGGCCCGCCGTACCGGGGTCGCCGAGGCCCAGCGGGTGATGGACGAGGCGACCCAGGCCCTCGTCGACGGGGCACCGGGTGCGGACGACGCGTACGCGACGAGCCTGGAGCGCTGGCTGGACCTGGGCGGCGCCGACCTCGACGAGCGGGCCGAGGAGGTCGCCGACTCACTGGGGCTGTCGGTGGACCTGGACCAGCCGATGACGTCCCTGTCGGGCGGCCAGGCGGCTCGCGCGGGGCTGGCCTCGCTGCTGCTGTCGCGCTACGACGTCTTCCTCCTCGACGAGCCGACGAACGACCTCGACCTCGACGGCCTGGAGCGCCTCGAACGCTTCGTCGGCGGCCTGCGCGCCGGGACCGTGGTCGTCAGCCACGACCGCGAGTTCCTCACCCGCACCGTCACCAAGGTCCTCGAACTCGACCTCGCCCAGCGGCAGATCAACCTCTACGGCGGCGGCTACGAGGCCTACCTGGAGGAACGTGAGGTGGCCCGCCGGCACGCCCGCGACGACTACGAGGAGTACGCCGACAAGAAGACCGCCCTCCAGGAGCGGGCCCAGACGCAGCGCGCCTGGATGGACAAGGGCGTCAAGAACGCCCGGCGCAAGGCGGGCAACGACAACGACAAGATCGGCCGCAAGTTCCGCAGCGAGGCCAGCGAGAAGCAGGCCGCGAAGGCCCGCCAGACCCAGCGCATGATCGAGCGCCTGGAGGTCGTCGAGGAGCCGCGCAAGGAGTGGGAACTGCGCATGGAGATCGCGTCGGCGCCCCGCTCGGGGGCGGTGGTCGCGACCTTGCGGGACGCCGAGGTACGACGCGGCGACTTCACCCTGGGCCCGGTGTCCCTCCAGATCGACTGGGCCGACCGGGTGGCGGTCACCGGCGCCAACGGCGCGGGCAAGTCGACGCTGCTGGCCGCCCTGCTGGGCCGCGTCCCGCTGACCGCGGGGCAGGCGCACGTCGGCTCCGGCGTCCTGATCGGCGAGGTCGACCAGGCCCGCAAGCTCTTCCACGGCGAGGAGTCCCTGCTGGACGCCTTCTGCGCCGCGGTCCCGGACACCGAACCGGCGGAAGTCCGCACCCTCCTGGCCAAGTTCGGCCTCAAGGCGGACCACGTCCTGCGCTCGGCGGCCACCCTCTCCCCGGGCGAACGCACCCGCGCCGCCCTGGCCCTCCTCCAGGGCAGGGGCGTCAACCTCCTCGTCCTGGACGAGCCCACCAACCACCTCGACCTGCCCGCCATCGAGCAGCTGGAATCGGCCCTGGACGCCTACGAGGGCACGCTGCTCCTGGTCACCCACGACCGCCGCATGCTCGACGCGGTCCACGTCACCCGCCGCCTGGAGGTCGCCGACGGCAAGGTGAGCGAGCGCTAGGGCGAGTGCGTCGGTGTCACCCCTTCAGGAGTCGCCGAGCCGCGTCGCCAGCCCCGGGTAGTCGACGACGAAGCCGTCCTCGTCGAACGTGATGTCGCGGCGGAAGTCGTCTGAGACGAAGCGGACGCGACGCCGCCCGAGGTGGGTGTAGGTCTGCCGGGCGGGAAGGACGGCCAGCTCGGGCACCGACACCCAGGCCATCAGGAACTCCCGTTCCCCGGGCGCCAGATGGAGACCGTGCCGCAGCACGGGCATCGTGTTGGTGAGCGGACACAGGCCCAGGTCGCAGTCGCGGGCGCCGTCGACCTCGGGCAGGTGCTCACCGTCCGCCGTCCACCGGCCCGTCCCGTCGTGCCGCAGGTCGAGCGTGCGTACGCCGCCCGCGGACTCGACGGTGACCTCAAGCCGACGCGTCACGAAGGCCTCGGTCGTGTCGAGTTCGTACGAGAGCCAGTACGGCTCCGGAACCGTGCCGACCGCTCGGCCACGCGCGCGCAGGGTGTCGTCGTCGAAGTCGACCCAGGCGGTCCCGATGCCCGCGCTCTCCGACACTTCCCAGGTGATGACGCGCGACATCGGCATGGCATCACCCTACGGGCCGACCGGCCCGGACCCCTGTCGTTGCAAAGAGCCCGGGCCCGTGTGTCGTCTCAGCGCTTGCCCTTCTTGGGGTCGAGCAGACCCGCGCGGCGCAGCGCGTCGGCCATGGCGCTGTTCGCCGGAGGCGCCGCCTGACGCGAGCCGCCGCCCCCGCCACCGCCGCGCCCCTGGCGCTGCTGCGGCGGGCGTCCGCCGCGCTGTCGGCGTTCGCCGCCGCCCCCGCCCTGCTGGCCCTGCGCCGACGCCTCGTCGTCGAGCCGCAGCGTGAGGGAGATCCGCTTGCGCGGAATGTCGACGTCGAGGACCTTCACCTTGACGATGTCACCGGGCTTGACCACGTCCCGCGGATCCTTGACGAACGTCTTGGACAGCGCGGAGACGTGCGCCAGACCGTCCTGGTGGACACCGACGTCGATGAACGCCCCGAAGGCGGCCACGTTCGTCACAACGCCCTCCAGGACCATCCCGGACACCAGGTCCGAGATCTTCTCGACGCCCTCCTTGAAGGTGGCCGTCTTGAAGGCGGGACGCGGGTCGCGCCCGGGCTTCTCCAGCTCCTTGAGGATGTCGGTCACGGTCGGCAGACCGAACGTCTCGTCCACGAAGTCGTTCGCCTTCAGCGACCGCAGCACGCCCGTGTTGCCGATGAGCGCGGCCACCTCCTGACCGGACGTCTTCACCATGCGCCGGACGACGGGGTAGGCCTCGGGGTGCACGCTGGACGCGTCCAACGGGTCGTCGCCGCCGCGGATCCGCAGGAAGCCCGCGCACTGCTCGTACGCCTTCGGGCCGAGCCGCGCCACGTTCTTCAGCTGCGAGCGGGAGGTGAACGGGCCGTTGGCGTCCCGGTGGGACACGATGTTCTCGGCGAGGCCGGAGGTGATGCCGGAGACCCGCGCGAGCAGGGGGGCTGAGGCGGTGTTGACGTCCACACCGACGCCGTTCACACAGTCCTCGACCACCGCGTCCAGCGAGCGCGACAGCTTCACCTCGGACAGGTCGTGCTGGTACTGGCCGACGCCGATCGACTTCGGGTCGATCTTCACCAGCTCGGCCAGCGGGTCCTGGAGGCGGCGCGCGATGGACACCGCGCCGCGCAGCGACACGTCCATGTCGGGCAGTTCCTGCGAGGCGAAGGCCGAGGCCGAGTACACGGAGGCGCCCGCCTCGGACACCATCACCTTGGTGAGCTTCAACTCCGGGTGCTTGGAGATGAGTTCACCGGCGAGCTTGTCGGTCTCACGGGACGCCGTGCCGTTGCCGATCGCGATCAGGTCGACCGCGTGCTCCTTCGACAGGCGGGCCAGCTTGGCGATGGCCTCGTCCCACCTGTTGGCCGGGACGTGCGGGTGGATGACGTCGGTGGCCACCACCTTGCCGGTCGCGTCGACCACGGCGACCTTGACGCCCGTACGGAAGCCGGGGTCCAGGCCCAGCGTCGCGCGTGTGCCGGCCGGGGCGGCGAGCAGCAGATCGCGTAGGTTCGCCGCGAACACGCCCACGGCCTCGTCCTCGGCGGCCGTGCGCAGGCGCAGGCGCAGGTCGATGCCGAGGTGGACGAGGATGCGGGTGCGCCAGGCCCAGCGGACGGTGTCCTTCAGCCACTTGTCTGCGGCACGGCCGCGGTCGGCGATCCCGAACTTCCCGGCGACGATCCCCTCGTACGACGAAGGTCCCTCCGTCGGCTCCTCCGGCTCCAGGACGAGGTCGAGGACCTCCTCCTTCTCGCCGCGGAGCATCGCCAGGACGCGGTGCGAGGGGAGTTCGGTGAACGGCTCGGCGAAGTCGAAGTAGTCGGCGAACTTCGCGCCCGCCTCCTCCTTGCCCTCCCGCACCTTCGCGACCAGCCGGCCGCGCACCCACATGCGCTCACGCAGCTCGCCGATCAGGTCGGCGTCCTCCGAGAACCGCTCCGTGAGGATCGCCCGGGCGCCGTCCAGTGCGGCCTGCGGGTCGGCCACGCCCTTGTCGGCGTCGACGAAGGCCGCGGCGGCGGCGAGGGGCTCGACGGTCGGGTCGCCGAGCAGACCCTCGGCGAGCGGCTCCAGTCCTGCCTCGCGGGCGATCTGTGCCTTTGTCCTGCGCTTGGGTTTGTACGGCAGATAGATGTCCTCGAGCCGCGCCTTCGTCTCGGCGCCGCGGATCTGGGCCTCCAGCTCGTCGGTGAGCTTGCCCTGCTCGCGCACCGACTCCAGGATCGCCGTCCGCCGCTCCTCCAGCTCCCGCAGGTAGCGCAGCCGCTCCTCGATCGTGCGCAGCTGCGCGTCGTCGAGCATCTCGGTCGCTTCCTTGCGGTAGCGGGCGATGAAGGGCACCGTCGAACCGCCGTCGAGCAGCTCCACGGCAGCCTTCACCTGCCGCTCTCGTACGCCGAGCTCCGCGGCGATCCTGCCTTCGATGGACCCTACGAGGGGTGTCGTCACGATCCCGTCCCGCCTTCTCACTGAGGTTGCGCGGCAATTGTGGCAGGTGGCACCGACAACCGGGGATCAGGGCGGCGACGCGGCCCGTCGCGGCGGGTCGGAATCAAGCCCTACGACTGCGTGTACTGCTCGATGCACCTCCGAAGAGCCGGGCCAGAGCCCGGAACGGCAACGTCACGACGGTGGCGATGGCCCCGCCTATCTGCCGGAGCACGTCTGCGATGGCACGGAACACGTGACTACTCCTTCCTCAGGTTGAGGACCGGGTACCGCGACATGGGCGGGCTATGCGGTCGCTGACGTCTCAGCCCGTCTGGGGCCCCTCTGAGGAAGTTTGCGGACGAGGCCGTTCAGGCCCTGCCCAGGAGGTCCGAGGGGAAGGCGCCCGCTGCCACCGCCGCTCGTGCGAACCCGGCGCCGAGTTCCGTCAGCCGCCCGACCCCCTCCGCCCCGAGGTGCTCGTACGGCGCCCGGTCGAGCCGGTCCGTCTCGGATTCGATCCGCTCCCGCAGCGCGACCCCCTCCGACGTCAGCTCGCCCGCCTCGTCCAGGAGGCCACGCACACGCAGCCGGTCGGACGCCGCGTCCCAGTCCTCCTGGGCCCAGCCACGCGTGGTGAACACCCACTTCGGCGTCATGCCCTTGCCGGTCGCCGTGTGGGTGACGACCGCCTCCAGCCCGTCGAGCCCGGCCGACATCAGTACGGCGAGATGCCCGTCACCCCGGTGCTCGCGCAGCAGCGTCGTGGCGTGGAAATACGCCAGGTGCGCCTCCTCGGGCACCGGCAGATCCGCATGGGCGGAGTACAGCGGCCGCGCGCTGCGGGAACACGCCTCGGCCGCGCGCAGTGCGAGCCCGGCGGCCTCCGTCATCTCCGGGGACGTCACGGCGTCCTCGCCCAGCAGCCGCCGCAGCGCGGCGTCGACCGCACGCGCGCGTGCCGCCAGGACGTCCTCGGGCGAGGCGATCGCCCAGACCGCGGGGACATGCCGGGCCACCAGGTCGTGCTTGTAGTTGTAGAACGCCGCCGTCACCGCCCCCGCCCCCACCGGCCCCAGCGCGGCCGCCCGCACCGCGAAGTTGACGGCCCTGGGGTGCGTGATCCCGAGGGCGCCCAGCTCCTTGCCCAGCTCGGGGGCGAAGTAGGACGTCGAGTGCAGGGAGTTGAGCATGTTGTGGCAGCGGCGGCCGGCTCGCGGCTCCAGGGCGGCAGTAGTCATGAGCGGGAGGTTACCAACCGCTTGGTACGTTCCCCGGGTCCGTGCGCGCTCATGGCAGGAAAGGTGGGGAGCCCGTCATTGTGGTCATGGCGTCGGCCCCGAAGAATCGATGGCATGGCGCAGCGAACCGTTCTCTTCGTTCTCTTCGACGGTGTACAGAGCCTCGACCTCACCGGCCCCCTGGAGGTCTTCGCGGGGGCCGAGAAGCACCGGCCGGGCACCTACCGCATCCGCACGGCCTCCTTGGACGGCGGCCCCGTCCGCGCGTCCAGCGGCCTGACCGTCGTACCGGACGAATCCCTCGCCGACGTGTCCGACCCGCACACGCTCCTCGTACCGGGCGGCGAAGGCACGCGCGGGCCTCGGCCCGAGCTGGTCGACTGGCTGCGTGCGCACGGCCCTCGTGCCGAGCGTCTGGTCTCCGTCTGCACCGGCGCGATCCTGCTCGCGGGGGCGGGTCTGCTGGACGGTCGCCGTGCCACGACCCACTGGGCGTACTGCGACAAGCTCGCCCGGGACCACCCCGGGGTGCAGGTCGACCCGGACCCCATCTTCGTGCGTGACGGGCATGTGGCCACCTCCGCCGGCGTCACCTCCGGCATCGACCTGGCGCTCGCCCTGGTCGAGGAGGACCTGGGCCGGGATGTGGCCCTCGGCATCGCACGACACCTGGTGGTGTTCCTGCGCCGCCCCGGTAACCAGGCCCAGTTCAGCGCCCAGTTGGCCGCCCAGACCGCCCGGCGCGAACCCCTGCGCGACGTCCAGCGCTGGATCACCGAGCACCCCGACACCGATCTGAGCGTCGAGGCGCTCGCGGCCCGCGCCAGCCTCTCCCCGCGTCACTTCGCCCGCGCCTTCCAGGCCGAGACCGGCATGACGCCCGGCCGGTACGTGGACCGGGTCCGTCTCGAACATGCCCGCCGCCTGCTGGAGGACACCACGGACGGCGTCGAGGAGATCTCCCGGGCCAGCGGCTACGGCACCCCGGAGGCGATGCGGCGCGCCTTCGTCAAGGCCCTCGGGGCGGCCCCCGCCGAGTACCGCCGCCGGTTCCACCCCGCACCCGCCCACTGAGACCCTGCCGAAAGGAAGCACCGTGCAGATCGCCATGGTTCTCTACGACCGCTTCACCGCCCTCGACATCGTGGGCCCCTACGAGGCGTTGAGCTGCCTCCCGGACGTCCGGGTCGACTTCGTCGCCGGGACGGCGGGGCCCGTGCGCGCCGACACGGGATTCCTCGCCCTCACGGCCGACAAGGCGCTCGCCGACGTGCCGCACCCCGATGTGATCGTGGTGCCGGGCGGGCCGGGAACCTTCGCCGAGGTCGAGAACGAGGCCCTCCTGGAGTGGCTCAGGACCGCCGACGCCACCAGCACCTGGACGACCTCCGTGTGCAGCGGCTCGCTGCTCCTCGGGGCCGCAGGGCTCCTGGAGGGGCGCCGTGCCACCTCGCACTGGCTCACCCTCGACTTCCTGCCGCAGTACGGCGCCGAGCCCACGGGCGAGCGGGTCGTGCCGGACGGCAAGTACATCACCGCGGCCGGAGTCTCCTCCGGCATCGACATGGGACTGACCCTGGTCGGGAAGATCGCCGGTGACGAACACGCCCAGGCCGTCCAGCTGTTGACCGAGTACGACCCTCAGCCGCCCTACGACGCCGGCTCCCCGCAGAAGGCGCCCGCGCACCTCGTCGAGGAGTTCCGCACCAACAGCCGCTTCAGCCTGACGTAGGAACGTTCCAGGTGAAGTGCGGCTGCCTGCGCTCCAGGAACGCGGCGACGCCCTCCGCGGTGTCGCCGCTTCCGCGTGCCTGCTGCGCCCAGTGCTCGTCGCGGTCGGTGCGACCGTCCGCGAACTCCTTCGCTGCGGCCTGCGTCAGCTGGGAACGCGACACCAGGATCCGGGTGAACTCCGCCACGCGCTTGCCGAGTTCGCCCTCGGGCAGCACCTCGTTCACCAGGCCCGTGCGCGACGCGCGCCCCGCGTCGATCAACTCACCCGAGAAGAGGAGGTACTTGGTGGCGGACGGCCCCACCAGCGACGCCAACCGCCGGGTGGAGGAGGCCGGATAGACGATCCCGAGCTTGGCCGGCGTCACCCCGAACCGCGCCCCCTCCTCGGCGAACCGCAGATCGCACGCCGCCGCCAGCTGGGACCCGCCACCCACACAGTGCCCCCGGATCGCCGCCAGCGTGGGCTTCGGGAAGGCGGCCAGCGCCTCCTCGGCCGCCACGGCCAGCCCCTGCGCCTCCTGGGGCGACCCCTGGAGCGTGGAGATGTCGGCGCCCGCGCAGAACGTCCCGCCCTCGCCGGTCAGCACCAGCGCCCGTACGGCCGGATCGGCGGCCAGCGTGCCGAGCAGCGGCGGCAGCGCCCGCCACATCGCGGCCGTCATCGCGTTGCGCTTGGCCGGATGGTGGATCACGACGGTGGCGACCGAATCGGTGACGCTGTGCAACAGCTGGGGCTCCATGGGCCGGATGCTATCCGGCGACCTCGAACGGCCGGTCAGGAAGGGCTCTGTGATCGTTGACGAGCCAGGGGCGGAACTGGGTACACGGGAGCAGACCGATCCGGGAGGCGTTCATGACGAGGTCCACCCAACCCACGGGCGAGGCGGCGAAGCTCCGGCGCGGCTTCAGCTGGCTCGGCGTCCTCGGCGTACTGCTGGTCGTCGGCGGACTGGTCGGGCTGCTCTACACCGCGTTCGCCACGCTGACCTCGATGCTGCTGTTCGGCTGGCTGCTGCTGATCGGCGGGGTCGTCGGTCTGGGGCACGCGGTCCAGGCGCGCGGCACCAACTTCTTCTGGCTGGGCGTGGTGGTCGCGGCACTGAACATCGCGGCCGGCGCGGTCGTGATCCGCAGGCCGGAGGCGGCGGCCGAGGCGCTGGCCATGTTCGCCGCCCTGTTGTTCCTCACGGGCGGGCTGTTCCGGCTGGTCGGCAGCCTCGTGGTGCGCGGTCCGCAGATGGGCTGGACCCTGTTGCAGGGCGCCTTCGACCTGTCCCTCGGCATCCTGGTACTGAGTGCCTGGCCCAGCAGCCGGTACATCATCGGGACGCTGTTCTCCCTCGTCCTCCTCTTCGACGGACTCGGCCTGATCGCGACCGGCTACGGTGGACGCCGGGTCGTCAGCATGGTCTCCGAGCAGCTGATCACCGAGAGTGACGGTCGGGACGGGCCGGACGGCGGTGGCGGCAAACCCGTACAACCCGAATAGTTCGTGAAGTCGGCACAAGCGGCGCCGGAGCGGTCCCACAACTGACCGGGTCATACGCCAACGGTCAGAAACGCTCGATACCCGCTGACTTGTGTTCAGTTCTTCGGTCTGGACCTGCGCGTTACCAACACTCTACGTGTGGTGACAATCGAGCGCGAGGGTGGCGACCGGACGATGGAGAACCACGGGCGCGGGTCCGGCCCACGCCCAGGAGGTGGCGCGGACGAGTCGCTCGTCCAGCGGCCGCCGCATCCACTGCCGTACGAGGGCGTCTGGCGGTTCACCGCCCCAGCCGTCGACGCCTCGGTCCCGCAGGCCCGGCACGCCGTGCGGGACCTGCTGTACCGCCAGGGAGTGCCGGTACCGGACGATCTGGTGCAGGGAGTGCTGCTGATCGTGTCGGAACTGGTCACGAACGCCGTCCGGCACGCGGCGCTGCTGTCGCCGACGCTCGCCGTGGAGGTCGCTGTCGGCGCCGAGTGGCTACGGGTCTCGGTGGAGGACAACCACCCCTACCGTCCGACCGCCCTGGAGGCCGACCACGGCCGGACCGGCGGCCGCGGGCTGCTCCTGGTCCGCGAGGTCACGCGGGAGGCGGGCGGCGTGTGCGACGTCGAGCACACGGCGAGCGGCGGCAAGGTGATCTGGGCCGCCGTCCCGCTCAAACCCGTGCGTGTGCCCTAGGGGGTGCTGTGCGGGACTTTCGAAACACCCCCCAGGCCCCCGCGGTCCTCGTCACCAGCCGGCCGACGGGCCCGTCAGCTCCCTGACCGCGGGGCGGGCCGCGTCGAGGACGGTCATGAACCAGGACGAGAAGGTGTCCTTCGCGTGGCGCTCCGCCAGCTCGGCGGGCGTCACGAAGGCCGTGTCGCCGACCTCCTCGGGGTCCGGCCGCAGCGGCGACTGCACCAGGCCGACGAAGAGGTGGTTGTACTCCTGCTCCACCAGGCCCGAGTCCGGGTCCGGGTGGTTGTAGCGGACCGTGCCCGCCTCGGCGAGCAGGGACGGGGAGACGCCGAGCTCCTCGTACGTCCGGCGGGCCGCGGCCGCGAAGGGCGCCTCACCGGGGTAGGGGTGGCCGCAGCAGGTGTTGGACCAGACGCCGGGGGAGTGGTACTTGCCCAGCGCCCGCTGCTGGAGGAGCAGCCGGCCGTGCTCGTCGAAGAGGAACACGGAGAAGGCGCGGTGCAGCTGACCGGGAGGCTGATGGGCGGCGAGCTTCTCCGCGGTGCCGATCGTCACACCGTTCTCGTCGACCAGTTCCAGCAAAATCGCGTCCGCGGTGCCGTTCGACGCACGGTGCGTCGTGGTGGCAGGTGTGATCGGCATACCCATCCTTCGCCTCGGTCTTGCGCCCCAAGTGTGCCGTACGAATCCGACACTCCCGGCAGTTGATCGTGCCCGGCGCGGCGGGTACGGAACCGCTCGAAGCGGCGCTGTGGGCATGAGGACGCGACCGACCACCGGATCGCTGCATTCCGTCCGTACTGACGTCTTGTCGGACCGTACGGTTGTTTCAGTGGCAGAGCCGGGCCTCGTGCTCCGCGTGTCCGACCGGCTCCAGCTGGAAGGTGCAGTGCTCCACGTCGAAGTGGTCACCGAGGCACCCCTGGAGCTCGTGCAGCATCTTCTCGTGGCCGATCGCGTTCAGGACGTCGGAGCGCACCACCACATGGGCGGACAGCACGGGCATGCCGGAGGTGATCGTCCAGGCGTGCAGATCGTGGACGTCCTCGACGCCGTCCAGGGCGAGTATGTGGGCCCGCACCTCGTTCATGTCGACGTCCTTGGGGGCCGACTCCAGCAGTACGTCGAGGGTCTCGCGCAGCAGCTTGAGGGTGCGCGGCACGATCATCACGCCGATCACCAGCGAGGCGATCGGGTCGGCGGCCTGCCAGCTGGTGGCCAGGATCACCGCCGCCGAGACCAGCACCGTGAGCGAGCCCAGCGTGTCCGCGGCCACCTCCAGGAACGCCCCGCGCACGTTCAGGCTCTCCTTCTGGCCGCGCATCAGCAGCGTCAGCGAGATCATGTTCGCGACCAGACCGATCGCACCGAACACGATCATCAGGCCGCCCTCGGTGTCGGCGGGCGTGAAGAACCGCTGGATCGCCTCGTACAGGACATAGCCGCCGACGCCGAGCAGGAGCAGGCAGTTGGCGAGGGCGGCGAGGATCTCGGCGCGGGCGTAGCCGAAGGTGCGGGTCGTGCTCGGCGGGAGGTTCGCGAAGTGGATGGCGAGCAGGGCCATGCCCAGACCGACCGCGTCCGTCGCCATGTGCGCGGCGTCCGCGACCAGGGCGAGCGAGTCCGCGGCCACACCGCCGACGATCTGGACCACCATGACGCCGAGCGTGATCGCCAGCGCCACCCGCAGTCTCCCGCGGTAGGCGGCAGCGGCCGTACCGCTGGTCGGCCCGTGCCCGTGCCCGTGATCGTGCCCAGCCCCCATGGGAAGCCGCCCTTCCGTGATCTGTCCGACGATCGCAATGTCCGTCCGGGATCACAGTGAACTACGGGCGGGGGGTATCGGGCAACGCGGCACTGAACACCGTTGTCATGTGCCCTGACCTGCGGAAACGAGCCGCAGGTCAGGGCCCTGCATGATCAGTTGCCCGGCCGGCCGCCGTGGTGCAGCAGCCACCCCTGCCATGCCGACTCGACCATCTCGCGTACCCCGCGCCGGGCCGTCCAGCCGAGCTTCCCGGCGGCGAGTGCGGCCGAGGCGACCGCGCGCGGGGCGTCGCCGGGGCGCCGGGCCTCGACGACGGCGGGGCGCGCGTCGCCGGTGACCTCGCCGATGACGGTGATCAGCTCGCGTACGGAGACGCCCTCGCCGCGGCCGATGTTGACGGTCAGATCGCCGCTCGCGTCGGGTGCCGTCAACCGCCGGGCCGCCGCCAGGTGCGCCTCGGCGAGGTCGGCGACATGGATGTAGTCACGCACGCAGGTGCCGTCCGGCGTCGGATAGTCGTCGCCGAAGATCCGCGGGGCCTCGTCGCGGGTCAGCCGGTCGAAGACCATGGGGACGATGTTGAAGACGCCGGTGTCGGCCAGCTCGGGCGAGGCGGCGCCCGCGACGTTGAAGTAGCGCAGGCAGACGGTGGAGATCCCGTATGCCTGGCCCGCCGCCCGCACCAGCCACTCCCCGGCGAGCTTGGTCTCGCCGTACGGGTTCACCGGCGCGCACGGGGTGTCCTCCGTGATGAGATCCACATCCGGGTTGCCGTAGACCGCGGCGGACGACGAGAACAGGAACCGCTTGATCCCCGCCTCGGCGACCGCTTCCAGGAGCGTGGCCAGACCGCCCACGTTCTCCCGGTAGTAGCGCGTCGGCTCCGCCACGGACTCGCCGACCTGCTTGCGCGCCGCGAGATGCACCACACCGGTCACCGTGTGCTCGGCGAACACCCGCTTCAGCAGGTCACCGTCGAGCGACGAGCCCTCGACGAGGGGAACATGAGCGGGGAGCCGAGCGGGCCGCCCGGCCGAGAGGTCGTCCAGTACGAGGACCCGCTCCCCGGCGTCGGTCATGGCCCGCGCCACATGTGCTCCGATGTATCCGGCTCCGCCTGTGATCAGCCATGTCATGGTCGCCCACCCTATGCCGGGGTGCCGACGGTGGAACCAATGTCCCCGATGTCCCGTCTGTCAGTACGAGTTTGTGGGCGGAGCCCCGGATCCCCGATGATGATCGCGGCAATGCGCTGGGCAAACCGCGTTGATCGCTCCGTCAAACGGGTGGTGAACGTCGGCTTCCATCCATCCGATAGCCTCTGCCGACACGCCGCCCGGCCGCCACCGCCAACGGGCGCCGCCACCCACGTACATGACCGGCGCGGACACGCCGGCCCCCAGGGAGTGAGTTCGGTTGTCGACCGCCATCCTCACCGGTCAGCCGGTCCCCGGATCGTCGATCGAGGGCGATCTGCGGTCCCTCGGCTATGACGTGCGGGTCGCATCCGACGCCGCCGACGCCGAGACGCTCCTCGCCCAGGTACCCGGCGACCAGCGGGTCGCCGTCGTCGACGCCCGCTTCGTCGGCCACCGGCACGCGCTGCGCCTCGGCCTGACCGACCCCCGCTTCCCGCTCGCCGCGATCCCCGGCGCCGTGACGGCCCAGCCGGCCGGCCGCCACGCCCTGACCCGCGCGATGGCGCGCGAGAACTCCGCGGGCGGCGGCACGGCCGTGGCGGTCGACAACCTCGCCGACCGCATCGTCACCGCGCTCGACGACGAGGGCACCGACGTCCACCGCCCCGAGCTCGGCAGCCTGGTCGCCGCCGTCCCGGCCGACCCGCAGGCCCGCAACGAGGCACGGCAGGCCGTCCTGACCGTCGACGACGAGGCCGTACGCCTGAAGTCGGCCGTGAAGTCCCGTGACGGCTTCTTCACGACCTATTGCGTCAGCCCCTACTCCCGCTACATCGCCCGCTGGTGCGCCCGCCGTGGCCTGACCCCCAACCAGGTCACCACCGCCTCCCTGATCACCGCGCTCATCGCGGCGGGCTGCGCGGCCACCGGCACCCGGGGCGGGTTCGTCGCGGCCGGGCTCCTGCTGATCTTCTCGTTCGTCCTGGACTGCACCGACGGCCAGCTCGCCCGCTACTCCCTGCAGTACTCCACGCTCGGCGCCTGGCTGGACGCCACCTTCGACCGGGCCAAGGAGTACGCCTACTACGCCGGCCTCGCCCTCGGCGCGGCCCGGGGCGGCGACGACGTCTGGGCCCTCGCCCTCGGCGCGATGGTCCTCCAGACCTGCCGGCATGTCGTGGACTTCTCCTTCAACGAGGCCAACCACGACGCCACCGCCAACACCAGCCCCACCGCGGCCCTCTCCGACAAGCTCGACAGCGTCGGCTGGACGGTGTGGGTGCGCCGGATGATCGTTCTGCCGATCGGCGAGCGCTGGGCGATGATCGCGGTGCTCACGGCGGTCACCACCCCTCGGATCACCTTCTACGCGCTGCTCATCGGCTGCGCCTTCGCCGCGACGTACACCACGGCGGGCCGCGTACTGCGCTCGCTGACCCGCAAGGCCCGGCGGACGGACCGGGCGGCGCAGGCGCTGGCGGACCTGGCGGACAGCGGGCCGCTCGCCGAGGCGTTGGCACGAGCGCTGCGCAAGCTGCCCGCCAAGCCGCCGTTCGGCGCCCGCGTCCTCGTCGCCCTGCCCGGCGCGGCCCTGCTGGTCCTCGCGGCGGCACTGGAGCCGTACGGCAGCGCGTTGCCGGTCGCGGCAGCCGTCCTCTACGTGCTCACCTCGGCCGCCGCCGTCGCCCTGCCCCTCAAGGGCGCCCTCGACTGGCTGGTCCCCCCGGTCTTCCGCGCCGCCGAGTACGGCACCGTCCTCGTCCTCGCGGTCAAAGCGGACGTGAACGGAGCCCTTCCTGCGGCTTTCGGGCTGGTGGGGGCCGTCGCCTACCATCACTACGACACGGTGTACCGCATCCGCGGCAACGCCGGAGCGCCCCCGGCCTGGCTGGTGCGCGCCATCGGGGGGCACGAAGGACGGACGCTGCTCGTCACCGTCCTCGCCGCGGTGCTCTCCGCCTCACAGTTCACGGTCGCGTTCACGGTGATCGCCGTGGCCGTGGCCCTGGTGGTGCTCGTCGAGAGCATCCGCTTCTGGGTGTCCTCCGGGGCGCCCGCCGTACACGATGAAGGAGAACCCGCATGATCGGCCTCGTGCTGGCGGCCGGCGCCGGACGGCGTCTGCGCCCCTACACAGACAGCCTTCCGAAGGCTCTGGTGCCAGTGGGGCCCGCGGGTATAGAGGGGGAACCCACGGTTCTCGATCTGACCCTCGGGAACTTCGCCGAGATCGGTCTGACCGAGGTCGCGATCATCGTCGGCTACCGCAAGGAAGCCGTGTACGCGCGCAAGGAGGAGCTGGAGGCGAAGTACGGCCTGAAGCTCACCCTCATCGACAACGACAAGGCCGAGGAGTGGAACAACGCCTACTCCCTGTGGTGCGGCCGTGACGCCCTCAAGGACGGTGTGATCCTCGCCAACGGCGACACCGTGCACCCGGTCTCCGTCGAGAAGACGCTGCTCGCCGCCCGCGGCGACGGCAAGAAGATCATCCTCGCGCTGGACACGGTGAAGAGCCTGGCCGACGAGGAGATGAAGGTCGTCGTCGACCCCGAGAAGGGCATGACGAAGATCACCAAGCTGATGGATCCCGCCGAGGCCACCGGCGAGTACATCGGCGTCACCCTCATCGAGGGAGACGCCGCCCCCGAGCTGGCCGACGCCCTGAAGGCGGTCTGGGAGACCGACCCGCAGCAGTTCTACGAGCACGGCTACCAGGAGCTGGTGGACCGCGGCTTCCGCATCGACGTGGCGCCGATCGGCGACGTCAAGTGGGTGGAGATCGACAACCACGACGATCTCGCTCGCGGACGGGAGATCGCATGCCTGTACTGACCCGGCTGATCCCCTCGCCCGTCGTCGTCGACATCCGCGCGGGCGCCCTCGACGACCTGGGCGGTGTGCTCGCCGACGAGCGCATCTCGCACTCCGGCAAGCTGGCCGTCGCGGTCAGCAACGGTTCCGGTGCCCGGCTGAGGGAGCGGCTCGCTCCCGTGCTGCCCGGCGCCAGCTGGTACGAGGTCGGCGGCGGCACGCTCGACGACGCGGTGCGGCTGGCCAGTGACATAAAGGCCGGCCACTACGACGCCGTCGTCGGCCTCGGCGGCGGGAAGATCATCGACTGCGCCAAGTTCGCCGCGGCACGCGTCGGCCTGCCCCTGGTCGCCGTACCGACGAACCTCGCGCACGACGGCCTGTGCTCGCCGGTCGCCACCCTCGACAACGACGCGGGCCGCGGCTCGTACGGCGTGCCGAACCCGATCGCCGTCGTCATCGACCTCGACATCATCCACGAGGCCCCGGCCCGCTTCGTACGGGCCGGCATCGGCGACGCGATCTCCAATATCTCGGCGATCGCGGACTGGGAGCTCGCCAACCGCGTCAACGGCGAGAAGATCGACGGCCTCGCCGCCGCCATCGCCCGCCAGGCCGGTGAGGCGGTGCTCCGGCACCCCGGAGGTATAGGGGACACCGGCTTCCTCCAGGTGCTCGCCGAGGCGCTGGTGCTCAGCGGTATCGCCATGTCGGTGTCGGGCGACTCCCGTCCGTCCTCCGGCGCCTGCCACGAGATCAACCACGCCTTCGACCTGCTGTTCCCCAAGCGTGCCGCCGCCCACGGCGAGCAGTGCGGACTGGGTGCGGCTTTCGCCATGTACCTGCGCGGGGCGCACGAGGAGTCGGCCTTCATGGCCGAGGTGCTGCGTCGGCACGGGCTGCCGGTACTGCCCAGGGAGATCGGCTTCACGGACGACGAGTTCGTCCGCGCGGTGGAGTTCGCTCCGCAGACCCGGCCCGGCCGCTACACGATCCTCGAACACCTCGACCTGACAACCGACCAGATCAAGGACATCTACGCCGACTATGTCAAGGCCATCGGTAGCTGAACTCCGTCCGGTCGTCCACCCCGCAGGGGTCAAGGACCGGCGCAGCGGTGAGCACTGGATGGGACGCCTCTACATGCGTGAGGTGTCCCTGCGGGTCGACCGCTACCTGGTGAACACCAGGGTCACGCCCAACCAGCTCACGTACCTGATGACCGTTTTCGGTGTGCTCGCGGCCCCGGCCCTTCTGGTGCCGGGGATCCCGGGCGCCGTGCTGGGCGTGGTGTGCGTCCAGATGTATCTGCTGCTGGACTGCGTCGACGGCGAGATCGCCCGCTGGAAGAAGCAGTACTCGCTGAACGGCGTCTACCTCGACCGCGTCGGCGCCTATCTCACCGACGCCGCCGTGCTCGTCGGCTTCGGGCTGCGCGCCGCCGACCTGTGGGGCAGCGGCCGTATCGACTGGTTGTGGGCCTTCCTCGGCACGCTGGCCGCGCTCGGTGCGATCCTGATCAAGGCCGAGACCGACCTGGTCGGCGTCGCCCGCCACCAGGCCGGCAAGCCCCCGGTCCAGGAGGCGGCGTCCGAGATGCGCTCCTCCGGCATGGCCCTGGCCCGCAGGGCCGCCGCCATGCTCAAGTTCCACCGTCTGATCCTCGGCATCGAGGCCTCGCTGCTGATCGTGGTCCTCGCGATCGCCGACCAGGCCCGCGGCGACCTGTTCTTCTCCCGGCTCGGCGTCGCCGTACTCGCCGGCATCGCGCTGCTGCAGACCCTGCTGCACCTCGTGTCCATCCTCGCCTCCAGCAGGCTGAAGTGAACGGGATGAAGGTCGGCGCGGTCATCATCACGATGGGCAACCGCCCCGACGAACTGCGTGCCCTCCTCGACTCGGTCGCCAAGCAGGACGGCGACCGCGTCGAGGTCGTCGTGGTCGGCAACGGCTCCCCGGTGCCGGACGTCCCCGAGGGCGTGCGCACCATCGAACTGCCCGAGAACCTCGGCATCCCCGGTGGCCGTAACGTCGGCATCGAGGCCTTCGGGCCCAGCGGTCGTGACGTCGACATCCTGCTCTTCCTCGACGACGACGGCCTGCTCGCCCACCACGACACCGCCGAGCTGTGCCGCGAGGCCTTCGAGGCCGACCCGAAGCTCGGGATCGTCAGCTTCCGCATCGCCGACCCGGAGACCGGAGTCACCCAGCGCCGCCATGTGCCCCGGCTGCGGGCCTCCGACCCGATGCGTTCCTCGCGGGTCACCACGTTCCTGGGTGGCGCCAACGCCGTCCGGACCCAGGTCTTCGCCGAAGTCGGCGGGCTGCCGGACGCATTCTTCTACGCCCATGAGGAAACCGACCTGGCATGGCGGGCCCTCGACGCGGGCTGGCTGATCGACTACCGGTCCGACATGGTGCTGTACCACCCGACGACCGCGCCCTCGCGGCACGCGGTCTACCACCGCATGGTCGCCCGCAACCGCGTCTGGCTGGCCCGGCGAAACCTTCCGGCCCCGCTCGTCCCGGTCTATCTGGGCGTGTGGATGCTGCTGACCCTCCTCCGCCGCCCGTCCCGCCCCGCCCTCAAGGCATGGTTCGGCGGATTCCGGGAAGGGTGGACCACCTCGTGCGGTCCCCGCCGGCCCATGAAGTGGCGTACGGTGTGGCGGCTGACTCGACTGGGCCGACCTCCCGTCATCTGACAAGCTCGGTCCTGAAGAGCCCCCGGGCCCCATCCGGGCCCCAGGTTCATGCCAAGCCCGCACAGGCTGCGCATCTCGAAGACGAAAGTTTCCACTGGTGAGTGAGACAACGCACGACGGCGGAGTCGCGGTGAGCGCGCCTCCGTCGCCCGACGAGGGACTCACGGCGGCCCAGCTGGCCGCCAAGCACGGGCTGACCGTGAGCGGCGCCCGCCCCTCGCTGTTCGAGTACGTCCGCCAGCTCTGGGACCGGCGGCACTTCATCCTCGCGTTCTCGCGGGCGAAGCTGACCGCCCAGTACAGCCAGGCGAAGCTCGGCCAGCTCTGGCAGGTGGCCACCCCGCTGCTGAACGCGGCCGTGTACTTCTTCATCTTCGGCATGCTGCTGGGCGCCCGGGAGGGCATCCCGGGCGACATCTACGTGCCGTTCCTGGTGACCGGCGTGTTCGTCTTCACGTTCACCCAGAGCTCGGTGCTCGCGGGTGTGCGTGCCATCTCGGGCAACCTGGGCCTGGTACGCGCACTGCACTTCCCCCGGGCCTCGCTGCCGCTGTCGTTCGCGCTCCAGCAGCTCCAGCAGCTGCTCTACTCCATGGGCGTGCTCGTCGTGATCATGATGGCCTTCGGCAGCTTCCCCGACCTGTCCTGGCTGCTCGTCGTGCCCGCGCTGACGCTGCAGTTCGTCTTCAACTCGGGGCTCGCTCTGATCTTCGCCCGCATGGGCAGCAAGACGCCCGACCTGGCCCAGCTGATGCCGTTCCTCCTGCGTACCTGGATGTACGCGTCCGGCGTGATGTTCAGCATCCCGGCGATGCTCGCGGACAAGAACTGGCCGGGCTGGATCACCGACGTCCTGCAGTGGAACCCCGCGGCGATCTATATGGACCTGGTCCGTTTCGCGATGATCGACGGATACGATTCCTCGTTCCTGCCCGCGCACGTGTGGGCCTTCGCGCTGGGCTGGGCGGTGCTGGCGGGCGGAGCCGGCTTCGTCTACTTCTGGAAGGCGGAAGAGAGGTACGGCCGTGGCTGACCCCGAGCAGGACGCGGAGCGCATCCCCACCGTCATCGCGGACGAGCTGCACATCGTCTACCGCGTCAACGGCGCCAAGACCGGCAAGGGCAGCGCCACCGCCGCCCTGAGCCGCATCCTCAAGCGCGGCGAGGAGCGGGGCGTGCGCAAGGTGCACGCCGTCCGGGGTGTCTCCTTCGTCGCCTACCGGGGCGAGGCCATCGGCCTGATCGGCTCCAACGGCTCCGGCAAGTCCACGCTGCTGCGTGCCATCGCCGGCCTGCTCCCGGCGGAGAAGGGCAAGGTCTACACCGACGGCCAGCCCTCGCTGCTCGGTGTGAACGCGGCCCTGATGAACGACCTCACGGGCGAGCGGAACGTCATATTGGGCGGGCTCGCCATGGGCATGTCCCGCGAGCAGATCAAGGAGCGCTACCAGGAGATCGTCGACTTCTCCGGCATCAACGAGAAGGGCGACTTCATCACCCTCCCCATGCGCACCTACTCCTCCGGCATGGCGGCCCGCCTGCGCTTCTCCATCGCCGCCGCCAAGGACCACGACGTCCTCATGATCGACGAGGCGCTGGCCACCGGCGACCGCAAGTTCCAGAAGCGCTCCGAGGACCGCATCCGTGAGCTGCGCAAGGAAGCCGGCACGGTGTTCCTCGTCAGTCACAACAACAAGTCGATCCGCGACACCTGCAACCGCGTCCTGTGGCTGGAACGCGGCGAGCTGCGCATGGACGGACCGACGGACGAGGTCCTCAAGGAGTACGAGAAGTTCACGGGCAAGTAGTCCACCCGGACATGGGCCGTGCGGCCCAGGACGCTTCGCAGGGCCCCGCCGGAACTGCTCCGGCGGGGCCCCGCGTCTGCAAAGGAAACGTCAACTCCGGCTGGTCTCGGGAACCTTGACGCCAATCGGTGTGTTGTTGTGATGTGCAGGACACCCCCACGGGCCCGGCCCCGTTGTACAACGTAAGCTGTACCGGTACCGAAACGCGGCAAGTGGGGCGATAACGAACGGCACCCCCGCGCAGGGCCGCGGCGCGGACGCCGGGCGGCGTGTCCGAAATAGTGTGCATTGGGTCTGCGGTGTAGAACGGGAGATGTGACGGCAATGGCTACGGAAACTCCCCAGCTCCACGCAGCATGTGCCGTCCCCGCGCCGGGCAGCCCCCGGTGACGGGAACCGGCGCGCGCACAGCTGATCCCGAGCGTGGCACGCTCGACAAGGCCGCCGCGGAGAACTTCCCCGTGGCGCCTTTCTTCCTGCCCAGGGCCTGGCGCACCGACCTCATGGCCGTATACGGCTTCGCCCGCCTCGTCGACGACATCGGCGACGGCGATCTCGCCCCCGGTGGCGCCGACGCCCGGCTGCTCGGCGTGTCGCCCGCGGAGGCCGACGACCGCCTGGTGCTCCTCGACGCCTTCGAGGCCGATCTGCGCCGCGTCTTCGACGGCACCCCGCGCCACCCCCTGCTGCGCCGCCTCCAGCCCACCGTGCGCCGGCGCTCGCTGACCCCCGAGCCCTTCCTCGGCCTGATCGCCGCCAACCGCCAGGACCAGCTCGTCACGCGCTACGAGACCTACGACGATCTCCTTGCTTACTGCGAACTGTCCGCCAACCCCGTCGGCAGGCTCGTCCTCGCCGTCACCGGCACCGCCACGCCCGAGCGGATCCGCCGCTCCGACGCGGTCTGCACGGCCCTGCAGATCGTCGAGCACCTCCAGGACGTCGCCGAGGACCTCGGCCGTGACCGGATCTATCTGCCCGCGGCGGACATGAAGCACTTTCACGTCCAGGAAACCGACCTAGCGGCAAAAACAGCAGGCGCATCGGTGCGCGCACTGGTTGCATACGAAGCCGAACGCGCTCAAACCCTCCTGAATGAAGGCACCTCCCTGGTGGGTAGCGTCCACGGCAGGCTGAAGCTGCTGCTCGCGGGATTCGTGGCGGGGGGAAAGGCGGCGATCCGTGCGATCTCCGCCGCCGAATACGACGTACTTCCCGGCCCGCCGAAGGCCAGCAGGCTCCAGCTGCTGCGCGAGGTGGGCGTGACTCTGCGAGGAGAGGGGTGATCCGGACCGTGGAGTCTGCACCACACGCGTCCGCACCGGTACTCGCCGCCTACAGCTACTGCGAGGCCGTCACGGGGCAGCAGGCCCGTAACTTCGCCTATGGCATCAGGCTGCTGCCCACGGCCAAGCGCCGCGCGATGTCGGCGCTGTACGCGTTCTCGCGCCGCGTCGACGACATCGGCGACGGCGCCCTTGCCGGCGACGTCAAGATCGCCAGGCTCGAGGACACCCGGGAGCTGCTGAGCCGGATCCGTGACCGCGAGGTCGACGAGGACGACACCGACCCCGTGGCCGTGGCCCTCGCCCACGCCGCCGACACCTTCCCGATCCCGCTCGGCGGCCTCGACGAGCTCATCGACGGCGTCCTGATGGACGTACGCGGCGAGACCTACGAGACCTGGGACGACCTGAAGGTCTACTGCCGCTGTGTGGCGGGCGCCATCGGACGGCTCTCGCTCGGCGTGTTCGGCACGGAACCCGGCGCGCGCGGGGCCGAGCGCGCACCCGAGTACGCCGACACGCTCGGGCTGGCCCTCCAGCTCACCAACATCCTGCGGGACGTCCGCGAGGACGCCGAGGGCGGGCGCACCTATCTGCCCTCCGACGACCTCGCCAAGTTCGGCTGCTCCACCGGCTTCAGCGGGCCGACACCACCGGAGGGCTCCGACTTCGCGGGCCTCGTGCACTTCGAAGTGCGTCGGGCCCGCGCCCTTTTCGCCGAGGGCTACCGGCTGCTCCCCATGCTGGACCGGCGCAGCGGCGCCTGTGTCGCCGCCATGGCCGGCATCTACCTCCGCCTCCTCGACCGCATCGAACGCGACCCCGAGGCCGTGCTGCGCGGCCGGGTCTCGCTGCCCGGGCGGGAGAAGGCGTACGTCGCCGTGCGCGGTCTGTCCGGTCTGGACGCCCGGCATGTGACCCGGCGAACCGTCAGCCGTACCATCAGGAGGCGCGCCTGATGGACATTCCGGCCCAAGGTGATGCCACCGGCGAAAAGCGGCGGGCAACCCTCCGCTGCCGGGTCGCGTCCCTGACTGAGACGACCGGCCGTGCACCGTTCAAGTACCGGGACGGCGGTCGCGCTGGGGAGGGTGCACGATGACCGACGGCACGCGGCCCGAGGGGTCGCTCGCGGACATCCCGGGAGACAGTGCGGGGAAGGACGCCGTCGTGGTCGGCGGCGGGCTCGCCGGCATCACCGCCGCGCTCGCACTCGCCGACGCCGGAGTGCGCGTCACCCTGATCGAGGGCAGGCCGAGGCTCGGTGGTCTGGCCTTCTCCTTCCAGCGCGGCGACCTGACCGTCGACAACGGACAGCACGTCTATCTGCGCTGCTGCACCGCCTACCGCTGGTTCCTCGACCGCATCGAGGGAACGGCGCTGGCACCGCTTCAGGACCGTCTCGACGTACCCGTGGTCGACCTGGCGCGGCCCGAGGGCCGTCGGCTCGGCAGACTGCGGCGCGACGCGCTGCCCGTACCCCTGCACCTGGGCCGGAGCCTGGCGACATATCCGCATCTGTCGCTCGCCGATCGCGCGAAGGTCGGGCGTGCCGCGCTCGCGCTCAAGGGGCTCGACCTCGCCGATCCGAGCCTGGACGCAACCGACTTCGGCAGCTGGCTGACCGCGCACGGCCAGTCGGCGCGTGCCGTCGAGGCCCTGTGGGACCTGGTCGGGGTCGCCACCCTCAACGCGGTCGCGGGCGACGCCTCACTGGGGCTCGCCGCGATGGTGTTCAAGACCGGTCTGCTGTCCGACCCGGGCGCGGCCGACATCGGATGGGCACATGTCCCGCTGGGCGAACTGCACGACCGGCTGGCCCGCAAGGCGCTCGACTCCGCGGGCGTGCGCACCGAGGTCCGTACACGCGTCACCTCCATCTCTACTGACGAGAACGGGCGTTGGATCGTTCAGGTTCCCGGCGAGACACTGCGCGCGGACGCGGTCGTGCTCGCGGTGGCCCAGCGCGAGGCGTACGACCTGCTGCCCGAGGGTGCCCTCGACGCCCCGGAACGACTTCTGGAGATCGGCACCGCGCCGATCCTCAACGTCCATGTCGTGTACGACCGCAAGGTGCTCAGCAGCCCGTTCTTCGCGGCGCTCGGCACCCCGGTGCAGTGGGTGTTCGACCGGACCGACGCCTCCGGGCTCAGGGACGGGCAGTACCTCGCCCTGTCCCAGTCGGCCGCGCAGGACGAGATCGACGAGCCGGTCGCCGCGCTGCGCGAGCGGTATCTGCCGGAGCTGGAGCGGCTGTTGCCCGCGGCGCGCGGTGCGCGGGTGAAGGACTTCTTCGTGACCAGGGAGCGCACCGCGACGTTCGCCCCCATCCCCGGCGTCGGGCGGCTGCGGCCCGGCGCCCGCACCAAGGCACCCGGCCTCTGTCTGGCCGGAGCGTGGACCGCCACTGGGTGGCCCGCGACCATGGAGAGTGCGGTCCGCAGCGGCGTGAGTGCGGCCGAAGCCGCGCTGAGCGCCCTGGGCCGGCCCCGCCCCCGTCACCTTTTCGACGTCGAGGAGGCGGCGTGATGCTGAACCAGCGCCCGGCGGCAGGCCCCCGCACCCCCGGTACCGCAACAAGAGGAGAGACCGTGCCCACTGTGCCCCCGGCCGAGAAGGCCGCTCGAGAGACCGCGGTGGACGTGGCCGCGCTCCTGGAGCGCGGGAGGACCCTGGCCACACCGGTACTGCGGGCGGCGATCGACCGCCTGGCCGCTCCCATGGACACCGTTTCCGCCTACCACTTCGGCTGGATCGACGCCGACGGCAAGCCCACGGCCGGCGACGGCGGCAAGGCCGTGCGCCCCGCCCTGGCGGTGCTCTCCGCCGAGGTCACCGGCGCCTCGCCCGAGGTCGGCATCCCCGGCGCCGTCGCCGTCGAACTGGTCCACAACTTCTCCCTGCTCCACGACGACCTGATGGACGGCGACGAACAGCGCCGCCACCGCGACACGGTGTGGAAGGTGCACGGCCCCGCCCAGGCCATCCTCGTCGGCGACGCCCTGTTCGCCCTCGCCAACGAGGTCCTGCTGGAACTCGGCACCGTCGAGGCCGGCCGCGCCACCCGCCGCCTGACCACCGCCACCCGCGCCCTGATCGACGGTCAGGCGCAGGACATCTCCTACGAACACCGCGACCGCGTCAGCGTCGAGGAGTGCCTGGAGATGGAGGGCAACAAGACCGGCGCCCTGCTCGCCTGCGCCAGCTCCATCGGCGCGGTGCTCGGCGGCGCCGACGACCGTACCGCCGACACCCTGGAGAAGTACGGCTACCACCTGGGCCTCGCCTTCCAGGCCGTCGACGACCTGCTCGGCATCTGGGGCGACCCGGTCTCCACCGGCAAGCAGACCTGGAGCGACCTGCGCCAGCGCAAGAAGTCCCTGCCGGTCGTGGCCGCGCTCGCCGCGGGCGGCTCAGCCTCGGAGCGGCTCGGCGAGATGCTCGCAGCCGACGCCAAGAGCAGCGACTTCGAGAACTTCTCCGAGGAGGAGTTCGCGGCCCGCGCCGCCCTCATCGAGGAGGCGGGCGGCCGTGAGTGGACCGCCGACGAGGCACGTCGTCAGCACGCCGTCGCCGTCGAGGCGCTCGACGCGGTCGACATGCCCGACCGGGTGCGGGCGCGGTTCACTGCGCTCGCCGACTTCGTCGTCGTACGGAAGAGATGAGCACCAACGGGCGAAAAGAGATGATCAGTATCGGTCGAATAGCCCTCGCGTAGTCGCCGGCCGGTGTGGCGGGAACCAGCGCACCGGCCGACGGCGGACCCACAGCAGACGCACTACAGAGCACTGCACGAAGGGGAAGCCATGACAGCGACGACCGACGGAAGCACCGGGGCTCTCCCGCCCCGGGCAGCCGCGGCCAGCGACACCGACAGTGAGACCCTCGTGGCGGCCGGGGTGCACGAGGCCGCCCGGCGCGCGGTCCGGCGCGCCACCGACTTTCTGCTGACGCGCCAGGACGCCCAGGGCTGGTGGAAGGGCGACCTCGAGACGAACGTCACCATGGATGCCGAGGACCTGCTGCTCCGCCAGTTCCTCGGGATCCGCGACGAGAAGACAACCCGGGCCGCCGCGCTCTTCATCCGCGGTGAGCAGCGCCAGGACGGCGCCTGGGCCACCTTCTACGGCGGTCCGGGCGAGCTCTCCGCCACCGTCGAGGCGTACGTCGCCCTCCGGCTGGCCGGCGACGCGCCGGACGCACCGCACATGGCGAGGGCGTCGGCGTGGATCCGTGAGCGGGGCGGGATCGCCGCCTCCCGGGTCTTCACCCGGATCTGGCTGGCCCTGTTCGGCTGGTGGAAGTGGGAGGATCTGCCGGAACTCCCGCCGGAGCTCATCTACTTCCCCAAGTGGGTGCCGCTCAACATCTACGACTTCGGCTGCTGGGCCCGGCAGACCATCGTCCCGCTGACGATCGTCTCCGCGAAGCGCCCGGTACGGCCCGCGCCCTTCCCGCTCGACGAACTGCACACCGACCCGGCCGACCCCAACCCGCCGAGGCCCCTTGCCCCGGTGGCGAGTTGGGACGGCGCCTTCCAGCGGCTCGACAAGGCGCTGCACCAGCTGCGCAAGGTCGCCCCGCGCAGGCTGCGCAGAGCCGCCATGCACAGCGCCGCCCGCTGGATCATCGAGCGGCAGGAGAACGACGGCTGCTGGGGCGGCATCCAGCCACCGGCGGTGTACTCGATCATCGCGCTTCACCTGCTCGGCTACGACCTCGAACACCCTGTCATGCGCGAGGGGTTGGCGTCGCTGGACCGTTTCGCCGTCTGGCGCGAGGACGGGGCCCGAATGATCGAGGCGTGTCAGTCGCCCGTCTGGGACACCTGCCTCGCGACCATCGCACTCGTGGACGCCGGTGTGCCCGCCGATCATCCGCAGCTCGTCAAGGCCGCCGACTGGATGCTCGGCGAGGAGATCGTCCGTCCCGGCGACTGGGCGGTCAAACGGCCCCAACTGCCGCCCGGCGGCTGGGCTTTCGAGTTCCACAACGACAACTACCCCGACATCGACGACACCGCCGAGGTCGTCCTCGCGCTGCGCCGCGTCAAGCACCATGACCCGGAGCGCGTCGAGAAGGCCATCGGGCGCGGGGTCCGCTGGAACCTCGGGATGCAGTCGAAGAACGGGGCCTGGGGCGCCTTCGACGTCGACAACACCAGCCCGTTCCCCAACCGGCTGCCGTTCTGCGACTTCGGCGAGGTCATCGACCCGCCGTCGGCCGACGTCACCGCGCACGTCGTCGAGATGCTCGCGGTCGAGGGCCTCGCCCACGACCCGCGCACCCGGCGCGGCATCCAGTGGCTGCTCGCCGAGCAGGAGCCGGACGGCTCGTGGTTCGGACGCTGGGGCGTCAACTACGTCTACGGCACCGGATCCGTCGTACCCGCCCTGGTGGCGGCCGGTTTCCCGGGCTCGCACCCGGCGATCCGCCGCGCCGTGGCCTGGCTGGAGTCCGTCCAGAACGACGACGGCGGCTGGGGGGAGGACCTGCGCTCCTACAAGTACGTCAAGGAGTGGAGCGGCAAGGGCGCCTCCACCGCCTCGCAGACCGCATGGGCGCTGATGGCGCTGCTGGCCGCGGGGGAGAAGGACTCCAAGGCCGTCGAGCGCGGCATCGAGTGGCTCGCGGCCACCCAGCGCGAGGACGGCTCCTGGGACGAGCCGCACTTCACCGGAACCGGCTTCCCGTGGGACTTCTCGATCAACTACCACCTCTACCGTCAGGTCTTCCCGCTCACCGCACTCGGCCGGTACGTCCACGGAGAGCCCTTCGCCGACAAGGCCGGGGCGGCTCTCGACGAGGCGGCTCTCACCGAGGCCAAGGGAAGCTGATGAGCCCACAGCCCGCCCCGGCCCCGCTGCTGATCGCCTGCGCGCTCGGCATCGAGCAGCTCGCCCTGCGCGCCGGTGACCGCGGCGGGGCCGGCGGGCCGGTCACCGTCCTCCGCACGGGCATGGGACCCCGGGCGGCGGAACGCTCCGTCACCCGGATGCTGGCCGACCCGGCCCTCAGTGGGGCCGCCGTGCTCGCCACGGGTTTCTGCGCCGGGCTCGCCCCCGGGATGCACCCCGGTGATCTGGTGGTCGCCGAGGAGACCCGGGATCCGGCGGGAACCGTTCCGTGCGTCGGAACCGACCTACTCGTCAAAGAACTCAAGCGCGCCGCTCCCGGCCGCACCGTCCACACCGGACCGCTCACCGGCTCGGATCACATCATCCGAGGTCAGGAGCGGTCCGATCTGCTCGCGACCGGCGCAATCGCGGTCGACATGGAGTCGGCGGCCACGCTCCTGAGCGCCGTACGCACGGGCGAGCGCCCGGTTGCGGCCGTCCGGGTGGTCGTGGACGCTCCAGAACATGAACTCGTCCGGATCGGCACGTTGCGCGGTGGAATATCGGCTTTCCGCGTCCTTCGTGTCGTTCTACCCGCATTCTACGAATGGCACCGTTCTTCGCTGCTCCCCAGGAGGTGAGCCAGATGGCCATGCCGCTGCGTCAGTCCATCAAGGTCGCTACTTACTTGGCCGAACAGAAGCTTCGCAGGCGTGACAAGTTCCCGCTGATCGTCGAGCTGGAACCGCTTTTCGCCTGCAACCTCAAGTGCGAGGGCTGCGGCAAGATCCAGCATCCGGCCGGAGTCCTGAAGCAGCGCATGCCGGTGGCCCAGGCCGTGGGGGCCGTGCTCGAATCCGGTGCGCCCATGGTGTCCATCGCCGGCGGCGAACCGCTGATGCACCCGCAGATCGACGAGATCGTGCGCCAGCTGGTGGCCAGGCGGAAGTACGTCTTCCTGTGCACCAACGCCATGCTGCTGCGCAAGAAGATGGACAAGTTCACGCCCTCGCCCTACTTCGCCTTCGCCGTGCACATCGACGGCCTGCGCGAGCGGCACGACGAGTCGGTGGCGAAGGAAGGCGTGTTCGACGAGGCCGTGGAGGCGATCAAGGAGGCCAAACGGCGCGGCTTCCGGGTCACCACCAACTCGACCTTCTTCAACACCGACACCCCGCAGACCATCGTCGAGGTGCTCAACTTCCTCAACGACGACCTCAAGGTCGACGAGATGATGATCTCGCCCGCCTACGCCTACGAGAAGGCGCCCGACCAGGAGCACTTCCTCGGCGTCGAGCAGACCCGCGAGCTGTTCAAGAAGGCCTTCGCGGGCGGCAACCGCAGGAAGTGGCGGCTGAATCACTCGCCGCTGTTCCTCGACTTCCTCGAGGGCAAGGTCGACTTCCCGTGCACGGCCTGGGCGATCCCGAACTACTCGCTCTTCGGCTGGCAGCGCCCCTGCTATCTGATGAGCGACGGGTACGTCCCGACGTACCGGGAGCTGATCGAGGACACCGACTGGGACAAGTACGGCCGCGGCAAGGACCCGCGCTGCGCCAACTGCATGGCGCACTGCGGCTACGAGCCGACCGCCGTCCTCGCCACCATGGGCTCCCTGAAGGAGTCGCTGCGCGCCATGCGCGAGACGGTCTCCGGAAACCGGGAGTGACGCCATGACCGCCATCTCCTTGGGCGTCCCCGAGGTGCCGGCCCGCCCGATCGCCGAGCGGCGCCTGTCGCGGCAGATCCAGGTCGGGCCGGTGGCGGTCGGGGGTGGGGCCCCGGTGTCGGTCCAGTCGATGACGACCACCCGTACGTCCGACATCGGCGCGACTCTCCAGCAGATCGCCGAGCTCACCGCGTCCGGCTGCCAGATCGTGCGCGTGGCCTGCCCGACGCAGGACGACGCCGACGCCTTGTCGACGATCGCCCGCAAGTCGCAGATCCCGGTGATCGCGGACATCCACTTCCAGCCGAAGTACGTGTTCGCGGCGATCGAGGCGGGCTGCGCGGCGGTCCGTGTGAACCCCGGCAACATCAAGCAGTTCGACGACAAGGTCAAGGAGATCGCGCGGGCCGCCAAGGACCACGGCACCCCGATCCGCATCGGCGTGAACGCCGGCTCCCTGGACCGGCGCCTGCTCCAGAAGTACGGCAAGGCGACCCCGGAGGCTCTGGTCGAGTCGGCCCTGTGGGAGGCGTCGCTCTTCGAGGAGCACGACTTCCGGGACATCAAGATCTCGGTCAAGCACAACGACCCGGTGATCATGATCGAGGCGTACAAGCAGCTGGCCGCCCAGTGCGACTACCCGCTCCACCTCGGCGTGACCGAGGCGGGCCCGGCCTTCCAGGGCACGATCAAGTCGGCCGTCGCCTTCGGCGCCCTCCTCTCCCAGGGCATCGGCGACACCATCAGGGTCTCCCTGAGCGCTCCGCCCGCCGAGGAGGTCAAGGTCGGCATCCAGATCCTGGAGTCGCTGGGCCTCAGGCAGCGGCGCCTGGAGATCGTCTCCTGTCCGTCGTGCGGGCGCGCTCAGGTCGACGTGTACAAGCTGGCCGACGAGGTCACAGTCGGCCTGGAAGGCATGGAAGTGCCGTTGCGGGTAGCCGTCATGGGCTGTGTGGTCAACGGCCCCGGCGAGGCGCGGGAGGCGGACCTGGGGGTCGCCTCCGGCAACGGCAAGGGCCAGATCTTCGTGAAGGGCGAGGTCATCAAGACCGTCCCCGAGTCCAAGATCGTCGAGACCCTGATCGAAGAGGCGATGAAGATCGCCGAGCAGATGGAGCAGGACGGGGCCGCATCGGGCGCCCCCGCCGTCACGGGGAAACCGGCCGTGACGGTGAGTTGAAGCAAGGCACGGACCGAGAGGGGGCCCGAGCGTGACGATTCTGGAGAGCATCCGGGGACCACGTGACCTGAAGGCGCTGTCCGAGACGGAACTCGGTGATCTGTCCCATGAGATCAGGGAGTTCCTGGTGCACGCGGTCGCCAGGACCGGCGGACATCTCGGGCCCAATCTGGGGGTGGTGGAACTCTCCATCGCGCTCCACCGGGTCTTCGAGTCGCCGGTCGACCGCATCGTCTGGGACACCGGTCACCAGAGCTACGTACACAAGCTTCTGACGGGACGGCAGGACTTCTCCAAGCTGCGCGGCAAGGGCGGCCTGTCCGGCTACCCCTCGCGCGAGGAGTCCGAGCACGACGTCGTCGAGAACAGCCACGCCTCCACCGCGCTCGGCTGGGCCGACGGCCTCGCCAAGGCCCGCGAGGTGCAGGGGGAGAAGGGCCATGTCGTCGCGGTGATCGGCGACGGCGCGCTGACCGGCGGCATGGCCTGGGAGGCGCTGAACAACATCGCGGCCGCCAAGGACCGTCCGCTGATCGTCGTCGTCAACGACAACGAACGCTCTTACGCCCCGACCATCGGAGGGCTCGCCAACCACCTCGCGACCCTGCGCACGACCGACAGTTACGAGAAGGTCCTGGCCTGGGGCAAGGACGTACTGCTGCGGACGCCGCTCGTCGGCAGCACGATCTACGAGTCGCTGCACGGCGCGAAGAAGGGCTTCAAGGACGCCTTCGCACCGCAGGGCATGTTCGAGGACCTGGGCCTGAAGTACGTCGGCCCCATCGACGGCCATGACATCGGGGCCGTCGAGTCGGCGCTGCGCCGGGCCAAGCGGTTCCACGGGCCGGTGCTGATCCACTGCCTCACGGAGAAGGGGCGCGGCTACGAACCCGCCCTGGCCCACGAGGAGGACCACTTCCACACCGTCGGCGTGATGGACCCGCTGACCTGCGAGCCGCTCGCGCCGTCCGGCGGGCCGTCCTGGACGTCGGTGTTCGGCGAGGAGATCGTGCGAATCGGGGAGGAGCGGGACGATGTCGTGGCGATCACGGCGGCCATGCTGCACCCGGTCGGGCTCGGCAAGTTCGCTGAGCGGTTCCCGGACCGGGTGTGGGACGTGGGGATCGCCGAGCAGCACGCGGCCGTGTCGGCGGCGGGGCTCGCGACGGGCGGGCTGCACCCGGTCGTCGCCGTCTACGCCACCTTCCTCAACCGGGCCTTCGACCAGCTGCTGATGGACGTCGCACTGCACCGCTGCGGGGTGACGTTCGTGCTCGACCGAGCCGGCGTCACGGGCGCCGACGGGGCTTCCCACAACGGCATGTGGGACATGTCGATCCTCCAGGTCGTACCGGGGCTGCGGATCGCCGCGCCGCGCGACGCCGACCAGCTGCGGGCGCAGCTGCGGGAGGCCGTGGCGGTGGACGACGCGCCGACCCTCGTACGGTTCCCGAAGGAGTCCGTCGGCCCGTCGATCCCGGCCGTCGACCGGGTGGGCGGCCTCGACGTGCTGCACCGGGACGCCGGCGAGCCGGAGGTGCTGCTGGTCGCCGTGGGCGTGATGGCGCCGGTGTGCCTCCAGGCCGCCGAACTGCTCCACGCGCGCGGCATCAACTGCACCGTCGTCGACCCGCGCTGGGTGAAACCCGTCGACCCCGCGCTCGCGCCCCTCGCCGCACAGCACCGGCTGGTGGCCGTCGTCGAGGACAACAGCCGCTCGTCCGGTGTGGGCGCCGCGGTGGCGCTGGCGCTGGGCGACGCCGATGTCGACGTGCCCGTACGGCGGTTCGGCATCCCGGAGCAGTTCCTCGCGCACGCCAAGCGCGGCGAGGTCCTCGCCGACATCGGGCTCACGCCCGTCGAGGTCGCCGGGCGGATCAGCGCGAGCCTCGCCCTCAAGGACGCCGAGGGCAGCCCGCCCGGCACCGAGCAGGCCGACGGCGGCGAGGACGGCCGTAGCGTCGTGCCAGTCAAGGAGAAAGCCGAATGACCACGGAGTTCGACCTCGGCAGACTCCTGGCCGAGCGCGGGGCCGAGCGCTACGAGCTGCACGGCAGGTACCTGAACCACCAGCTCCCGCGCATGCTGCACACCATCGGCTTCGACAAGGTCTACGAGCGGGCCGAGGGCGCCTACTTCTGGGACGCGGACGGCGACGACTACCTGGACATGCTCGCCGGGTTCGGGGTGATGGGCCTCGGCCGTCATCACCCCGTCGTCCGCAAGGCGCTGCACGACGTCCTCGACGCACAGCTCGCCGACCTCACCCGCTTCGACTGCCAGCCGCTGCCCGGCCTGCTGGCCGAGAAGCTGCTCGCGCACAGCCCGCACCTGGACCGGGTCTTTTTCGGCAACAGCGGCACGGAGGCGGTGGAGACCGCGCTGAAGTTCGCCAGGTTCGTCACCGGCAAGCCGCGGGTGCTGTACTGCGATCACGCCTTCCACGGGCTGACCACCGGCTCCCTGTCCGTCAACGGCGAGTCCGGCTTCCGGGACGGCTTCGCCCCGCTGCTGCCCGACACGGCCGTACCGCTCGGCGACCTCGACGCCCTGGCACGGGAGTTGAAGAAGGGCGACGTGGCCGCCCTGATCGTCGAGCCGATCCAGGGCAAGGGCGTGCACGAGCCCCCGCCCGGCTATCTGCGGGCCGCCCAGGAGCTGCTGCACCAGCACAAGGCGCTGCTCATCGCCGACGAGGTGCAGACCGGGCTCGGCCGTACCGGCGACTTCTACGCCTACCAGCACGAGGACGGAGTCGAGCCGGACCTGGTGTGTGTGGCCAAGGCGCTCTCCGGCGGCTATGTACCGGTGGGCGCCACGCTCGGCAAGGACTGGATCTTCAAGAAGGTCTACTCGTCCATGGACCGCGTGCTGGTCCACTCGGCGAGCTTCGGGTCCAATGCGCAGGCCATGGCGGCCGGGCTCGCCGTGCTGTCCGTCATGGAGAACGAGCAGATCGTCGCGAACGCGCGGGCGACGGGCGAACTGCTCAGGTCCCGGCTCGCGGCGCTGACCGACAAGTACGAGCTGCTCGCCGACGTGCGCGGGCGAGGGCTCATGGTCGGCATCGAGTTCGGCCGGCCCGACTCGCTGAAGCTGCGCAGCCGCTGGGCCATGCTCCAGGCCGCGCGCAGGGGCCTGTTCGCGCAGATGGTCGTCGTCCCGCTGCTGCGCCGGCACCGGATCCTCACCCAGGTCTCCGGCGACCACCTTGAGGTGATCAAGCTGATCCCGCCGCTGATCATCGGTGAGCGGGAGGTGGACCGGTTCGTGGACGCCTTCACCGATGTGATGGACGACGCGCACAGTGGCGGCGGGCTGATGTGGGACTTCGGGAAGACGCTGATCAAGCAGGCGGTCGCCAACCGTTAGACACGGTCCGAGACGGCGAGCGCATGTTCTTTTGCCTCTGAGGCAAGAAATTTGCCGCAGAGGCAAGGCTGGGGCTGAATGGAGAGCATGAGCTCTCCCGAAAGCGAGCCGGGGACCCGGCGGACGGGGCCGGTCGACGCCCTGCCCGCCGTCGCGCCCCAGCTCCGCGCGCTGCGCCGCCGTGCCTCCCTCACCCTGGAGGCCGCCGCCCGCTCCGCCGGGCTGTCACCCGCGCATCTCTCCCGTCTGGAGACCGGGCAGCGCCAGCCCTCACTGCCGATGCTGCTCGCGCTCGCGCGTGTCTACGGTACGACGGTCTCCGAGCTGCTCGGCGAGACGGTCGCCGACCGGGACGCCGTGGTGCGCTCGGCCGACATGGAGCCGACCGCGGCCGGCGGCTGGACATACCGGCAGGCGGGGGCGCCGGGGCGCGGGATGCAGGCCCTGCGGGTCCAGGTGCCGTACGGCTCGCAGGGCGACATCGTGCGGGTGCATCCGGGGGAGGAGTGGCTCTACGTACTCGACGGCAGGCTGCGGCTGCGCCTCGGGGACACCACGCACCGGCTCGCGCCCGGCGACAGCGCGCACTTCGACTCGCTCACCCCGCACCGCATCGCCGCCCAGGACCCGGGCGGGGTCGAGCTCCTGTTCGTCCACACCCTGCTGCAGAGCCCCACGGCCACGCTGTGCCTGGGCCCCACCCCTGGAGAGATGCCATGAGCAACCTGGAGGAGAAGTTCCCGCGCGCCCTGTGGGTGCGGCTCATCATCTACATCGCGGTGGGGCATGTCTTCGCGGCCTTCATCTACCTGCTGTTCGAGGTGGGAGCGCAGTAGGCACGGGCGCCTGGCCGGGCGTCAGTCGAGCAGGCGCTCCCGCAGCCGCTCCCGGAGCTCAGGGGTGATCCTCAGGCCCTGCTCCAGGTAGGCGTCGACGCCGCCCCAGGTCTCGTCGATCGTCTCGAAGGCCGCCGCCAGATACTCGGCCCGGGCGTCGAACAGGGGGCTGAGCAGCTCCATGACCTCGGGCGAGTAGGCCGACGCGTCGCTGCCGCTGCGGCGCACCTTGTAGCGGCGGTGCTTGGCGTTGGACTCCAGGTAGTCGGCGATGATCGCCTCGCGCTCGACGCCGAGGGCGAGCAGCGTCACGGCGATCGACAGGCCCGCGCGGTCCTTGCCGGCCGCGCAGTGCATCAGCGCGGGGACGCTGTCCTCCGCGAGCGCGTGCAACACCTGGGAGTGCTCGGTGGTGCGCTCCTTCATGATCGTGCGGTAGGAGGCGATCATCCGGTCCGCGCCCTTGCCGTCCGCCAGGATCTCCCGCAGTTGTTCGATGTCGCCGTCGCGGACCATCTTCCAGAACTCCGCGCCGTCCGCGGGGTCGGACAGCGGCAGGTTCACATTGCGCACCCCGGGCAGCTCCACGTCGGCGCCTTCGAGCTTCTGGTCGGCCGCGTTGCGGAAGTCGAAGATCGTGTGCAGTCCGAGGGAGCCGAGGAAGGTCGCGTCGTCGTCGGTCGCGTGCGCGAGGTGGCCGCTGCGGAACAGGACCCCGTGCCGCACCCGCCGTCCGTCCACGGTCGGCAGTCCGCCCACATCACGGAAGTTGCGAACTCCGGCCAGTTCGGGCTCGGTCGACGGGATCTGCTGCGTCACGGGGGCTCCTCCCAGTCGGCCCCGGCGGCGCGGCTCGGCGATGCGGCCGACGGGGTGCGCTCTCGACCATACGACATGGCTTCCTGGGGCAATGAGTTGTCCACAGGCGTTGCCTCAGAAGCACGCGGACCTTGATGATGTTGGTACTTGATCGCACCTGTTCGTCTCTGTGAGGGCTTGATGCTGGAGATCTCCGACAACGGTCGTACGTGGCTCCTGACCGGGCCGACCAGCAGTTACGCCGTCCATCTCACGGACGCCGACGAGCTCTTGCACCTCCACTGGGGGCCGCGGATCGCGCTCGCCGACGCCGAGGCCCTCGCCGTACGGCCGCTGCCGGAGTACTGGCCCTTCGAGTCCCCCCTCGACGGGCGCGAGGAGTACCCGGTCGAAGGCGGCCCCCGCTTCGTCCGGCCTGCCCTGTCCGTGCGCACCGAGGAGCGGCGCGGCACCGAGTGGCGTTTCAAGCGGTACGAGACCGACGGGGACGAGCTGCGGTTGCGGTTCTGCGACGACGGGCTGACCGTCGCCCTGCACTACCGGATGCGCGGGGACGTCGTGGAGCGCTGGGTGACCCTGGACAACCAGGGGCCCGCGCTGGAGCTGCTGCGCGCCGACTCGGCCACCTGGACGCTGCCCGACCGCGAGGACTGGCGGCTGTCGCAGCTGCACGGCCGCTGGGGCGCCGAGTCCCGGCTGGCGCGGGCTCCACTCACCTACGGTGAGAAGGTCATCGGCAGCCGCCGCGGGCACACCGGGCACCAGCACCTGCCGTGGGTCGCCCTCGACACGGACGCCACCGAGGAGCGGGGCGAGGTCTACGGCTGCGCCCTCGGCTGGTCCGGGTCCTGGCGCATCGCCGTCGCGCAACTCCCCGACGCGCGCGTGCAGATCACCGGCGGGGCCGGACACGACGACTCGGGCCTGCTGCGGCTGGCCCCGGGGGAGTCCTTCACCACACCAGTCTTCGCCGGTCTGTGGAGCGACGGCGGCTTCGGCGGGGCGAGCCGCACCTGGCACGCGTACCAGCGCGCGTATGTGATCCCTGACGCCGACCAGGACCGGCCGGTGCTGTTCAACTCCTGGGAAGCGACGGAGTTCGACATCTCCGAGGAACAGCAGAGTCTGCTCGCGCGGCGGGCCGCGGCCATCGGCGTCGAGCTCTTCGTCGTCGACGACGGCTGGTTCGGGACGCGTACCAGCGACCGCGCGGGCCTCGGCGACTGGACGCCCAACCCCGACCGCTTTCCGTCCGGTCTCAAGCCGCTCGCCGACTACGTGCACGCGCTCGGCATGCAGTTCGGCATCTGGGTCGAACCAGAAATGGTCAATCCGGACAGCGAGTTGTATCGCGCCCATCCCGAGTGGGCTCAGTATCAAACGGGACGAAAGCGGACGGAGTTCCGCAATCAGCTCGTACTCAATCTCGCGCGCGAGGATGTCCAGGAGTACCTCTTCGAGCGCCTCGACGGGATCCTCTCCAGCGCCCCGATCGACTATGTGAAGTGGGACTTCAACCGCTGCTTCACCGACGCCGGCTGGCCCGGCGAGCCATATCCGCAGCGCCTGTGGGTCGACCATGTGCGCGCCCTGTACGGCCTGCTGGACCGGCTGCGTGCGGCCCATCCCGGTGTCGCCTTCGAGTCCTGCTCGGGCGGCGGCGGGCGGATCGACCTCGGTGTGCTGAGCCGCACGGACCAGGTGTGGACCTCGGACAACACCGACCCCCTGGACCGGCTCGCCATCCAGCACGGCTTCAGCCAGCTCCACCCGGCCCGGGCCATGGCCGCCTGGGTCACCGACAGTCCGAACGCCATGCTCAACCACCGCGCCAGCTCCCTGCGCTTCCGGTTCGTGAGCGCCATGGCCGGGGTGCTCGGGGTCGGCGGCGACCTCACCCGGTGGACCGAGGAGGAACTCGCCGAGGCCCGGGAATGGGTGACCCTCTACAAGGAGATCCGGCCGGTGGTGCAGCGCGGAGACCTGTATCGGCTGCGGGTTCCGCGGGGTGGGCTGAGCGCGGTGCAGTACTCACTCAGGGACGAAACGGTTGTTTTCGCCTGGCTCCAGGCGCAGAGCTTCGGCGAGCCCGTCCCGGCGCTGCGCTTGCGCGCCCTCGACCCGACAGCGTCGTATGAATGCCTTGAAACGGGCGAAATTCACCGAGGTGCCGTACTGGCACATCACGGACTTCGCGCAGGCTTGCGTGGCGACCTCGATGCGACGGTTATCCGACTGCGTCGCATCTAGGGTTTCTGTCCGAATTGATGCCTTCATTCCAACTCGCTCTGGAGTGAAGGAAGGTGGAGCAGCGTCACGTGAGGAGCGTCATATTCGTGACCGTGCGTCGCCCGTCATGTCCATGTAATTCACGTGCTTTTCAAGGGGTTTTGAGTCCGGCGATGCCCCGATAATTCACGCAGGGTGACGGGTATTTCCCACAAGGGATCAACAGGAACGCATTCGGACGGAACCCCTCACTTGTTCCCTTGCGTCTTCCTCGCTTACGTTCGCCACCAATCCGGACGGACGCCGAATCCTGCCGCCGACCGGATCCCGCGCAAACTCACCCGTGCACGGCAGGAGCGGGGGACCCACAGGTACAACCGCCTGTTCCGGTCTCCGGAACAGGCTTGGGGTCAAGTCGCGTCCCCACGCGGCCGGGCATCTCCAGCCCGCACCCGACAGCTCACCTCGCAGGCGCCGGAGAGGAATTCGCCATGCCCGCCAAGGGTAAGCACCGCCGCCCGAAGTCCCAGCGCTTCACCCGCTCCATCGCCGTCGCCGGAACCGGTGGAGCCGCTCTCGCTCTCCCGCTCATCGGTGCCACCGGCGCCCACGCCGCTCCCGCGCAGTCCGTTTCGGAAAAAGCCGTTCAGTCTCTTCCGGTCGCCGGGAAGAAGGCCGTCGAGAAGAAGGCCTCCGACAAGAAGGCGGGCCTGCGGACCTATTCGGTGAAGGTCGGCGATTACCTCTCGAAGATCGCCGACGAGCAGAACGTCAGCGGTGGCTGGAAGAAGCTCTACGCCGACAACCGCGAGGCCGTCGGCGACGACCCGTCGCTGATCCACCCCGGCCTGAAGCTCTCCCTCGGCGGCAAGAAGGCGACGACGAGCGCCCCCAAGTCGTCGTCCGCCCCCTCGTCTTCCGCTCCCTCGTCTTCCTCCTCCGAGTCCTCCGCCGACTCGACCGCCTCGAAGTCCTCCGCGGCGAAGAAGACCACGACCACCCAGAGCGCGGAGAACGCCGGCCCGACCAGCGGCTTCTCCGCCCCCGTCTCCGGCGCCTCGGTCGGCACCGCCTACAAGGTGGCGGGCAGCATGTGGTCCAGCGGCTACCACACCGGCGTCGACTTCGTCGCCCCCACCGGCACCCCGCTGAAGGCGGTCGGCGCGGGCACCGTCGTCTCGGCCGGCTGGGGCGGCGCGTACGGCAACCAGGTCGTCATCCAGCTCGCCGACGGCTACTACGCCCAGTACGCCCACCTGTCCTCGCTCTCGGTCTCGAGCGGCCAGACCGTTACTGCGGGCCAGCAGATAGGCCTCTCCGGCGCGACCGGCAACGTGACCGGCCCGCACCTCCACTTCGAGATCCGCACCACGCCGGACTACGGCTCGGACCTCGACCCGGTCGCCTACCTCCGCTCCAAGGGCGTCGCCATCGGCTGACGGCGGTTCTTCGCGCAGACCACCTGCCTGACACGCGACCGAAGGCCGGACCCCGATCCCCGGGTCCGGCCTTCGGTGTGTCCTGAAGCGGGCGTCTGGGCGGGTCGGGGTGTCGACAGGGCGGGGGCTATGGGGGGAGAGTGATCTCCGACCGCTTGGAGCAAGCGCTTTCCATGGTGCCTTCCACGTCCTCACACAGCGAAGGAGTCCTTCCCGTGACGACCACGCGCAGAGCATTCGGAGTCCTGGCCGCAGGCGTCGCCCTCGGGGCGCTGGCCCCGGTCGGCGCGGCGAGTGCCGCCTCTCCCGGCCGCCGGCTGATCGCCCAGGACGACTTCTGCCACGGCCTCGGCCAGTGGGAGACCGAGCTGCAGGACGGCGGCACCGTCAGCGCCGCGCGCGGGGTGCTGGAGATCGACGTGCCGAGCGGGGCGACGGTGTGGTTCAAGAAGCGGCTCGAAGGGCCGTACGTCATCGGGTACACGGCCACCGCCGTCTCGGCCGGCGGGCCCAACGACCGTGTCTCCGACCTGAACAACTTCTGGAACGCCCTCGACGTCCGCTCCCCGGACGACCTCTTCGCCACGCCGCGGGCCGGTGCGCTGGACGAGTACGACCACCTCAAGACGTACTACTCCGGTTACGGCGCCAACTACAACACCACGACGCGACTGCGCCGCTACGTCGGCGAGGCCGGAGTCCGTCCGCTGGTCTTCGACTACACGGAGCCGCTGCTGGTGGCCAACGAGCCGAACCGGGTCCGTATCGTCTCCGACGGCTCGACCGTCCAGTGGTGGAACAACGGGCGGCTGGTCTTCGACCACACCGACCACGAGCCGTACACCAGTGGGCACTTCGCCTTCCGGACCGTCTGGAGCCACTTCCGCGTCAGCGACTTCCGGGTATGGCGGCTGCGCCCACAACACCCCTGATCAGACGGATATTCCAGGTTTGGTGAACCCTTTGGAAGTGGCTTATCTCACCGCTCGTCAACCCTTGCCTACGGTCGCGTAGGTCACATTCGAAGGTGAATCATGTGCCGATGTGGCAGACGATTCGAAGAGTGACAGCAGATCAGTGATCGGGTCGTACGTCGCGGTGGGGGACAGCTTCACCGAGGGCGTCGGCGACCCCGGCCCCGACGGGGCGTTCGTCGGTTGGGCCGACCGGTTCGCGGTCCTGCTCGCGGACCGGCGCCCCGAGGGCGACTTCAACTACACGAACCTCGCCGTGCGCGGCAAACTGCTCGACCAGATCATCGAGGACCAGCTCCCGAAGGCCGTCGAACTGGCCCCGGACCTCGTCTCGTTCTGTGCGGGCGGCAACGACATCATCCGACCCGGAACCGACCCCGACGAGGTCGCCGAGCGCTTCGAGCGGGCCATCGCCCGGCTCGCCGCCGTGGCAGGCACCGTCATGGTGACGACCGGATTCGACACCCGTGGCGTGCCCGTGCTGAAGCATCTGCGCGGCAAGATCGCCACCTACAACGGTCATGTGCGGGCCGTCGCCGACCGGTACGGCTGCCCGGTGCTCGACCTGTGGTCCCTGAAGACCGTCCAGGACCGCCGGGCCTGGGACGACGACCGGCTCCACCTGTCTCCGGAGGGGCACACGCGCGTGGCGCTGCGCGCGGGGCAGGTACTCGGCCTGGACATCCCGGCCGACCCGGACCAGCCCTGGCCGCCGCTCCCGCCGCGCGGCACCCTGGAGATCCGCCGGGACGACGTCCACTGGGCGCGCGAGTACCTGGTGCCGTGGATCGGGCGGCGCCTGCGCGGCGAGTCCTCGGGGGACCATGTGACGGCCAAGGGCGCGCTGTCCCCGGACGACATCAAGATGCGGATCGAATCGGTGGCTTGAAGCACCGCTTCACTTCGGTGTGGGCCGTGTCTGTCCGGGGGCGCGGCCCACAAGGCTGTCGGGGCCGCGGTGTACCGAACGCCTGGCGAGGTCTGCGGCCTCACCGCGCCGACGCCGTCAACGCCTCCCGCTCCAGACCCAGTTCCCGGGCCAGCGCCTCGTCCACCCACTCCTGGGCACGCGCGCGTGACACCGCGCCACGGTACGACGTCAGCTGTACGGCGAGCCCGTCGAGGAGGGCGGTGAGCCGCAGGGCCGCGCCGGCGGGGTCCGCGCAGACGAACTCGCCGGCTGCCACGCCCTCCGCGATGACCTCGGCGATGGCGCCCTTCCACTGCCGGTCGAGGTCCCGCGTGACCTCCTGCAACGCGGGCTCACGCAACGCCCCCGCCCAGCCCTCGATCCACAGCCGCCAGCCCTTGGCCTGGCCGGTCGGCGCGTACCAGCGCACGGCCGTCCGCAGCCGTCGTAGCGCCGTCGTACGGCGGCCGAGGATCCTGCGCAGCCGGGTCAGGTCGCCCTCCGCCGCGTGGGTGAACGCGGCGGCGACCAGCTTCTCCTTCGTGGCGAAGTGATAGAGCACCAGTGCGTTGCTCACCCCGAGCGACGAGGCCACGTCGGCGATCCTGACCGCCGCCACGCCCCGCGCCTCTATCTGCTCGACGGCGGCCCGCAGCAACTCCTCACGCCGCTCCGCCACGCTCAACCGCACTCTCGCCACCCGGTCACCCTAAAGCCTCGTCACGAGCCGTTCCCGGGCTGAGGCGGGGTCACGCGTCCTCGACCGCCGTCACCGGTGCCGCCCGAACCGTTCGGCGATCACCGGCAACCGGTCCTGCGCGATGGCGTGCGCGGCCGCCCGGGGCGTCGTCCCGTCGGCCTCCGCGCGGGCCAGCGTGAGGTCGGTCAGGGCACGCATCGAGCGCCGGGTGTGGGCGAACGCCTCCTCCGCGGACGGGCCGATGTCGCCGAACAGCGTCCACCACCACCAGGCGTTCGTGGCCGAGTTGACCACGACGTCCGGCAGCACCGTGATGCCCCGCCCGGCCAGCGCCTCCTCCGCGTCCGGCCGTACGGGCATGTTGGCCGCCTCGGCGATCCAGCGGGCGGTGACGCGCCCCTGGTTCGCGGCGTCGATCACATACGAGACGGCGGCCGGGACCAGCACCTCGGCCTCGGCCGACAGCCAGGCCTCACCCGGCAGTTCGCGGTCGCCCCGGCGCAGCGCCGCGCGGTCGACCGTGCCGTAGGCGTCCCGTGCCGCCAGCAGGCTCTCGACGTCGAGCCCCGCCGGGTTGGCGACCGTGCCCTTGATGTCCGCGACGGCCACGACCGTGAGGCCCGCGCGCGTCAGGAAGCGCGCCGTGGCACCGCCCATCGTCCCGAGGCCCTGCACGGCGACACGCGTCCGCCAGCGGGGCACCCCGGCCCGGTCCAGCGCGGTGAGCACCGACTCGGCGACCCCGCAGCCGCCGACCAGCTCGTCCAGCCCGATGCCGTCCACCTCGACCGCGAACGCGTCCGCGAGCCGCCGACGCGCCTCGGCCTCGTCGTCCAGCAGCGGATACACGGCCTGCACGGACGAGACGAGCCCCGCCTCGGCGGCCGCCCGGTCGACCACGTCCTGGGTGAGCCCGAGGTCCTCGCCCGTGGTCCAGAAGCTCTCGATGTACGGCCGCACGGCCCGCAGAAAGCGCACCAGGAGCCCGTACGCCTCCGGATCCCGGGGATCGCAGTCGATGCCGCCCTTGGCGCCGCCCAGCGGGACGTACCGGGCCGCGGGGTCGTAGTGCAGCGCTTCCTTCAGACTCATGCCGCGGGCCAGCCCGGTGACCTCGTCCAACGTGCATCCCGGCCGCATGCGCAGCCCACCGCTGGACACGCCGCGCACCAGCCGGTCGATGACCAGGAAGCCCTGGCGCCCGGTGACGTCGTCGGTCCAGGTGAGCGACACCAGGGGGGTGGTCATGGGGGGTCTCCGGGGGAGGGGCGGGAGCCGCGGGGAGGGAGCGGGGAGCCGCGAGCCGCGCTCTTACTGAACGATGGGTCAGTATCGGAGGCGGGTGAGGACATGTCAACGTACGGAGCGGTGCGGAATGGATCAGGGGGTGCACGGGGTTGTCGGAGGGGCCGACCATAATGGATTTTCTCACCGACTCCACCTGGAGGTACCGTGGCCGGTTTCCGTTTCCCGAGCTCCGGGCTGCGTGCCCTGCGGCCCGAGGCCTTCGGTGTGGACCCGAGCGGTGAGCGCATGGCGCGCATCCGCAGATCGCCGCACTTCCGGGACGGGGTCTTCCAGAACCCCGGCGGCGTCGCGCGCACCAGACCGTCCGGATCGATGCTGGAGTTCGCCAAGGTCTTCTTCGACCGGGACACCCGGCCCCGCCGCGCTCCGAAGTCCACCGTGCCGATCCACCCCACCACCTACGCCGACCTGGTCAAACCGCCCGCCGGCGGACTGCGCCTGACCTGGATGGGGCATTCCAGCGTCCTCGCCGAGATCGACGGGCACCGGGTGCTCTTCGACCCGGTGTGGGGTGAGCGCTGTTCGCCGTTCCCCTTCGCCGGGCCCAAGCGGCTGCACCCCGTGCCGCTGCCCCTCGCCGCGCTCGGGCCGGTCGACGTCGTCGTCATCTCGCACGACCACTACGACCACCTCGACCTGCCCACGATCAAGGCGCTGGTCGGCACGGACACGCTGTTCGCCGTACCGCTCGGCGTCGGCGCCCATCTCGAACACTGGGGCGTGCCGGCCGACCGGCTGCGCGAGCTGGACTGGCACGAGACGACGAAGATCGGCGGCCTCACCCTGACCGCCACCCCGGCCCGCCACTTCTGCGGCCGCGGCCTGCGCAACACCCAGCACACCCTCTGGGCGTCCTGGGTCGTCGCCTCGGACGAGCACCGGATCTACCACAGCGGCGACACCGGCTACTTCGAGGGCTTCAAGGACATCGGCGCCGAACACGGCCCGTTCGACGCCACGATGATCCAGCTCGGCGCCTACTCGGACTTCTGGCCCGACATCCACATGACGCCGGACGAGGCCGTCCGGGCCCACCTCGACCTTCAGGGCGGTGATCCGGCCGCGGGCGTCATGCTGCCGATCCACTGGGGCACCTTCAACCTGGCGACGCATCCATGGGCCGAGCCGGCGGAGCGGACCATGCGGGCCACGCACAAGGCCGGGGTCACCATGGCGGCGCCCGTCTGCGGCGAGCCCTTCGAGCCCGCCTCGGTGCCGCCCGTGACGCCGTGGTGGCGTGCGGCTGCCGAGGAGCCCGCAGAGGGATGGCCGGCCTGGCCGCCGGTCGCGCCGACGTCGGACACGCCCGACACACCCGACACGCCGGACACCCCGGACAGGCCTGACAGCGTGGCGGTCGGGTAGCGCGACCGCGACTTTTGCGGGCCCCGTCGATCGCGGATCGGCGGGGCCCGCTGTGGCGTGTGCGGCATGTGCCGGACTCGTATGGGCGCCCTATCGGGCGCCCGCTTTTCTTCCAGCGACCTTCCGGGGTGGTTCGCGCGGGGCGCGTGGGAGCACTTCGGGGCGCTCGTGGAGCCTTGCGCGCGGATACGGCCCGTGACATGACCGGGGTCGGTGAGCGGGGCGCGCACAGTGCTGAATCGTCTCGGCCAGGGTTGCCGCGGACGAGGAAGTCAGGGGCCCGACAGGCGTGCGGCGGCTGAAGCGCCGCGATGCTCGACTTCTCTTCGTGACCACTTCTGACCAGGTCCGATCGTTCGATTGCTCGTTGTGGGCGAACGGTGGAGCGGGTTATCGGTCTGTCGTACGAGACCTCATACCAGAGCGGGACGCTGCCTGCGGGACTTTGTCAACTGCCCACCGCACTTGATGCGGAGGCGACTACTGTCAGTGTCCGTTGGGCGACACGGAGCCGAATTCGTCGGCTCCGTCGACCGACATCGCGATGGCGCATGCCCCGGGCCGCGCAGACCGCGCGCACTCCCAAGGCCCCGACCGACGGACCAGTACGAGGACCCTGATGTCTCAACTCCGCGCCCCGGCCGCACGCGCAGACCGCCGTGAGGGCGGGCGGCACGGGCGCCCGGCCGCCCGCACCGCAACCGCGCTGCCCGAGACCCACATACGGCCCCAACTGCTGCGCCTGGCGGTGCTGCCACCCGTCGCGGTGACCCTCAGCGCCTGCGCGGCCGTGCTGTTCGTCGTGCGCTCCACCGGGGCACGGCCGAGCCTCACCCTGTGGGGTGTGCTGGCCGGCGCGGTCTCGGTGACCGTGGCGGGCATCCTGATCGCAGCGGTCGCCGCCAACCGCACCGCCAGATCCGTGAGCGAACGCATCGGCGCACTGCGCCGCAACAGCGCACGCGGCGAGGCCGATCTGCGCACCCTCGTCGAGGCGCTGCGCCGTGGCGACGTCCCGCCGAAGCGCAAGCCGCGCGGCGGTCCGCCCGAGGGCGCCGACGACTTCGAACTGCTCGCATCCGACCTGGCCCGCGCCCACGACGGCGCCGTCAGCGCGGTGGTCCAGGCCGCACAGCTCTCCAGCCAGGCGGGCAGCGAACAGAAACTCGAGGTCTTCGTCAACCTCGCCCGCCGCCTCCAGTCGCTCGTCCACCGCGAGATCTCCATCCTCGACGAGCTGGAGAACGAGATCGAGGACCCGGACCTGCTCAAGGGCCTCTTCCACGTCGACCACCTCGCCACCCGTATCCGCCGCCACGCCGAGAACCTCGCCGTGCTCGGCGGGGCCGTCTCCCGCCGCCAGTGGAGCAACCCGGTCTCCATGACCGAGGTGCTGCGCTCGGCCATCGCGGAGGTCGAGCAGTACTCGCGGGTCAAGCTCGTGCCTCCCATCGACGGAACCCTGCGCGGACACGCCGTCGCCGACGTCATCCACCTGCTGGCCGAACTGGTCGAGAACGCCACGGTGTTCTCCGCACCGCACACCCAGGTGCTGCTCCGGGCCAACCTCGTGACCTCGGGGCTCGCCGTCGAGGTCGAGGACCGCGGGCTGGGCATGCCCGTCGGCGAACAGAACCGTATGAACGCCCTGCTCGCCGACCCCGATCAGGTCAACGTGGCCAGCCTGCTGGCGGACGGACGCATCGGACTGTTCGTCGTCTCCCAGCTCGCCAAGCGACACGGCATCCATGTGCGGCTCCAGACCAACATCTACGGCGGTGTCCAAGCCGTACTCGTGGTGCCGCAGGGGTTGTTGGGGGCGGAGCCGGAGGGTCGGCGTGGCGGTGCGCCGCGGGCGCAGGACCAGGCAGGGGTGGCCGCTGGTCGTGCCGCGGCCGGTGCCGGTGCCGGTGCGGGCGCGAGCCCGGGTGTCGGCGGGTCCGTACCGTCGCGCTCCACGTCGCAGACGCGTCCGCAGCAGCATCGGCGGCCCACGTCGTCCGCATCCGCCGCCCCTGCCGCACCCGCGGCTTCGGCCGCGCCCGAAAGCGGGCAGCGGGGTGTGGTCGAGACGTCGGCGGGGGCGCCACGTCGGCAACAGCCGCAGCCGCAGTCCGGTGGCTGGGGTTCGCCGTCCGGAGCGCACGGCAACGGGCCCGCACCTCTGCCCGTGCGCGGCGCTCGTGAGGAGCGGGCCAACCCGGCGGAGGCCGTGCCCGGCATCAGGCCCGACGAACGTCGGGTCGTCGCTGAGAACACCGTCGAGCCGCCGACCCCGCGCACCGGAACCGTCCGCGGCACCATGGGCAAGCCCCAACTGCCCCGACGCCGGGCTCAGGAACACATCGTGCCCCAGCTGCGGAGCGCGCCCGTGCCGCGTCCGGAGACCGACGAGCCCGCTGGGCACGACCCGGGGCTGATGGCCGCGTTCCAGCGGGGGATCGGGCTCGCCGAGACGCAGCAGCACATGGAGTCAGCGCAAGGGGAGTCGGCACACATGGAGTCGGCACGCATGGAGCCGACCCACATGGAGTCGGCCCACATGGATGCCGGACATGTGGAGGTCGGGCATGTCGAGAGCGGACGTGTGGAAGCCGGACGTACGGATGCCGAGCGCATGGGCGGCGGGCACATGGACGCGAGGAACCTGGGTGCAGGCCACGTGGGGACCTCCCACACAGTGTCAGGCCACATGGTGTCGGGACACACAGCGTTCGACCACACGGCGCCCGACCACCTGAGCGCGAGCCACATGGATGCAGCCCACATGGACTCGGCACACACCGTCGGTACCCAAGGCACCACATCCGCCTACGCCCCCTCGCCACCCCAGCCCGGCCACCCGGACCCGACCCGCCTGGAGTTCATGCGCCCAGCGTCGATCCACCTGGAGGCGACGGGCCTCGACGCGGGGCGGGTGCAGCCCGCACAGCAGTCACAGCCCACACCTCTGCGCCCGGCGTCCATGGACCCGTCCCACATCACCGACACCCACCCCGGCCCCACACCCGGTCCCGACCACACCCCCTGGCACGACGGGAGCGCACCAGCCGGATGACCACGACCGTGACCAGCTCGACGTCCGCCTGGAAGTCCGCCCCCACGCCCACCCGCACCCCCACCCCCAGCGCTCCCGCTGACCTTCGTACCTCAAGGAGTCGATCCATCATGGCGAGCGAAGCGCCGACCGCTCATGTCTCCGATCTCGACTGGCTGATGAGCGGCCTCGTGCAGCGTGTCCCGCACACCACCAGTGCGGTGCTCCTCTCCTGCGACGGGCTTGTGAAGTCGGTTCACGGCCTCGACCCCGACAGCGCGGACCACATGGCCGCCCTGGCCTCCGGCCTGTACTCCCTGGGCCGCAGCGCGGGGGTCCGGTTCGGCGACGGCGGAGACGTGCGCCAGGTCGTCGTCGAACTCGACTCGACCCTGCTCTTCGTCACGACCGCCGGTTCCGGCACATGTCTCGCGGTGCTGGCCGGCCGCGAGGCCGACGCCGCGGTGCTGGGCTACGAGATGGCGATGCTGGTCAAGAGCGTCCGCCCGTACCTGGTCACCGCGCCCCGGCAGCACTCCGTCGAACCCTCGGCGATGAGGCCTTGAACGTGACGGCGGCCGGCGACGGGCCCTGGCTCGACGACGCGGCCGGACGGCTGGTGCGCCCGTTCACGGTCAGCAACGGCCGTACCCGGCCCACCATCGCGCTCGATCTGATGTCGCAGGTCATGGCCACCGGGGCGACCCCCCTCGGCTACCTCGGCCCCGAGCACGAGCAGGCACTCGACCTGTGCCGCGCCCCCGTCTCGGTCGCCGAGGTCGCCGCCCACCTGAAGCTGCCGGCCGCGGTCACCAAGGTGCTGCTGTCGGACCTCGTCGACTGCGGGGCGCTCACCACCAAGCCCCCCGAGTTCCACCACAACCCGACTGACCGGGCCCTTCTGGAGGCAGTGCTCGATGGACTACGACGACAGCTCTGACCCCTTCCCCACCGCACTGAAGATCTTGGTGGCAGGTGGGTTCGGGGTAGGCAAGACGACCTTCGTCGGCGCGGTGAGCGAGATCGCGCCGCTCAGCACGGAGGAACTGCTCACCACGGTCAGCGCCGCGACCGACAGCCTCGAAGGTGTCGAGAACAAGGTCGAGACGACGGTGGCCATGGACTTCGGCCGCATCACCCTCGACCCGGAACACGTCCTGTACCTGTTCGGCACGCCCGGACAGGAACGGTTCTGGTTCATGTGGGACGAACTCTCGGAGGGCGCGCTCGGCGCGGTCATCCTCGCCGACACCCGGCGCCTGGAGGACTGCTTCGCCGCCGTCGACTTCTTCGAGCAACGAGGCCTCGGCTTCATCGTCGCCATCAACGAGTTCGACGGCTCCCACCGCTACGACCCGGAGGAGGTACGAGCCGCGATCGACCTCGACCCGCAGATCCCGGTCGTCCGCTGCGACGCCCGGATCTCCAGCTCCGGTGTCCAGACCCTGCTGACCCTGGTCCGGCACCTCATCGCCCACGCGCCGGCACCCGCACCGAGTCACGGCGCCCACATGTGACATCCGCACACAAAGCACGGAGCCGCATATGACCCACGCCCACAGCGACGGAATCCGCCCATGAGCCACGGCCCACCCCACCCGGTCGCTCGCCTGCTGCTCACTCCCGAGGACAAGGAGGCCCCCGCCCGCGCACGGCGGCTGTTCCAACTGGGTCTGGGGGAACATCCCGATCCTGCCCTGGACGTCTTCGCGGACCATCTCGCCGAACTCACCGGGGCGCCGTACGCCATGGTCAACTTCATCGGCGAGAACCGGCAGTTCTTCGCCGGTCTGCATGCGCGGCCGACCGTGAGTCTCGCTCGGAGCGACGACACCAAGCCGGTGCTGGGCCGCCATATGGAGCGCGACCATGGGTTCTGCCCCCATGTGGTCGTCCGACACAAGGCGCTGGTGCTGGAGGACGTCCGTGACTATCCGCGGTTCGCCGGGAACCCGATCGTCGACGAGTTCGGCATCCGCTCCTACCTGGGTGCCCCGCTCATCGACTCCACGGGGATGGCGCTGGGCACGGTGTGCGTCGTCGACGCGGAGCCGCGGGCGTGGGGGAGGGCCGGCCTGGAGACCATCAAGGCGTCCGCCGCGGAACTGGTGATGCGGCTGGAGCGACGGGCGGCGGACGGGCTGCCCCTTTAGCGAGGGCGTGAAGGAAAGCTGTGGCGCCGCTTAAGAAATCCTCGATGGACCTGGGCGCCGCCGTACGGCAGATTCAGGTGCGATTCCACCCCCCTCCCCGGCCGCGGGCGCCTTCGGCATGCCCGCGGTCGGGACTCACGCACAGGAGCCGTACCGTGAAGGCGCTGGTCAAGGAGAAGGCGGAGCCCGGGCTCCGGCTCGCGGACGTGCCGGACCCGGCCGTCGGACCCGGTGACGTACTGATCAAGGTGCTGCGCACCGGCATCTGCGGCACCGATCTGCACATCCATGCCTGGGACGGCTGGGCACAGCAGGCGATCCGCACCCCGCTCGTGCTCGGGCACGAGTTCGTGGGCGAGGTCGTCGAGGTCGGACGCGACGTCGGTGACATCGCCGTCGGCGACCGGGTCAGCGGCGAGGGCCATCTGGTGTGCGGCAAGTGCCGCAACTGCCTGGCCGGACGCCGCCATCTGTGCCGGGCCACGGTCGGCCTCGGGGTCGGACGGGACGGCGCCTTCGCCGAGTACGTCGCGCTGCCGGCCGCCAATGTGTGGGTGCACCGCGTGCCCGTCGACCTCGACGTGGCCGCGATCTTCGACCCGTTCGGCAACGCCGTGCACACCGCGCTGTCGTTCCCGCTGGTCGGCGAGGACGTCCTGATCACCGGCGCCGGTCCGATCGGCCTGATGGCGGCCGCCGTGGCCCGGCACGCGGGCGCCCGCAACGTCGTGATCACCGATGTGAGCGAGGAACGGCTGGAGCTTGCCCGCAAGATCGGCGTGAGCCTGGCGCTGAACGTCTCCGAGTCGACCATCGGCGACGGGCAGCGCACACTCGGCCTGCGCGAGGGCTTCGACATCGGCCTGGAGATGTCCGGCCGTCCCGAGGCGATGCGCGACATGATCGCCAACATGACGCACGGCGGCCGTATCGCCATGCTCGGCCTGCCGGCGCAGGAGTTCCCGGTCGACTGGGCCCGGATCGTCACTTCGATGATCACCATCAAGGGCATCTACGGCCGGGAGATGTTCGAGACCTGGTATGCGATGTCCGTACTGCTGGAGGGCGGCCTCGATCTCGCCCCCGTGATCACCGGCCGGTACGGCCACCGCGACTTCGAGGCGGCGTTCGCCGACGCGGCGAGTGGGCGTGGCGGCAAGGTCATCCTCGACTGGACCGTCTGAGTCACCGCGCACGTCCCCTGCCCCCCCGCGTAAGTCATCTGCCTTTCTAGGAGCTTTCCGATGTTCGACTCCGTGCGCGACGACCTGCGCGCCACCCTCGACGAGATCCGCGCCGCCGGTCTGCACAAGCCCGAGCGGGTCATCGACACCCCGCAGTCCGCGACCGTCAACGTCAGCGCGGGCGGCCGTCCCGGCGAGGTCCTCAACTTCTGCGCCAACAACTACCTAGGCCTCGCCGACCACCCCGAGGTGATCGCCGCCGCCCACCAGGCGCTGGACCGCTGGGGCTACGGCATGGCCTCGGTCCGCTTCATCTGCGGCACGCAGGAGGTCCACAAGGAACTGGAGGCACGGCTCTCCGCGTTCCTCGGCCAGGAGGACACGATCCTGTACTCCTCCTGCTTCGACGCCAACGGCGGCGTCTTCGAGACGCTGCTCGGCCCGGAGGACGCGGTCATCTCCGACGCCCTGAACCACGCGTCGATCATCGACGGCATCCGGCTGTCCAAGGCCCGCCGGTTCCGCTACGCCAACCGCGACCTGGCCGATCTGGAACGGCAGTTGAAGGACGCCGCCGACGCCCGCCGCCGCCTGATCGTCACTGACGGCGTCTTCTCCATGGACGGCTACGTGGCGCCGCTGGCCGAGATCTGCGACCTCGCCGACCGCTACGACGCCATGGTCATGGTCGACGACTCGCACGCCGTCGGCTTCGTCGGCCCCGGCGGCCGCGGCACGCCCGAGCTGCACGGCGTCATGGACCGCGTCGACATCATCACCGGCACCCTCGGCAAGGCGCTAGGTGGCGCGTCCGGCGGCTATGTGGCGGCCCGCGCCGAGATCGTCGCCCTGCTGCGCCAGCGCTCCCGCCCGTACCTGTTCTCCAACACCTTGGCCCCGGTGATCGCGGCGGCCTCACTGAAGGTCCTCGACCTGCTGGAGTCGGCGGACGACCTGCGCGTCCGGCTGGCCGAGAACACGGCGCTGTTCCGTCGCCGGATGAACGAGGAGGGCTTCGCCATCCTCCCCGGCGAGCACGCCATCGCGCCCGTGATGATCGGCGACGCGGCTGTCGCCGGCCGGATGGCGGAGCTGCTGCTGGAACGTGGTGTGTACGTGATCGGCTTCTCCTACCCCGTGGTGCCGCAGGGCCAGGCCCGCATCCGCGTCCAGCTGTCCGCCGCGCACTCGACGGACGACGTCAACCGCGCGGTGGACGCCTTCGTCGCGGCCCGGGCGGAACTGGAAGGCTGACGTCCGGCCCGCTCCGGACCTTGCGATAATCGATCTCATGATCGAAGCGCGGCGGCTCCACATCCTCCGTGCGGTGGCCGACCACCGCACGGTGACGGCGGCTGCCGCCGCGCTGTATCTGACCCCCTCGGCGGTCTCCCAGCAGCTGACGGCCCTGGAGCAGGAGACCGGCCACCGCCTCGTCGAGCGCGGCGCCAAAGGCGTACGGCTGACCCCGGCCGGCGAGATCCTGCTCAATCACACCAACGCCGTCCTCGCCCAGCTGGAGCGGGCGGAAGCGGAGCTCGCCGCGTACGACTCGGGGGCGGCCGGCACGGTCACCGTCGCCTCGTTCGCGACCGGTATCGCCCAGGTCGTGGCCCCGGCGGTGTCCCGCCTCGCCGGGACGTCCCCGGGTATTCGCATCCGTGTCCAGGACGCCGAGGGCGACGCCAGCCTGCCGATGGTGCTGGACCGGCAGGTCGACATCGCGGTGGCCGTCGAGTACCGGGGGGCGCCGCCCGCCGACGACCCGCGCCTGGCGCACCTACCGCTGTACGCCGAGCCCTTCGACGCGGTCGTCCCGGTGAGCCACCGGCTGGCCGACACCGCCGAGGTCCCTCTCGCGGAGCTGGCCAAGGACCCCTGGATCGGCCCGTACCCCGGCAATCCCTGCCATGACGTGGTCGTCCTGGCCTGCGAGAACGCCGGTTTCCAGCCCCGCCTCGAACACTCCTCGGACGACTTCCGCGCGGTCGTCGCCCTCGCCTCGGCCGACGCGGGCGTGGCACTCGTACCGCGCTCGGCGCTGCGCGGCATGGACCTCACAGGGGTTGTCGTACGTCCCGTGGACGGGGTGGCGCCCACGCGCCGGGTGTTCGCGGCCGTACGGCGAGGCGCCGAGGAGCACCCCTTGATCCGGCCGGTGCTCGCGGCGCTCGGGGCGGCGGCGGGGGAGTGAGCGGCCCGTAACATCGCTGTTTCATATCTGGGATAACTTCCCGGATGTGAGACAGGTGGATAGGAAACAAGGAAATGTGGACGGAGTCGAAACCCTGGACCCCGTCGACGCCCGACTCGGCACGCGTCTGGCCGAGTTGCGGGCCGAGCGCGGCTGGTCCCTGGGCGAGTTGGCCGAGCGCAGCGGCGTCAGCCGCTCGACCCTGTCCCGCGCCGAGCGCGCCGAGACCAGCCCCACGGCCTCGCTGCTGAACCGCCTGTGCCATGTGTACGGGCGGACCATGTCCCAGCTGCTCAGCGAGGTCGAGGGCGAGCCGGCGCTGCTGGTGCGGGCGGCCGAGCAGCCAGTGTGGGAGGACCGCACCTCCGGGTTCGTACGCCGATCCGTGTCCCCGCCGCACACCGGGCTGCGCGCCGAACTCGTCGAGGGACGGCTCGACGCGGGCGCCGACATCGCGTACGACCGGCCGCCCGTGCCGGGCCTGGAGCAGCACATCTGGGTGCTGGAAGGAGCCCTCGACGTGACGGTTCAGGAGACTGAGCACCATCTCGACCCCGGGGACTGTCTGCGGATGCGGGTGTGGGGGGCCACGCGGTTCCGGTGCGCCGGTCCCGAGGCGGTGCGGTATGTGCTGGCGGTGGTGCTGCCGTGATCGTGACGCGACTGGACGGGGCCCAACTCCTGGAACTGGTCGAGGACTTGGCCGACCTGCTGGTGGACACCGTGACGGACGGGGCCTCCGTCGGATTCCTCGGCCCCCTCGACCGCACGGCGGCCATGGCCTGGTGGAAGGATCGCGCGGCCGCCGTGGCCGCCGGCCGGCTGGCCGTGTGGGCGGCATCCGAGGACGGGCGAACCGTCGGCACGGTCAGTCTGGCGTTCGCCGACAAGCCCAACAGCCGCCACCGGGCCGAGCTGGTCAAGCTGATGGTGCACCGGGACGCGCGGGGGCAGGGCCTCGGCCGTACCCTCCTGACGACCGCGGAAGAGGCGGCGAGCGGCGCCGGGGTCACCCTCCTCCACCTGGACACCGAGACCGACAGCCTCGCCGAGCGCCTGTACGGCTCGGCCGGCTGGAGCCGGGCCGGAGTGATCCCCGACTACGCGGCCGCCCCGGACGGAGTTCTGCGGCCCACGACGATCTACTACAAGCACGTGTGACTCGCCGAGGCGGACGGGGGTGTGCGGGGGTGCGCGGGGCGCGGGGCGGTGAGGTGAGTGCGGTGTCAGTGCCGCCTGGAACACTCGCCGTCGTTGATCGACCACACGACACCCGTATCAAGGGAGATTGCCTGCCATGGGCGTGAGTATCTCGTTCGTCAGCGCGACGACGGAGGAGCTGGACAGGGCGGAGCAGGACCCGAGTTGGGCCGACGAGTTCTACTCTGAGCTGTACTCCGGGGACCACTACCCGATACCCGGTCGCCTCTACGGCGGCCCCGGCCGGGACTTCGCCGGCCTCCAGTTCCTGTTCGACGAGGCCGAGCTGTCACTGGAGTTCGTGATGGACGGGTTCCAGATCCTGGACGACGGCACCCTGTTCGGGTGGACCGCGGAGCAGATCGACGGCGTGGCACGGGAACTGCGGGCGACCCCGTGGGCAAGGCTGGCGTCCCACTACGATCCGGAGCGGATGGCGAAGGAGGACGTGTACCCCAACATGTGGAGGTTCGATCCGGACGGGCGGCTGGACGGGCTCGAGGCCACGTACGGGGAATTGGTCGAGTTCTTCGGGGAAGCGGCCGATCGTGGACTCGGGGCGTTCATGGAATTCAGCTTCTAGGGTCCCGTGCCGGGGTTCCGTTCGCGGAAATCCCTCTCACCAGGTGATTGTCAGTGCCGGCGGCTACCGTGCGTGTCATGCCGGATGCCGAAGACGTACGCCGTATCGCCCTGTCTCTGCCGGACACGACGGAGAAGATCGCCTGGAGCATGCCCACCTTCCGGGTCGCGGGCAAGATGTTCGCCACACTGCCCGAGGAGGAGACGTCCATCGCCGTGCGCTGCCCGAAGGAGGAGCGCGACGAACTGGTCGTGGCCGAGCCGGGCAAGTTCTGGATCGCCGATCACGAGGCGCAGTTCGCCTGGGTCAGAGCCCGGCTCGCCGCCCTGGAGGACGAGGACGAACTGCGCGACATCCTCGCCGACTCCTGGCGGCAGGCGGCACCCACGAGGCTGTTGGACGCGTATCCGGAGTTGGGGCTGCCGACGGGGGAGTGAACACCGGGGGGCCACCCGGTGTGGTCGCGCGACCTCGGTCCGTTCCCGAGCTGGTGGCCACGCATAAACGAGTGCGCGACCACCGACCCGAGTGCGGTATTGTTTCCATGCACGTTCGGCCGGGGGAAACCCCAGGTCAGACAGGCACCGGGACGTGGCGCAGCTTGGTAGCGCACTTGACTGGGGGTCAAGGGGTCGCAGGTTCAAATCCTGTCGTCCCGACGGTGCGAAGGGTCTTCACAGGCGAAAGCCTGCGAGGGCCCTTTTTGCCGGGCGGCCGCGCCCTCAGTCCGTCGCGGCGTCCGTCGGGGCTCCGAACCACGTGGGCAGATGACTGAGCAGCTCCCGCTGGTCGTCGCCGGCCCACGCGACATGGCCGTCCGGCCGCAGCAGTACCGCGGGCGCGTCCAGTTCCTCGCTGACGTCGACGACGTGGTCGACCCGGTCCGACCAGCCCGCCGCCGAGAGCCTGCCGGTCTGGTCGAGGAGCAGTCCGCGTCCCGTGTGCATCAGCTCGTAGAGACGGCGCTGCTTCAGCCGCACGTCCCGCAGCCGCCGGCCGAGCAGTTCGTGCCCCTCGCCGAAGTCGTAGCGGACGCCGGTCGCGATGATCTTCTCGGTCAGGTACCGGCTCACGTCCTCGAAGTCCATCAGCTCCGACAGCAGCCGACGCACCGCCTGAGGGCCGGGCTCGGGGGACATCAGCTCCATCTGCGCCCGGGTGTTGTCCAGCACGTCGGCGGCCACGGGGTGACGCTCGGTGTGGTAGCTGTCCAGCAGCCCATCCGGGGCCCAGCCGGCGACCACGGCGGCCAGCTTCCAGCCCAGGTTGAACGCGTCCTGAATGCCGAGGTTGAGCCCCTGTCCGCCGACCGGCGGGTGGATGTGCGCCGCGTCGCCCGCCAGCAGCACCCGACCGACCCGGTAGCGTTCGGCCAGCCGGGTGGCGTCGCCGAAGCGGGACAGCCACCGTGGCGAGTGCACGCCGAAGTCGGTGTCGGCGAACATCCGCAGCTGTCGCTTGAACTCCTCCAGGGTCGGCGGGGCCGAGCGGTCGTCGGCCACGCCCTCGGCCGGCACGACCACGCGGAACACCCCCTCCCCGACAGGCCCGAGACCGAACCGCTTCTGGGTCTTGCGGACTTCGGTCACCAAGGCCGTCACCGTCTCCGGTGGCGCGGTCACCTCCATCTCGCCCAGCAGCGTGTCGACCCTGCTCGGCTCGCCGGGAAAACCGACGCCGATCAGCTTGCGTACGGTGCTGCGGCCGCCGTCGCAGCCGACCAGGTGACGCGCGCGCAGCCGCGTTCCGTTGGCCAGCTCGACGGTCACCCCGTCTTCGTCCTGGCTCAGCCCGATCAGCTCGCAGCCACGCCGGATCTCGGTGCCGAGCTCCGCGGCACGCTCGGCCAGGAGTCGGTCGGTGGTGGTCTGCGGGATGCCGAGGACGTACGGATGCGCGGTGTCCAACCCGTCGGGCGCGGGCTTGTGGATACCGGCGAAGAACCCGCCGAGCGGGTGCCGCTGCCCCTGGGCGAGGAAGCGGTCCAGCAGGCCACGCTGGGCCATCACCTCGATGCTGCGTACGTGCAGGCCCAGCGAGCGCACGAACGGGGGCGGCTCCGGGTCCCTCTCCAGTACGACCACGTGCACGCCGTGCAGCCGCAACTCGGCGGCGAGCATCATGCCGGTCGGTCCCCCGCCGGCCACGATCACATCGATCATCACATCACCCATTTCCGCAGGCACTGGCTTCGGCCGGAGATTCTGCGGTATGACGGGGGCCTTGCCGCAAGCCCCCCGGTGCGCTATACGTTGAGAGTGGCAAGGAGTGGGTGAAGCTCCTTGCCTTCGTCTTTTAGCCCTCCGGCAGCGTCAGACCACGCAGCCCACATGCGCCAGCGCCTGCTTCAGCAGCACTCCGTGCCCGCCCGGCATCTCGCTCTGCACCGCGGGGGACAGCGCCTCCTGCGGGCTGAACCAGACCAGGTCGAGGGCGTCCTGGCGGGGGCGGCAGTCACCGGTGACCGGGACGACGTAGGCGAGGGAGACCGCGTGCTGACGGGGGTCGTGGTACGCGGTGATCCCCTGCGTCGGGAAGTACTCCGCGACGGTGAACGGCTGGAGGGACGTCGGGACCCGGGGGAGTGCGACCGGGCCGAGGTCCTTCTCCAGGTGACGCAGCAGGGCGTCGCGGACCCGCTCGTGGTGCAGTACGCGGCCGGAGACCAGGGTCCGGCTGACCGTTCCCTCCGGTCCGATGCGCAGCAGGAGGCCGATGCTGGTGACCTCGCCGCTGTCGTCGACGCGCACGGGCACGGCCTCGACGTACAGGATCGGCATGCGGGCGCGCGCCTGCTCCAGCTCGTCGGACGACAGCCAGCCGGGCGTGGTTTCGGTCATGTCAGACATTGCTTGATCATACTTTCCGGGAATTGCGAACGCTCAGTCGCGGTGCGGGCGGGGTTCGGGGGCGGGGACGGTGTCGGATAGGGGAAGACCGTAGAGGCGGCGGGCGTTGTCGCCGGCCGTCCACGCCGCGATCCGCAGCGCGTCCGGCAGGCTCAGATCGTCGGCGTCCACCCGGTCCTGGAGCAGCTCGCCCAGGCCGCGGCGGAACGCCAGTGCGCCCAGCGGGTAGAACTCGGCCAGACCATACGCGTCGGAGCTGTACAGCAGCTTGCGGAACGGGGTGATCTCCAGCGCCTCCGCCAGGACCGCCCCGGACCGGGCGGGCCCGACATGGTGCAGGGTGAGGCCGACGTCCAGGTACACCTGCTCGAAGACCGCCGCCAGGAAGGCGGCCTGGCGCTGGTAGGGCCAGCAGTGCAGGAGCAGGACGGGGATCGTGCCCCTGGTCAGATGCAGCCAGTCCGTCAGGTGCGTCGGATCGACCCGGTGCAGACGGATGTCGTTGTCACCGAAGCCGGTGTGCAGCTGGAGAGGGAGGCCGAGGTCGACGGCGGTCCACAGCAGATGCCGGACCAGGACCGGGTCCACCAGCCGTCCGCCGTCCGCCAGCCACTGCCTGGCCGCCGCGGTGACCAGGGCGTCCGAGGGGCGCGCCGGGTCCAGATCGAAGCCGGTGCGGTAGGCGGCCACCGACTTCACGGCCACCACGCCGGGACGCCGTACGGCCTCCTCGGCGGCCGTGCGGAACGCGGTGGCGTACGCGTCCGGTTCGACTCCACCGGCGGCCAGCGACTCGGCGATCACTTCCAGCCGTACGACTTCGTACGCGGTCGCGTCGGCCGTCTCGGCCAGTTCCCGGGGCGTGGTGATGGGGTGCGGGGTGTACCCGGTGTCGACGCAGAAGGCCCGCGTCCCCGCGGCGGCCAGAAACCTTCGGTTCACCTCGTCCCCGCCCAGCTCCGCACGCCGCGCCAGATACGCCTCGGCGGGTGCGTGGCGGGGGAGGTCCAGCAGCGGTGCGCAGTGGCGGCGCACGGACACGCCGACCGGGGTGTCGAAGGACGAGACGCCGGGCCAGGGCTCGCTCTCGGTGAGCAGGGACTCGAAGCCGTCCCGGTCCAGGTCGGCGGTGACGACCCCGTGGCAGTGGTGGTCCACCAGCGGCAGCGCCGCCAGCGCCTCGTGCACCGGTCCCGTGGCACTCACGTCAGTACTTCCAGCGGTAGGCAGCCGCCACCCGGTCGTCGTCCAGCCCGGCCACGGCGGCGAGTTCTCCCTGCCGTACGGCGATGACGGCGTCGGAGAGGACCGGGCCCAGCGCGGCGCGCAGCGGTTCGTTCGTACGGAACTCCTCGACGGCCTCGCCGAGGGAGGTCGGCAGTCTGCGGACGCCTCTGGCAGCTGCCTCCCGGGCACTCAGACGGGCCGGATCGCCGGTGGTCTCCTCCGGCAGGCGGGCGTCCGACGCCAGTCCGTCCAGCCCGGCGGCGATCAGGCAGCCGAGGGCGAGGTACGGGTTGGCGGCCAGGTCCACCGGCTTGACCTCCAGGTTGGCCGCCTGGTCTCGATGGCCCGCCGTGCCCGTGACGACGCGCAGCCCCGCCTCCCGCGTCTCCCGGCCCCAGGCGGTGAACACTCCGGCCCACTGCGAGGGCCTCAGGCGCAGATGGCTCGCCGGACTCGGGGCGGTCACCGCGGTGAGGGCGGGGAGGTGGGTGAGCACACCGGCCGCGAAGGACTCGGCCTCGGGACGCATGCCGTGGCGGCGGTCACCGCCCGCGTGCAGGTTGACGCCGTCGCGCCAGGCGGAGAGGTGGACGTGGCCGCCGTTGCCCACGCCCTGCCCGAGGACCGCGGGGGCGAAGGACACGGCGAGGCCGTGGCGTTGTGCCACCGCCCGGATCGTCTGCCGTACCAGCACGCTGCGGTCGGCCGCCGCCACCGGGTCGAGCGCGGCCACCGACAGCTCGAACTGCCCGGCCGCGTACTCCGGATGGAGCTGGTCGACCTCCACGCCCTGCCGGGCGAGCGCCGCCAGCAGATCGGCGGCGCAGTCGCTCAACTCGACCTGGCGGGTGGCGCCGTAGGCCGGACCCGTCACCGCCGGAACGAACTCGCCGTCGGTGCCGGGAGGCCGAGCGACGGCCCACTCGATCTTGATGCTCGCCCGGAACGTGATGCCATGGCGCTCGGCGGCCTCCTGGACCGTCCGCCGCAGGAAGGTGCGGCTGCACGCGGGATGCCGCTCGCCCTCCTGGGTGATCCGGTCGACCGGCGCCCACGCCCAGCCGGGCTGAGCGGACAGCTCCACCAGTGGGTCGAGGTCGGGGTAGAGACGCAGGTCGCCGTCGGGGGAGCCGAGGACGTCGGTGGTGACGACGGAGTCGTTCGCGAGGAACGTGTCGAACACCGGTGACATCCCGACGCCCCAGGCGGCCGCCGAGGCCAGCTTCGCCGTCGGGATCGTCTTCACCCGGCCGATGCCCGCCGTGTCGACGTAGACCAGGACGATCCCGTGCACACCCCGCCCGGACAGCTCGCCGCTCAGCGCGCCGGCCCGCTCCACGTCACCGGGGCGCCCTCCCGGGACGGGATCGGCAAGGGTGGTCATACGGTCTCCCGGTCTCCTCGACGAGCTCGGCCGGTCCGCGCCGGTCCGTGTGGTCCCTGCTGGGCGTCAGGGTTTCACGGCGACCGCGCCGTACTGCGGCACCGGAGCGGGAGAGTCGGCGGCCCGCCACTGAGAGCAGGACACCATGCCGGGCTCCAGCAGCTCCAGGCCCTCGAAGAAGGCGGCGATGTCCGGGCCGCTGCGGGCCGTGATCGGCGGCGTGGCGTTCTCGTTCCAGAACTTCATCGCCGGGACCTGGCCCTCGCCGCCGAGCTCGGAGTCGAAGGTCGGGTGGGTCAGGACCAGGTGGCTGCCGGAGGGGACGGCGGCCAGGACGCGCCGTACGATCTCGCGGGCCTTGTCGTAGTCCAGGACGAAGTTGAGGATGCCGAGCATCATCACGGCCACCGGCTCGCCGAAGTCCAGGGTCTGCGCGGCGCGTTCGACGATGGCGTCCGGGTCGTGCACATCGGCGTCGATGTAGGCGGTGACCCCTTCGCGGGTACCGGTCAGCAGGGTGCGGGCGTGCACGAGGACGATCGGGTCGTTGTCGACGTACACGATCCGTGAGTCGGGCGCGACGCGCTGGGCGATCTCATGGGTGTTGTCCGCCGTCGGCAGCCCGGTGCCGATGTCCAGGAACTGCCGCACGCCCCGCTCCTCGGCGACGAACCGCACGGCCCGGCCGAGGAAGTCACGGTCCGCGCGGGCGATGTCCCGGATGATCGGGAACATGCCGGCGACCTGCTCGCCGACCTGCTGGTCGACCTCGTAGTTGTCCTTGCCGCCGATCCAGTAGTTCCACACGCGCGCGTTGTGCGCCACACCGGTGTTCAGCTTCGTCGACCCGCCCGACGGGGTGTGGCCATCACTCACGACTCGTCCTCTCCTCGCACGCACGACCGAAACCGGCCATCGCCGCCATTGTGCCGCTCCGTTGATCACGCTGTCCTGGGAATCGGCAGAGCGAGCAGGGAGGTTGGCGGGTGGGAGGACGCTGCGAGGAGGGAGAGCCGCCGCTACTCGATCTCGCTGGGGCTCGCGGCCGGCGTCTTCCCGGCCAGGACGTCCTTGAGGCGCTGGGTGCCGAGTTGCACCGCCTGCTCCATGGAGTCGTGCTCGTCCCCGTCGAGGCCGCCCGAGGTGACGGTGATCGCGTCGTTGCCGACACGGACGGCGGCGACGTCCAGGGTCAGTGTGGCCTCGTTGCCGTCGGTCTCGCCCTGGACCGTCACGCGCAGGCCTTCACGGGCGTCGCCCACGTCGGGCAGTGAGGTGTCGACGACCTGGACGGTGCGCTCCTCGCCGTTCTCGGTCATCGTGAACTGGTCGCACTCGTCCGGCAGTTTCGCCATCCAGTTCAAGCCGCCCTGCGGGTCGGTCCGGTCGTAGGCGGCGACCTGGTACAGCAGACGTGAGTCGCCCTGCGTGAAGCCGCGCAGCGCGTTCGCGCCCGACGGCGTGCCCAGCAGGTCGTCGTCGAAGAGGGAGTCCATGAGCCGTTGGCAGTCGGCGGCGTCCGACTTGGCCGTGAGGAAGTCCGAGACGTCGACCGTGCCGATGAGCAGGCTGTCGTGCCAGTTCTCGGCCTCCGTGTCCTTGACCTGCGTCCAGGCGTCCTCGATGTCCGCCTCGGTGATCAGCGCGGTCTGCGCACCGGACTCGGTGAGGACAGCGCTGGGCGAGCCCGTGGGGGATCCGGTGGGCGAGGAGGTCGGCTGCTTGCGGGCCGCGGGTGAGGCCGTGACGCCCGAGGACCGTGCACCGTCCTTGTCGCCGTCGGACGAGCAGGCGGCGGTGGTCACCAAGGTGCCCGCCATCAGGGCCGAGGAGAGGACGCGGACGAGTCGGGTCGGACGACGGGTCATCGGAGTGCCTCCTGAGAACGGGACGAATGTCCTCAGGGCACCACCGCACCCGACGGCCCACCACCGGCACCGGCCCGTTCGAGTGAGCCCCGGCGTAGGAGGCCCGCGCCTCACCCGCCCGGCTGCCCGTGCCCGTGCTGCCAGGCCCAGGCCGCGATCTCGACGCGGTTCCGGGCGGCCAGTTTCAGCTGGACGCTGGACAGGTGTGTCTTGACCGTGGACAGGGAGACGTACAGCTCGGCGGCGATCTCCGCGTTGGTACGGCCGAGGGCGACCAGGCGGACGACGTCGAGCTCGCGGTCGGTGAGGGGTTCCGTGGGAGTGGCCACCGGCTTCACCGGGGCGGCGGAGACGGCCTGCGGGGCGGTGACGTGCTTGAGCAGGCGGACCGTGACCGACGGAGAGACCAGCGAGTCTCCGGCCGCGGCGGCGCGGACCGCCTCGGCGAGGAGGGTGGGCCCAGAGTCCTTGAGCAGGAACCCGCACGCGCCGCCGCGCAGCGCCCCGTACACGTACTCGTCGAGGTCGAAGGTGGTCACCACGACCACCCGTATCGGGTCGGCCACCTCGGGCCCCGCCAGCAGTCGGGTCGCCTCGAGACCGTCCAGCTTCGGCATCCGGATGTCCAGCAGGCACACGTCCGGCCGTTCCTGTCGGGCCAGCGCCACCGCTTCCTCGCCGTCGGCGGCCTCGGCGACCACGGTGATGTCGGGCTGGGCGTTGAGGAAGAAGCGGAAGCCGGTGCGGACCATCTCCTGGTCGTCGGCGATGAGGACGCGGATGGGTGCGCCGGGTTCGGTCGGGACGGTCATGGCTCGATCATGCCTTACGAGGGGTTCGTGCTCAGGGGTTCGTGCTCAGAGGTTCGTGCCTTCCGGAGACCGCGGTGAATGTGCGGCTCAAGCCTCACCCGGGCGCCCGGCTCGCGCCTCGGCCATAAGGTCGGTGTCAGCCGACGTCAGTGGGCGGCCCCTCGGCCGGACGGCCGATCCCGCCCCGCTCGGCCTCACCTACCGTGATCGGCATGAAGTCCGTGTCCTCCCGCGGCTGCGCCCGGGGATTCGCCGTCGGCGTCCTGCTCGCCGCCTGTGTCGTCGACGTCCTGATCGCGGGCGCCGACGGAACGAGCGTCCTGCCGACCGCGAACCCCGTCTGGCCGACCCTGGCGATGCTGCTCGTGGGACTGGCCGCCGTGCTGTGGCCGGCCGGACGGCGGCCCGAGTGGCTGACGCCGCAGGTGCGCACCGCCGTGCCCGCCCTCGCCTCGATCCTCTACTCGGTGGCCGCGCTCGCGGTAGGCGCGACGAACCTGTTCGGCCCGGGCGAGGTCCTGATCCTGCTGTGCCTGCTGTTCGTCGCGGTACGGCACTGCCCGCCGCGTCGGGCCTGGGGGTGCGGCGCCCTCGACGTGGGGGCGTTGCTGCTGTTGCCGGGCCGGCATCTGGGGACATGGGACGAAGAAGCGCTGATCTTCATCGTGGTCGGCCTGGTCCTGGTCGGTGTCTTCGCCGGGCTCGGGGGCTATCTGCGCTCGCTGGACTACCGGCGTACGGTCGCCGTCAGCGAGACCCGGCGCGCGGAGCGCCTGGCCATCGCCGCCGACCTGCACGACTTCGTCGCCCACCATGTCACCGGGATCCTGGTGCAGACGCAGGTGGCGCGCATGATGGCCCAGGCCGAAGCCCGGCCCCAAACCCAGAGCCAGGCCCAAACCCAAACCCAAACCCAGGCCCAGGCCCGCGTGCAGGCCCAGGTCCAGCCGCAGGAGCTCGACCCCGTCCTGGCCGGTATCGAAC
>CBFGZZ010000001.1:0-85754 GCA_965653385.1 uncultured Streptomyces sp. | reverse complement strand
CGTGCTCGCAACCGCCGTAGTAGCGGCGGCCCGGGTAGCCCTCGGCGTACTTGTTCGTCAGAACCGAACCCTGCGCCTCCAACACCGCGACCGGCGCGAAGTTCTCGGAGGCGATCATCTCCAGGGTCGACTGCTGACGGTCCAGCTCCGCGTCGAGCGCGGCGGCGACCTCGGGGTCGAGTTCGTGCAGGGGCTGGTCGAACAGGGTCATCGGCGGTCTCCTTGGGTGTGGGCACAGTGCGCGGCGTAGGCGTCGGGGGTCAGCGCGCCGGCGATGTTCTCGACCCGCAGCCGGAACAGCCAGCCGCCGGTGTAGGGGGCGGTGTTGACGACGCCGGGGTCGTCGGCCAGAGCGGGGTTGACTTCGAGGACGCGGCCCGAGGCGGGGGCGTACAGGCCGCTGACGGCGGTCCGTGACTCGATCCGCCCGCAGCTCTCCCCCGCCTCGACCCAGGTTCCGACGTCGGGCAGTCGCAGCTGGACGACGTCACCGAGGGCTTTCGCCGCGAACGCGGTGATGCCGACGGTGGCGTTGCCCTCGTCCACGACCAGCCACTCGTGGTCCCAGGTGTAACGCAGGTGCCGCGGAATGCTCGCGGGGGTCTCCGCCGCGGATCCCGGGGAGAGTCGGGGCGCGGAGGTCATGACACGACGGCCGCTGCGGCGGGGACGAGGGTGCGGCGGAGCCGGTTGAAGAACTTCGGCTGGTTGAGGGAGAGCACGGCGACGGGGGTGCCCTCGCGGCGGTAGAGGACCGTGAAGGTGCGGCTGGCGACGTCGCCCTCGACGACCTCGGGCTCGGCGCCCGGGGCGACGTATCCGGCGACCTGGATGCGGGTCCGGTACTGGTCGGACCAGAAGTACGGCGGGGTGAGCGATGCCTCGGCCGACACACCGGTCAGCAGGGTGCGGGCGGCGGTCCTCGCCTGCTCGGTGGCGTTGCTCCAGTGCTCGATGCGGGCGTGCCGTCCGGTGAACGGGTGGGGGCAGCGGGCGACGTCACCGACGGCGACCACGCCCGGTACGCCGGTCGAGCAGCCGGAGTCGCACACCACGCCGTCGTCGACCCGCACACCGGAACCGGCGAGCCAGTCGGTGTTGGGCCGCACGCCCACGCCGGCCACGACGATGTCGGCGGGCAGCACCCGCCCGTCCGCCAGCCGTACGCCCGTGACCCGGCCCTCGCCGAGCAGTTCCGCCACGCCGGTTCCACACAGCAGCCGAACTCCGTGATCGCTGTGCAACGAGGAGACCACCAGCCCCATCTCGCGCCCGAGTTGACGCTCCAGCGGCACGGGGAGCGCCTCGACGACGGTGACGTGGAGCCCGAGCCCGTGTGCGGTGGAGGCCACCTCGGCGCCGATGAACCCGGCGCCGATGACGACGACCCGGGGCATGCCGTCGAGCAGTTCGGCGCGCAGGGCCTGGGCGTCCTCCAGGGTGCGCAGGGTGTGGACGCCCGCCAGCCCCTCGGTGCCGGGGAGGGTGCGGGGGGTGGCGCCGGTCGCGATGACGACGCCGTCTGTGCGCACGTGCCGTCCTGAGGCGAGGGTGACGGTGCGGGCGACGGGGTCGAGCCGCACGGCGCGCTCGCCGAGCAGCCACTGCGCGTCCAGGACCTCGTACTCGTCCGCGTCGCCGAGCGCGAGCCCGTCGGCGTCGATGTCGCCCTTGAGGAATTCCTTGGACAGCGGGGGCCGGTCGTAGGGGGTGTGGCGCTCCTCCCCCACGACGACGATCTCGCCGTCATAGCCCTCTGCGCGCAGCGCCCGGACCGTGCTCAGGCCTGCCAGCGACGCTCCGACGACGGTGATGCTCCTCATGCCGGCTCCATACGGGGAGTTGTTGTCTCGCATAACACAACGACATTCGCTATGCGCAACATGCTTTCCGCGTGATGCGGTGTTGTCAAGGGAGATGTCGCATATCAATTTCCGACTACGCACGAGGTTGCGCACAGCGCAACAGTCCCGTCGCAGGGGATCGGGCGGGCGGTACCGGGTGTGGCGTCAGTGCGTGGGACGCACGTCGAGCTTGTTCTGCAGCCAGGTGTGGAACTCGCCGATGTGATGCTCGCTGGGCACCAGCACACCGCCCTTGGCGTACGCCTTCGAGCTCATCGCCGGCTGGGTGCGCTCACAGGCGTCGAAGTCCTGCTGGTTGACCCGGTGGAACAGCTCCACCGAACGGTCCACGTCCTTGCCGCTCTCCACGACGTGCGGCAGGTACAGCCAGTCGCACTCGACGACCGTGCGGTCGGCTGCCATCGGGTACATCCGGTGGAAGATCACGTGGTCGGGGACGAGGTTGACGAAGACCTGGGGCCTGACGGTGATCGCGTAGTAGCGGCGGTCCTGGTTCTCGGCGACGCCCGGTATGCGGTCGAGGCCCTCGGAGCCGTCGACGGTGAAGCCCTGGACCTCGTCTCCGAACTCGGCGCCGTGGCCGACGTAGTACTGGGCGGCGTAGCCGTCGGCGAACTCCGGGAGCACCTCGGTGAGTTCGGGGTGGATCGTGGCGCAGTGGTAGCACTCCATGAAGTTCTCGATGATGAGCTTCCAGTTCGCCTTCACGTCGTAGGTGATACGGCGCCCCAGCTCGAGGTCGTCGATGCCGTAGCGCTCGATCGACTCCAGGTCGCCCAGCCGCTCGACGACCGCGCCCTGCACATCCGTCTCGAAGGACGGCGGCTCGTCGGCGAGACACACCCACACATAGCCGAGCCACTCCCGCACATGGACGTTGATCAGGCCGTACTCGGTCCGGTCGATGTCCGGCATGGACGTCAGGTTCGGGGCGGCGACCAGCTTGCCGTCCAGGCCGTAGGTCCAGGCGTGGTACGGACACTGGAAGGCCCGCTTCACCTCACCGGACTCCTCGGTGCACAGCTTGGCGCCGCGGTGCCGGCAGATGTTGAGGAAGGCCTTGATCGAGCCGTCCCGCGAGCGGGAGATCAGCACGCTCTCGCGGCCCACCTGGTAGGTACGGAAGGCGCCGGGCTTGTCCAGCTCGGCGGCGCGCGCCACGCAGAACCACATGGCCTCGAAGACCCGCTCCTGCTCCTGGGCGAAGACCTCGGGGTCGGTGTAGTACTCACCGGACAGCGTGGGGATCAGGCTGGGCGGCAGGTTCGTGATGGTCATCGTGTCACCTTCGGAAAAATACGGACGTTCGGAGAATGTCGGGGGTTCGGAGAAGGTCAGACGCGCGGCAGACGGAGCCGGGCGAGTGGCCGGGGGTGTGCGGCACCAGGAGGTCGGTGCCGGCCACGGTCAGGTCCTCCTGCCGCAAGACCTCTGGGAGCCGCCGTCCGGTTCGAAGGTGCCGGAGGTGACGAGGCGTTCGACGCGCGCGGTCACAGGACCACCACCGAGCGCAGGACGTCGCCGTGGTGCATCCCGGCGAACGCGGCCTCCACGTCGTCCAGGCCGATCGTCTCGGTGACGAACTCGCCCAGGTCGAAGCGGCCTTGGAGGTACAGGTCGATCAGGACGGGGAAGTCCCGGGAGGGCAGGCAGTCGCCGTACCAGGAAGGCTTCAGCGCGCCGCCGCGGCCGAAGACGTCCAGCAGGGGCAGGTCGAGGGTCGGCTCAGGGGTGGGGACGCCGACCAGGACGGCGGTGCCGGCGAGGTCACGGGCGTAGAAGGCCTGCTTGAAGGTCTCGGGGCGGCCCACCGCGTCCACGACGACGTCGGCGCCGTGACCGCCGGTCAGCTCGCGGATCGCCTCGACCGCGTCGGTCCGGGAGGAGTCGACGGTGTCGGTGGCACCGAACTGCTCGGCCCACTTCAGCTTTCGCTCGTCGACGTCCACGGCGATGATCCGGCTCGCACCGGCGACCTTGGCGCCCGCGATCGCCGCCATGCCGACGCCGCCGCAGCCGATCACCGCGATCGAGTCACCGCGGCCCACGCCGCCGGTGTTGACCGCGGCACCGAACCCGGCCATCACCCCGCAGCCGAGCAGACCGGCCGCGGCGGGCGAGGCCGCCGGGTCGACCTTGGTGCACTGACCTGCGGCGACGAGGGTCTTCTCGGCGAAGGCGCCGATGCCGAGGGCCGGGGAGAGCGGGGTGCCGTCGGCGAGGGTCATCGGCTGCGTGGCGTTGCGGGTCGCGAAGCAGTACCACGGCCTTCCGTTGCCGCAGGCCCGGCAAGTGCCGCAGACGGCACGCCAGTTGAGGACGACGAAGTCGCCGGGCGCGACGTCGGCGACTCCCTCGCCGACCGACTCCACGACACCGGCCGCCTCGTGGCCGAGCAGGAACGGGAACGCGTCGTCGATCCCGCCCTGCCGGTAGTGCAGGTCGGTGTGGCAGACACCGCAGGCCTGCACCCGCACCAGCGCCTCGCCGGGGCCCGGGTTCGGCACCAGGATGGTCTCCACCGAGACCGGTGCGCCCTTCTGGTGGGCCACGACGGCGCGTACCTCGTGTGTCACGGTCGATCTCCTCGTAGAGGGGACGGGCCGAACGCGATCTCCGGGATCTTCGGCCTGATGTTCTGAGGGAGGGAGGGAACCTCACCCGAACCCGGGTGAGACCTGGAGGCCGAGCCACCACCTGAGTTGTGCATTACGCAACTCTGTTCACTATAAGCAACGACCGACCAAACTGTCTCCCTGCGGACACCCACTGTCAAGGGGGCTGGCCGAGCGAAGTCGCCATCCCGGCGGAAAACGGACGCCCGATACCGCCGGGGCCACCCGCCAGGAGGGCGGAGGCGCACCGCGGTCTTCCGTTGACCGAGCGGCCCGTGCAACCATGCGGGCGGCCCGATCCGGTCACCCGAACCGCCTTCCGCGGCCCCCTTCAACCCTGCCGAACACCGTGCGTATAGTTGCGCCATGAGCAACTACACCGCAGATAGCGAAACGGCGGGTCCCGCGGTGAACGGGGTGCAGTCCGTCGACCGCGCCGTCAGCGTCCTGGAGATCCTCGCCCAGCGCGGCGAGGCGGGCGTCAGCGAGGTGGCCGCCGAGATAGAGGTGCACAAGTCCACCGCGTTCCGTCTGCTCGGGGCCCTGGAAGCACGCGGCCTGGTCGAGCAGACCGCCGAGCGGGGCAAGTACCGGCTCGGCTTCGGGATCGTGCGCCTGGCCGGCGCGGTCACGGGCCGGCTCGACATCACCCAGCAGGGCCGGCCGGTGTGCGAACGGCTGAGCGAGGAGATCGGCGAGACCGTCAACATCGCCGTCCTGCAGGAGCACTTCGCGGTCAACCTGGATCAGGTACGCGGCCCCGGCGCAGTCGGCACCCACAACTGGGTCGGCAAGCTCACCCCCGTGTACGCGACGTCGAGCGGCAAGATCCTGCTGGCCCACCTGACCCGGAAGGAACGCGCCCGCGTGCTCGCGGAGTCGGAGGTGCGGAAGCTGACGCCGCACACCCTGACGGCCGGGACGAAGCTGGAGAAGGACCTCGCCGAGTCGCTGGAGCGCGGATACGCGGTGGCGCTGGAGGAGCTGGAGATCGGGCTGCACGCCGTCGCGGCGCCGATCCGGTCCCGCGAGGGCGAGGTCATCGCCGCGCTCAGCGCCTCCGGCCCCACCTACCGCTTGACCGAGGAACGCATCCGCGAGGTCGCACCTTTGCTGATCAGCGGCGCGGACGAAATCAGCCGAAGGATGGGCTATCTGGGCTGAGGCCTCACGTCCGCCGCGCGGTCTCCACAGGGCGCTCGGTCCGGCCGCGGTCCTCGGGCGCGCTCAGCGCGTGGACGACCGCGCCGGCGCCGCCGCCTCGACACCCCAGCGGGCCGTCACACGTACCGCGTCGGCCGTGGAGGCGACGTCGTGCACGCGCAGGCACCAGACGCCCTGCGCGGCGGCGAGCACGGAGACGGCGGCGGTCGCGGCATCGCGCTGCCGCGCCGGGCGCGGTCGTCCCGTCTCCCGATCCGCCAGCAGGCTGCCCAGAAACGACTTGCGTGACGCGCCCACGAGCACGGGGTGGCCCAGGCCCCTGACGTCCCCGAGGCGCCCCAGGAGCTCCCAGTTGTGGTCGGGCGTCTTCGCGAAGCCCAGCCCGGGGTCGACGACCAGACAGCCGCGCGGTATCCCCGCCTCCAGCGCGGCGTCGATCCTCAGGCGCAGTTCACCGAGCACATCGGTGACGACGTCGTCGTAGACGGCGTTCGCCTGCATGCCGGCGGAGTGTCCACGCCAGTGCATGAGGATGTACGGCGCCCCCGCCCGCGCCATCAGCGGCAGCATCGCGGGGTCGGCGAGACCCCCTGAGACGTCGTTGACCAGCCGCGCACCCGCGTCCAGCGCGCGTGCGGCGACCTCGGCGCGCATCGTGTCGACGCTCACGACCGCGCCCGCCGCCGCGAGTTCCCGGACGACGGGCAGAACGCGTCGCACCTCCTCCTCGACCGGCGGGCGTGCCGCGCCGGGGCGGGTCGACTCACCACCCACGTCCACGATGTCCGCGCCCTGTTCGAGCAGGGCGATCCCGTGCGCCACAGCCGCGTCGGCGGCGAACGACAGCCCGCCGTCGGAGAACGAGTCCGGCGTCACGTTCACGACACCCATGACCAGGGTCCGGCCGGGGCGTGGCAGGCCGTGCGGGTGGAGTACGGGTGTTCCCGGGGCGAGTGGAGCAGTGGCGGTCACGGGCGTCCGACCTTCGATGCGTTTGACGGAACATGCTGCGCAACGCCCTGTGGGAGCTCCTGAGCGGAGCTCCCACAGGGGCCGGCGGGGTGCGGGCCCGCCGGGCTTCCTCAGAGGTACTCGGTCGCCGCGTCCAGCAGCCAGTCCGCCAGATAGCCGGCGAACGTCGCGCGGACCAGGATCCAGAATCCGGCCCCGGGTTCGTCCCGGGCGACCAGCACGACCTGGGTGCGGCCCAGGGTCGTCTGAGCGCAGCGGCCGGCTCCGAAGACCCGCGGATGCAGGTCCAACGAACAGCCGTGGGCCAGCAGGTCATGGGCGCGGGGGCCCGTGACGAGGAGCGTGGTGCGCTGTGCGGAGACGTCGGTGACGGAGACGTGCTCCTCCCCCGCCGCCTCCCGGATCCGGCTCTCCAGATCCCGTTCACTGCCCGGCGGTCCCACCAGCAGCCATTCGTCCGGGCCGAGCCACAGCGCGGTCAGCTCCCCCGCGCGCACGACGGTGTTCGGCTGGAGCGGCAGTTGCAGGTCCAGTGCCAGCCCGACGGCCTCCGCCGCCGCTCCCTTGGCGTCCAGACGCACGTTCAGCTGGGCCAGGAAGGGCAGTTCGGCCAGCCGGATGGCACCCCCGGACGCGCGGGTCGCGGCGGCCAGGTGGTCCGCGGCCTGCGAGAGCGGGCTGCGGAGCGGGGCGTTAAGGGCGGTCTCAGCCATCGCGGCGGGCTCCCTCGGGGTCGTAGAGGACAGGGCTGGCGACGGTCACCGGCACCAGTTGGTCGCCGACGGGGGCGTACAGCCGTTCGCCGATACGATCCCGGCCGCCCCTGATCAGGGCGAGCGCGAACGTCCGGCCGAGGGCGGCGCTGCGATAGCTGGAGGTGACATGGCCGAGCATGGGGACGGGCGGAGCCGGCAGCACACGGTCGGCGATCAGGTGGGTGCCCTCCCGGAGGAGGGTGCCCGGATCCTCGGGGAGCAGTCCGACCAGGTGTTTGCGGTCCGGGCGGGACGTGTCCGCGCGGGCGTAGGACCGCTTGCCGACGAAGTCCGGCTTCTTCTTCGACACCACCCAGCTCATCCCGAGGTCCTGCGGGGTCACCGTGCCGTCGGTGTCCTGGCCGATGATCGGGTATCCCTTCTCGGCCCGCAGGACGTGCATGGTCTCCGTGCCGTACGGGGTGATGCCGTACGGCGCGCCGGCCTCGTACACGGCCTCCCACAGGGCGAGGCCCTGCCACGGTGACACGTTGATCTCGAAGGCGAGTTCGCCGGAGAAGCTGATCCGGCAGACCCGGGCCTCGATGCCCGCGACGGTCGTCTCCCGCCAGGCCATGAACGGGAAGTCGTCGTTGGCCACGGCCAGTCGGGGCGCGAGCGAGGCGAGGACCGCACGGGACTTCGGACCGACGAGCGCGACCGTCGCCCACTGCTCGGTCACGGAGGTGCAGTGCACCTTGAGCTCGGGCCACTCCGTCTGGTGCCACTCCTCCATCCAGTCGAGTACGGCGGCGGCGTTGCCCGTCGTCGTGGTGACGAGGAAGCGCTCCGGGGCGACCCGGATGACCGTGCCGTCGTCGAAGACCATGCCGTCCGGGCGGCACATGACGCCGTAGCGGATCATGCCGACCTTCAGGGTGCTCATCATGTTGGTGTAGAGCCGGTCGAGGAAGACGCCGGCGTCCGGGCCCTGGACGTCGATCTTGCCGAGCGTGGAGGCGTCCATGAAGCCGACGCTCTCGCGGGTGGCGGCGCACTCGCGCAGTACGGCGGCTTCCATGTCCTCGCCGCCTCGCGGGTAGTACCAGGGGCGCTTCCACTGGCCGACGTTCTCGAACAGGGCGCCGTGCGCGACATGCCACTCGTGGATGGCGGTCGTGCGGACCGGGTCGCTCAGCGCGCCGCGGTCGCGGCCCGCGAGGGCGGCGAAGGACACCGGCGTGTACGGCGGGCGGAACGTGGTCGTGCCGAGCGCCGAGATGTCCGTGCCGAGCAGTTCGGCGACGACGCCGCCGGCCAGCATGCCGGAGGTCTTGCCCTGGTCGTTGGCGGTGCCGGCCGTCGTGTAGCGCTTGGTGTGCTCGACCGAGACCAGGCCGGCGCCGGTCGCGCGGGCCAGGTCGGCGACGGTGACATCGCGTTGGAGGTCTACGAAACGGGGGGCGTCGTCCGTGCCACCCGGGACGACGTACACGTGCATCGGCGCGGTCGGACGCGGCTGCGCGGCCACCTCCGGGAGGCGGGGCGTGTCGGCCGGGTAGCCCTCGGCCTCGACGGCGCGGGCACCGGCGGCCGCACCCTGGGCCAGGACCGCGGCCTGGTCGAGGACGCCGCTCGCGCTGCCCGCGACCTCGACGGCCTGACGGCAGGTGTCGGGGACGAATGAGCCAAGCGTCTCGTCGTGGCGCAGCTTGCCGCCGGACTGGCTGAACAGGTGCGCCACCGGGTTCCAGCCGCCGGAGACCAGCAGCAGGTCGGCGGCGAACTCGCGCCGCCCCGCGGACTCTCCGTAGGGTGCGACGGTCACGGCGGCCAGGCGGGCCTCGCCCTCCGTACCGGTGACGGCGTGCCCGGCCAGCACCTCGATGCCGGCCGCCCTCGCGTGCTCGGCCCACTCCCCCGGTTCGGGGCGGGTGTCGACGATCGCCGTGATGGCGAGGCCGGCCGAGGCGAGGTCCAGGGCCGCCCCGTACGCGCTGTCGTTGGTCGTGAAGACGACCGCGTGACGGCCGGGCAGGACGCCGTGGCGGTTGACGTGGGTGCGGGCCGAGGAGGCAAGCATCACGCCGGGGCGGTCGTTGTCGGGGAAGGCCAGCGAGCGCTCGTGGGCGCCGGTGGCGAGGACGACCCGGCGGGCGCGGATGCGCCAGACGCGTTCGCGGGAGACCTTCTCGGGGGCGGCGGCGCCGAGGTGGTTGGTACGGCGTTCGACGGCGAGGAGGTGGTTGTCGTCGTAGTAGCCGAAGACGGTGGTGCGGGGCAGGACACGGACCTCTGGGGCGGCGGCGAGCAGCTCCGTCACCTCCCGTACCCAGTCGAGGTGTTCGGCCGTGCCGAGGAGGCTGCCGCCGGGTTCCGGCTGGTCGTCGGCGAGGATGACGCGGGCGCCGCTCCTGGCTGCCGCCGCGGCTGCCGCGAGGCCGGCCGGGCCGGCGCCGACGATCAGCAGGTCGCAGTGGGCGTGTACGGCGTCGTAGCGGGCGGGGTCCGGGTCGGTGGCGAGGCGGCCCTGCCCGGGGAGGCTGGTCGCGACCAGGCCGTCGTAGAGCTCGACGGTCGTCGCGGGGAGCATGGGCTCCGGGAAGGGCTCCTCGATCTGGACGACCGCGTTGGGCTCTTCGACGCCGGCGGAGAAGATGCCTCGGGGGCGGCCGAGCTTGATGCTGGTGCCGGCCTGGATGACGCCGTTGGCGAGGAGAGCGGAGGCGAGGGTGTCGCCTCGGTAGCCCTGGTACTCGGTGCCGTCGAAGGTGAAGGTGAGGGAGGTGTCGCGGTCGATTCGGCCGCGGGTGGGGTGGCGGAACGGGTTGGTCTCGCGCCCTGCACCCCCTCGGAGGTTGTCGTTCAGCTGCGGGTGGGTGGGGGCTGGTCGCGCAGTTCCCCGCGCCCCTTCTGGGGCCGGCGCCCCAGACCCCGCTGAAGACACCGGCCTCGGCTCAAGAGTCGCCGGGCGCTCCTCGCCCGACCTGTACACCGTCAGGATCTCGTTCGTCGACGTGTCCCGTACCGCGTTGAACCAGCGGCGGCAGCCCGCCGTGTGGCTCCACCGCTCGGCGAAGGGGCCCTTGGGGTTGTCGCGGAAGAAGAGGTAGCGGGCCCACTCCTCGTCGGAGAGGGACGCGGGGGCCTCCGGGTAGGGCACGTGGGCCTGGCCGCCGTAGTGGAACTCGGCCTCGTCGCGGGGCCCGCACCACGGGCAGGGGATGAGCAGCATGGTTCGGCTCCCTAGTGGGCCACCGCGGCAGCGCCGTGCTCGTCGACGAGCGCGCCGGTGGTGAAACGGTCGAGCGAGAAGGGGGCGTTGAGGGCGTGCGGAGTGTCGTGGGCGATGGTGTGGGCGTAGACCCATCCGACGCCCGGGGTGGCCTTGAAACCGCCCGTTCCCCAGCCGCAGTTGAGGTAGAGGTTGTCGACGGGGCTGAGCCCGATGATCGGTGAGGCGTCGGGGCTGGTGTCGACGATGCCGCCCCAGGTGCGCAGCACATGGGCGCGGGCGAAGACCGGGAACAGCTCCAGGGCCGCCGCCATCTGCTCCTCGATGATGTGGAAGGCGCCGCGCTGGGTGTAGGAGTTGTACGCGTCGATGCCCGCGCCCATCACCAGCTCGCCCTTGTGGGCCTGGCTGACGTACACGTGGACGGCGTTGGACATGACGACCGTGGGGTGCACCGGCTCCAGCAGCTCGGAGACCAGGGCCTGCAACGGGTGGCTCTGGATGGGGAGCTCGATGCCCGCCATGGCCGCGAGGACCGAGGTGTGGCCCGCCGAGCAGAGCGCCACCTTGCCCGCCGCGATGGGGCCGCGGGTGGTCTGGACGCCGACGACCCGGTTGCCGACCACGTCGAGGCCGGTGACCTCGCAGTTCTGGATGATGTCGATGCCCGCGGCGTCCGCGGAGCGGGCCAGGCCCCAGGCGACGTGGTCGTGCTTGGCGATGCCCGCGCGCGGCTGGTAGGTGGCGCCCAGGACCGGGTAGCGCACGTCCTGCGAGATGTTGACGATCGGGCAGACTTCCTTGACGCCGTCCGCGTCGAGCCACTCCGCGTCCACGCCGTTGAGGCGGTTCGCCTCGACGCGGCGGACGCTGTCGCGGACGTCCTGGAGACTGTGCGCGAGGTTCAGCACGCCGCGCTGGGAGAAGAGGATCGGGTAGTCGAGCTCCTCCGCCAGGCCCTCCCAGAGTTTGAGGGCGTGCTCGTAGATGCCGGCGCTCTCGTCCCACAGGTAGTTGGAGCGGATGATCGTGGTGTTGCGGGCCATGTTGCCGCCCGCGAGCCAGCCCTTCTCCAGCACCGCGACATTGGTGATGCCATGGTTCTTCGCCAGGTAGTGGGCGGTGGCGAGGCCGTGTCCGCCGCCGCCGACGATCACTACGTCGTACGACCGCCTGGGATCGGGCGTACGCCACAGGAAGTCGGGGTGGTCGGGGAGGTCGGCGCCGGGGGTGCGGGGGCTCATCGGACATCTCCGTTCAGCACGTTCATACGGTGTTCGCGTTCCTCTCGGCGGCCTCCACGACGTTGGCGAGCAACATCGCTCGGGTCATGGGGCCCACGCCGCCGGGCATCGGGGCGAGCCATCCGGCCACCTGCGCGGCGTCCGGGTGGATGTCGCCGACCAGGCCGTCGTCGGTGCGGGTGATGCCGACGTCCAGGACCGCGGCGCCGGGACGCAGCATGTCCTTGGTGACCAGAGCGGGTACGCCGGCGGCCGCGATGACGATGTCGGCCTCGCGTACGTGCCAGGCCAGGCCCTTGGTGCCGGTGTGGCAGAGGGTCACGGTGGCGTTCTCCGAGCGGCGGGTGAGGAGGAGGCCGATGGGGCGTCCGACCGTGATGCCGCGGCCGATCACGCACACCCGCGCGCCGGCGAGGGGCACCTCGTGGCGGCGGAGCAGTTCGACGATGCCGCGCGGGGTGCACGGCAGCGGGGCCTCGACGCCGAGGACGAGCCGGCCGAGGTTGACGGGGTGCAGGCCGTCGGCGTCCTTGGCCGGGTCCATGCGTTCCAGTACGGCGTTGGCGTCCAGGTGGCGCGGGAGCGGGAGCTGGACGATGTAGCCGGTGCACGCCGGGTCGGCGTTGAGCTCGTCGATCGTCTCCTCGACCTGCTGCTGGGAGGCGTCAGCGGGCAGGTCCCGGCGGATGGACGCGATGCCCACCTGGGCGCAGTCGCGGTGTTTTCCGGCGACGTAGGCGCGGCTGCCGGGATCGTCGCCGACCAGGACGGTGCCGAGGCCGGGCGGGCGGCCTCCGTCCGCCGTCAACTTGGCGACACGATCGGCAAGTTCGCGGCGAATGGCGGCCGCCGTCGCCTTCCCGTCAAGCAGCTGTGCGCTCACCGGCGGTACTCCTTCCAACAGGCCAGAGGTGGAGCGCCCTTCAGGGGCGCGGGGAACTGCGTGACCAGCCACAACACACCTGCACTCGCCGGACGACCCACCGAGGCACACGCTTCGCCGCCCTCACCCACGAAGACGGGACATCGTCGGGTCGAACAAGGGCTCTTCGGCCACGACCGCCGCGACGCGCCGGTCGAAGTAGCCGATCTGCACGGGCGTGCCGGGAGTGGTGAGCTCCGCCGGGAGCCACGCGTAGGCGATGCCCTTGCCGATGGTGTAGCCGTAGGCGGCGCTGGTGACGTAGCCGACCGGGCGGTCGCCGTCGTAAACAGGCTCCTTGCCGAGGACGACGGAGTGCGCGTCGTCGATGGTGAGGCAGGTCAGCCTGCGCCGCACGTCGTCCTTGCGGCGCTCCAGTGCGGCCTTGCCGATGAAGTCGCCCTTGTCGAGCTTGACGGCGAAGCCGACGCCGGCCTCGTAGGGGTCGTGCTCGTAGGTCATGTCGGTGCCGAAGGAGCGGTAGCCCTTCTCCAGGCGGAGGCTGTTGAAGGCGCCGCGGCCGGCGATGACGCCGCCCAGGGGCCTCGCCGCCTGCCACAGCGTGTCCCACAGCTTCTGGCCCTGGTCGGCGGTGGTGTAGAGCTCCCAGCCGAGTTCGCCGACGTACGACAGCCGCATCGCCGTGACCGGGACGCTGCCGATGTAGGCGCGCTTGGCGCGGAAATACTTCAGGCCGTCGTTCGAGAAGTCCTCGTCCGTCAGCGGCTGGAGGACCTTGCGGGCCAGCGGGCCCCACAGGCCGACGCAGCAGGTGCCGGGGGTGATGTCGCGGACCTGGACGGTGCCGTCGGCGGGGAGGTGGCGGGTGAACCAGTCGAGGTCCAGGTTGCCGTTGGCGCCGACCTGGAAGAGGTCGTGGGCGAGGCGGGCGACGGTGATGTCGCTGCGGATGCCGCCGTCGTGGTCGAGCAGGAGGGTGTACGTCACCGAGCCGACGGACTTGGCGACCTTGCCGGTGCACAGCCGCTCCAGAAACTCGGCGGAGCCGAGGCCGCTCACCTCCAGGCGCTTGAGGGCCGTCATGTCGTACATCGCGACGGTCTCGCGGGTGGTCTGCGCCTCGGCACCGACGATGGGCGACCAGAACTGGGCGGCCCAGTCGTTCGGGGTGGGGATGTTGCGGCCCTCGACGAGCTTCGCGTTGGCCTCGTACCACTGCGGACGCTCCCAGCCGCTCGCCTCCAGGAAGAAGGCGCCGTGCTCCTGCTGGCGGGTGTGGAAGGGGCTGGTGCGGATCGGGCGCGGGTCGCCGGACGGCTGGAGGGGGTGGAGGATGTCGTAGACCTCGACGAAGTTCTGGCAGTCGCGGGCCAGGACGTACTCCGGGGACAGCTGGTGCGGCTCGAAGCGGTTGACGTCGCACTCGTGCAGGTCGAAGGACGAGCAGTGCCCGTCGACCAGCCATTCGGCCATGCCCCGGCCGACGCCCGCGGAGTGGGTGACCCAGACGGCCTCGGCGACCCAGAAGCCCTTGACGTCCTGCGACTCGCCGAGGAGCGGGAAGTTGTCGGTGGTGAAGGAGAACAGGCCGTTGATGCCTTCCTCGATCTTCGCCTCGCGCGTCGAGGGGAGCAGGGACTGGGTCTCGCTCCAGGCGGGCTCGAAGTCCTCCTCGGTGAACTTCAGGACGGACGGCATCTCGGCTGCCTCGTCGAAGGCACGGATGTCGTCCGCGGAGATCGGCATGGGGCGGTGGCCGTAGTACCCGATGCCGATGCCGTCGAAGCGGTCTCGGTAGTAGAGGTCGGCGTCCTGGTGGCGCAGGATCGGGCGGACCGCCTCCTCGGTCTGGCCGGCGAGGGCCGGGACGGGGCCGGTCCAGGCAAGTTGGTGGGCCAGCGGGGTCAGCGGCAGGTTCATGCCGGCCATGCGGGCGATCTTGGGGCCCCAGATGCCGGCGCAGCACACGACGATGTCGGCGGGGATCTCGCCCTGGTCGGTCAGGACGCCGGTCACCTCGCCGTCGGCCTTCAGGACGTCGAGGACCTCGTGGCGGGGCAGGAAGCGCACACCGCGTTCGGTGGCCCGGCGGATCTGCGCCTCGACGGCGAGGACCGCCTTGGCGAGGCCGTCGGTCGGCACCAGGAGGCCGCCGAGCACCTTGTCACGGTCGACCAGCGGGTGCTTCTCGACGCACTCGTCGGTGGTCAGGATCCGTGACTCGATGCCCCAGGCGGTGATCCAGCCGTGCCGGCGGTGCAGTTCGGCGAGGCGCTCCGGTGTGGTCGCCACTTCGAGGCCGCCGACCTGGAGGAAGCAGGGCTTGCCGTCGACGTCGAGGGAGCAGAACTTCTCGACGGTGTAGCGGGCCAGCTCCGTCATGGTCTTCGAGGAGTTCGTCTGGAAGACCAGGCCGGGGGCGTGCGAGGTCGAGCCCCCGGTGGCCGGGAGCGGCCCCTGGTCGACCACGGTCACCTCGGTCCACCCCAGCGCCGAGATCTCGTCCGCGAGAGCCGCGCCGACGACTCCCGCTCCGATGATGACCACACGCGGTCCCGCCATCGCCGCACCTCCGGTTGAGTTGCTTTCTGCGCAACGTGATTCAGGTTGCGCAACTCAATGTGCCTGCCGTGCAGGTGGGTGTCAAGAGGTCCGGTGACGTCGGAGAACGGCCTGGAAAAACAGGAATGCCCGGTGGGCGGTGCGCGTCCGTACGCACCGCCCACCGGGCATCCGAGAAGGGCCTACTTGATCCAGGCCTCCACCTTGTCGCGGTTGGCCTCGACCCACTTCTTCGCCGCGGCCTCGGGGGTCATCTTGTCCACCGCGATGTACTTGGCCACGGCGTTCTGGTCGTCGTTGGTCCAGGTGAAGTTCTTCACCAGGTCATAGGCGGGGCTGCCGGACTTGGCGAACTTCGCGCTGACGATCTTGTCCAGCTTGTACACGGGGTAGTCGCAGTTCACCTTCTCGGCGTCGGCGTCGCAGCCCGTCTTGTACTCGGGCAGCTTGACCTTCTTCAGCGGCACCTCGGACATGAACCACTGCGGCTCGTAGAAGTAGCCGATCACCCATTCCTTGTCCTTCTCCGCCTTGCGGAAGGCCTGGATGAGAGCGGTCTCGCTGCCCGCGTACACGACCTTGAAGTCCAGCTTCAGGTTCTTCACCAGGGCCTCGTCATTGGTGACGAACGACGGGTCGCCGTCGAGGAGTTGCCCCTTGCCACCGGACTCGGACGTCTTGAACTCGGCCGCGTACTTGTCGAGGTTGTTCCAGTCGAGGATGTCCGGGTGCTCCTTGGCCAGCCACGGCGGCACGTACCAGCCGATGAGACCTTGGTTGCCGGTCGGACCGGCGTCCACGGCGGTCTTCTGGTCGGTGATGTACTTCTTCTTCAGGTCGTCATGCCCCCAGTTCTCCACGACGGCGTCGACCTCACCCGTCCCGAAGCCCTGCCAGGCGATCTCTTCCTTCAGATCCTTCTTGGTGACCTTGCAGCCGAGGTCCTGCTCCGCGACGTACGCGATCACCGCCGCGTTGGCCTCGTACCCCACCCACGGGTTGACCGCGAGGTTGAAGGTGCCGCACTTGCCGGAGCCGCCCGAGCCGCCGGCGTCCGAGGAGCTGTCACCGACCTTCGCGCCGCCGCAGGCGGTCAGGGTGAGGCCGAGGACCGCTATGCCGGCCGCGCCGACTCTCCACTGTCTTGCTTGCCTTGCCATGGTCAGTGAACTCCTTACGCGCTGGTACGCCGCGCCGCTGCCTGAGTGATCCGGTCGAACATGACGCCGAGAAGGACGATGGCGAGCCCCGCGGCGAGCCCCTTCCCGAACAGTTGCCCCTGCGAGAAGCCGGCCACGACGTCGTAGCCGAGGGCGCCCGCTCCTACCAGGCCGCCCACCACAACCATCGACAGCACGTAGATCAGGCCCTGGTTGGTCGCGAGAGTCAGGGCGCCGCGTGCCATCGGCAGTTGGACCTTGGTGATGATCTGCCAGGTGTTGCACCCGGCGGAGGTGGCCGCCTCCACGGTCGTCGCGGGCACGTTCCGCACCCCGTCCGCGATGATCTTCATGGCGACGGGGGCCGCGTAGACGATGGCCGCGACGATCGCCGTGAAGCGGGTCGCGCCGAACAGCGCGAGGAACGGCACCAGATAGACGAACGGCGGCATGACCTGTGCCGCGTCCAGACTGGGCCGCAGCATCCGGTCCACCAGCGCGCTGCGCCCCATCCACACGCCGAAGACGATGCCGAGCAGCATCACGAGCACCGTGGCGACGAGGGTCGACGCCAGCGTCGTCATGCCGTCGGACCACACTCCGGTGGCGACCAGCAGGCCCACGCACACCGTCGTGGTGATGCCGGCGCGCGGCCCGCCGAGGACGACACCGAGCGCGATCAGCACGGCGCCGACGAGCCACCACGGGGAGTCGGTGAGCAGGGACTGGAACGGGTTGAGCAGCCCGTTGGTGATCACGTCGCGGATCGCGTTGGTCAGGCCCGAGAGGTTGTCCTGCACCCAGGTCGTCGCGGTGTCGGCGGCGCTCGCGATGGAGCTTCCAAGCCCGCCCTCGCCGGGGAACTCCGCCGCCCATAGGTAGGTGTGCGACAGGTAGATCAGGACGGCCGTCAATGCCGCGCCCGCGCCCAGCAGCGGCCGCCGCCAGGCGAGGAAGCGGTTCTTCGAGCGCCGGGCCTCCTCCTCGCGCGCGCTGGCCGCGGTCGTGACCCGGTCGAGGACGATCGCCATGACGACGATGGACAGGCCCGCGTTGAAGGCCGTACCGACGTCGAGCGACTGGAGGGCCTGGACGACGGTCTTGCCGAGGCCGGGCGCGTCGATGAGGGCCGCGATGGTCACCATGGCCAGGGCGGCCATGATGGTCTGGTTGACGCCCATCACCACGGTTCGCTTGGACATCGGCAGCAGGACCTTCAGCAGCGACTGCCGGCGCGTCGCCCCCAGTGAGTCGGCCGCCTCGACCGTCGTCTCCGGAACGGTGCGGATGGCGTGCGCGGTGATGCGGATCGCCGGGGGTGCCGCGTAGATCACCGTGGCGATGGTGGCGGAGGCTCCGCCGATGAGGAAGAACAGCGTCAGCGGGGCCAGGTAGACGAAGGTCGGCATCGTCTGCATGAAGTCCAGGAAGGGCGTGATGATCCGGTTGAACCGGTCGGACAGCCCCGCCCAGACGCCCAGCGGGATCGCGAACAGCAGCGCCACGAACACGGCGGAGACGGTGAGCGCCAGCGTGTCCATGCTCTCCTGCCACAGGCCCTGGAGCCCGAGGAAGGTGAAGCCGGCCACCGCGAGCAGTGCGACCCGCCAGTTGCCCACGGCCCAGGAGACATAGCCGGCGATGCCGACGACACCGAGCCAGCCGATCTGCGGGACGGGCCGGTCGGCGGACGGCTGGGAGATCAGCTCCTGGACGAAGGTCACCAGGGAGTCGATGACCAGGCGGATCTCGTTGAAGAAGTAGAGGAAGAGCGGGTTGGAGTTGCGGTTCGCGCCGATGGAGTCGTTGACGTCGTTGAACCAGCGGTGCAGGTCGGTCAGGTCGGCCGCTGCCAGGGCGAGGGTCTGCTTGCCGCGCAGGACGACGAACAGCACCAGCCAGACGACCAGGATGGCGCCGACCACCATGGACCGGCTGACCTTGCGCGGCTCCTCGGCCGGGGCAGCCGGCTCGGCCGCCTGTGTCTTCTCGGGTTTCTCGACGGCGACGGTCATCACGCGCCGCCTTCCCGCCCGGCGACCACCGCGAGGATCTCCTCGTCGCCGACGATGCCGAGCAGCTCGCCGTTCTCGACGACCTTGACCGGCTTATCGGCCGCGAGCACCGCCCGGGTGGCCTCCTTCACCACGACGTCCGGCCCCAGCTCGGGGCCGTCCAGGGCGTCGCCGTCCTCCGGCGGGCGCATGATCCAGCGCAGGGTGAGCACGTCGCCGCGCGGCACGTCCTTGACGAACTCGCGGACGTAGTCATCCGCCGGGGCTCCTACGAGTTCGTCGCCGGTGCCGCACTGGACCATCTTGCCGTCGCGCATGATCAGGATGCGGTCGCCCAGCTTGAGGGCCTCGGAGAGGTCGTGGGTGATGAACACCATGGTCTTGCCGACCTCGTGGTGCAGGCGGATGACCTCGTTCTGCATGTCACGGCGGATCAGCGGGTCGAGCGCCGAGAACGGCTCGTCGAAGAAGAGTACGTCCGGGTCGCCGGCCAGCGCCCGGGCGAGGCCCACGCGCTGCTGCATACCGCCGGACAGCTGGTCGGGGTAGGACCTCTCGTAGCCCGCGAGGCCGACCAGCTCGACGACCTCCTGGGCCCGCTTGGTGCGCTCGGCCCGGCTCATGCCCCGGATCTCCAGCCCGAACGCCACGTTGTCCACGACGCGGCGGTGGGGCAGCAGACCGAAGTGCTGGAAGACCATGGAGAACTTGCGGCGCCGCAGATCACGCAGGCGGGCCGCGTCGGCCTGGCGGATGTCCTCGCCCTCGAAGACGACCTCACCTGCGGTGGGTTCGATCAGCCGGGTCAGACATCGCACCAGGGTGGACTTGCCGGAGCCGGACAGGCCCATGACGACGAAGACCTCGCCGGGCGAGACGTCGAAGTGGACGTCGCGTACGGCGGCGGTGCATCCGGTGCGGTCCATGAGCTCGCGGCGGGTGAGGCCGCACAGCTCCTCGGAGTCCGGTACCTGGTCGGCCTTCGGCCCGAACACCTTCCACAGCCTGCGCACGGAGATGACCGGGGTGGAGCCCGAGTCCTGGGGCGTGCCGCGCCGCTGCGGCACCTCGGTCTGTGTGGTCACGTTCGACCTTCTTTCGGCGTTCAGCCGCGGAACCAGTGCTGCGGCCGGGGTTGGATGTTCTGCCAGATGTGTTTGGGCTCTCGGTACTCGTTCAGGCCGGTCGGTCCCAGCTCCCGGCCCACGCCCGAGAGCCCGAAGCCACCCCATTCCGCTTGCGGCACGTAGGGGTGGTAGTCGTTGATCCACACCGTGCCGTGGCGCAGCCGCCGGGCGACCCGCTGGGCCCGGCCCGCGTCCTGCGTCCAGACGGCTCCGGCGAGTCCGTACTCGGTGTCGTTGGCGATGCGGACGGCGTCGTCCTCGTCGGTGAAGCGCTCGACGGTCAGCACGGGCCCGAAGGACTCCTCGTGCACCACGCGCATGTCCTGCGTGCACTCGTCGAGCACGGTCGGCGGGTAGTAGTGGCCGCCTGCCAGCGCGGGATCGTCGGGCCGTGCGCCGCCGCAGCGCAGCAGGGCGCCCTCGGCGATCCCCGCGGCGACGTACGCCTCGACCTTCGCCAGGTGCTGCGCGGAGATCAGCGCGCCGGTCTCGGCGTCGGCGTCGAAGGGGCCGCCGAGCCGGATCCGCCGGGCCCGGCGCACCACCTCGTCGACGAACCGGTCGTGCAGGGAGTCCTCGACGATGAGCCGGGCGCCGGCCGAGCAGACCTGCCCCGAGTGCAGGAACACGGCCGTGAGAGCGAAGTCGACGGCCGTCTCGAAGTCGGCGTCGGCGAAGACTACGTTGGGGTTCTTGCCACCCAGCTCCAGCGCGACCTTCTTCACGCTCGCGGCGGCGGTGGCCATGATCCGCTTGCCGGTCTCCAGCCCCCCGGTGAAGGACACCATGTCCACGGCCGGGTGCTCGGAGAGCGGCGCGCCCACCTCGGGCCCGGTGCCGAGGACGAGGTTGGCGACGCCGGCCGGGATCCCGGCCTCCTCCAGTGCCCTCATCAGCAGGATGGAGGTGGAGGGGGTCAGCTCGCTGGGCTTGAGGACGATCGTGTTGCCGGCGAGCAGCGCCGGGGCGACCTTCCAACCGGCCTGCAGCAGCGGGTAGTTCCAGGGGGTGATGAGCCCGCACACTCCGACCGGCTCGTAGACCACACGGCTGACGGCGTCGTCCCGGCCGGTGTCGATCGCGCGCCCGGCGTCGGTGCCCGCGAGGCCACCGTAGTAGCGGAAGCAGGAGACGACGTCGGCGATGTCGTACTCGCTCTCCACCAGCCGCTTCCCGGTGTCCAGGGACTCGGCGCGGGCGAAGTCCTTGGCGTCGCGCTCCAGGATGTCGGCGGTACGCAGCAGCAGTGCGCCGCGTTCGCGCTCGGGGGTGTCCGGCCAGTGCCCCGCGTCGAAGGCGCGGCGGGCCGCGGCTATCGCGGCCTCGGTGTCGGGGCGGGTCGCCTCCGATACGGTCGCCGCGAGCGTGCCGTCAGCCGGACACCGGATGTCCCGGTGTCCACCGGCGACCGGATCCCGCCATTGGCCATCCACATACAGGTCTGCCACGCGACGAGCCTTTCAATGGAAATTCGTTGCGCATCGTGCACCCGATTGCTTGTGGTGGAACACAGTGTCGAATGGACAGACCGGCGTCAAGGGGTTGGCCGATGACGATTTCACCATGCCCGCCTTTACTCGCCCACCCTTGACCACAGGCGATGTCGAGCCGACCATGTTGCGTATCGCTCACCTTGTTGTGCAATACGCACCGACGGAGGCCGCACATGTCCCCTCGCCCGCAACCTGGCCGTGAGTACGTCCTCACCCTCTCCTGTCCCGACAGCGCGGGACTGGTTCACGCCGTGAGCGGCTTTCTCGTCCGGAACTCCGGCAACATCCTGGAAAGCCAGCAGTTCGACGACCGACTTCAGGGCCGCTTCTTCATGCGGGTCCATTTCGACGTCTCCGATCCGGACGTCACGGCGGAGAATCTGCGCTCCCGGTTCGGCCCCGTCGCCCAGGCATACGGCATCTCCTGGGCCCTGAACGGCGCGGCCACGCCGACCCGGACACTGATCATGGTGTCGAAGTTCGGCCACTGTCTGAACGACCTGCTGTTCCGCAGGCGCACCGGCGCGCTCAACATCGAGATCCCGGCGATCGTCTCCAACCACCGGGACTTCGAGAAGCTCGCGGAGACGTACGGCATCCCCTTCCACCACATCCCGGTGACCAGGGACAGCAAGCCCGAGGCCGAGGCACGCCTGATGGAGCTCGTGCGCGAGCTGGACGTCGACCTGGTGGTACTGGCCCGCTACATGCAGATCCTCTCCGACGACCTGTGCAAGCAGCTGGAGGGCCGGGCCATCAACATCCACCACTCCTTCCTCCCCAGCTTCAAGGGCGCACGCCCCTACGACCAGGCCTATCAGCGCGGGGTCAAGCTGGTCGGCGCGACGGCGCACTATGTGACGTCGGACCTGGACGAGGGGCAGATCATCGAGCAGGACGTGGTCCGTGTCGACCACTCGCTCGACCCCGGCGACCTGGTCACGGTCGGACGGGACGTCGAGGCCCAGGTCCTCGCGCACGCGGTGAAGTGGCACAGCGAGAGCCGCGTGATGGTGGAGGGCAACCGTACGGTGGTCTTCCGCTGAGCCGTGACCACAGTGGGGCGGGACCGGATTCCGGTCCCGCCCTTGTCGTGCACGGCTGGAGGGGGTGTCGCGCCCTCAGCCGCCCAGCCGGTCCAGCAGCGCTCGGCGCCACCGCTCCGTCTCGGCGATCTGGTTGAACGTGAACAGGTGCAGCCCGGCCACCCCCGCCGAGGGTGCGGCGAGGGCCCGCTCCGCGCGGGACAGCAGCCGCTCGGGCGCATACCCACCGGGGGCCGCGAACCGCAGGAACCACGAGGCGTGCCTGGTCAGGAAGCGCGTCGACTCCCCCACCCCGATCTTCGTGGCCATCGCCAGCAGCTTCGCCCGCTGTACGGGCCCCGCGACACCCACATGGACCGGCATGGCGACGCCCCGGCGCCGTATACGAACGAGCCACTCCCCCAGCACCCGGGGGTCGAAGCACAGGTTGCTCACGATGTACGTGGCGTGCTCACGCTTGTCCCACATCGCCTGGACGGTGACGTCGTCGTGGATGAGCGGATGGCTCTCGGGGTATCCGGTGACGCCGACACGGGCGAAGGGACTGCCCAGCTCGCCCAGCCTGAGCAGCACCGGCAGGGCCCCGTCGTAGACCCCGGCCGGCGGGTCGGAGTCACCGGCCGGGACGAAGACGTCGTCCACGCCGGCCTCGCGGAGCCGGCCGGTGACCTCCTTCAGGTGCACGTCGTCCCGCAGCAGCCGCGCCGGCACGTGCGGGACGACCCGGTAGCCGTGCCCCGCGAGCCGGCCGGCGAGTTCGAGGGTCGGCTCCAGCCCCTTGACCGGCGACGCCGTCACGGTGACGACGACGTCGCGCGGCACATGGGCGAGGACCTTGTCCTCGGTCGCCTTCGCGGGCAGCACCTCGTAGCGGACGCTGCTCAGCAGCGCCCTGATCCCTGTGGCGCCCAACTCCTACTCCGCCTGCTTCTGGACGTCGCGGTGACGGTAGTAGGCGGCCTTCGACGGCGCGAGCGGCTCCTTGCCGAGGATCAGGTCGGCGGCCTTCTCGGCGACCATCATCACCGGGGCGTAGATGTTGCCGTTGGTGACGTACGGCATGACGGAGGCGTCCACCACACGCAGCCCTTCGACGCCGTGCACCCGCATGCTGGTGGGGTCGACGACGGACATCTCGTCGGTACCCATCTTGCAGGTGCAGGAGGGATGCAGGGCCGTCTCACCGTCCTTGGCCACCCACGCGAGGATCTCCTCGTCGGTCTCCACGGAGGGCCCGGGCGAGATCTCCCCGTCGTTGTAGGGGGCGAGCGCGGGCTGGTTGAGGAGCTTGCGGGCCACCCGGATCGCCTCGACCCACTCGCGGCGGTCCTGCTCGGTGGAGAGGTAGTTGAAGCGCAGGGCCGGATGCTCGCGCGGGTCCTTGCTCTTGATCTTCACCGAGCCGACGGCGTCGGAGTACATGGGCCCGACGTGCACCTGGTAGCCGTGGCCGCCGGCCGGCACGGAGCCGTCGTAGCGGACCGCGATGGGCAGGAAGTGGAACATCAGGTTGGGGTAGTCCACGTCCTCGTTGCTGCGTGCGAAGCCGCCGGCCTCGAAGTGGTTGGTCGCGGCCGGCCCCTTCCGGAACAGCCACTGCAGGCCGATGAAGGGGGCCCGCCACTTCGCCAGGTACGGCTGCATGGAGACCGGCTGCTTGCAGCCGTACTGGATGTACACCTCCAGGTGGTCCTGCATGTTCTCGCCGACGCCGGGAAGGTCGTGCACGACGTCGATGCCCAGCGCCCGCAGTTCCTCGGCGTTGCCGACGCCCGAGAGCTGAAGCAGCTGCGGGGAGTTGATGGCGCCGCCGCACAGGATGACCTCGTTGGCGCGGACCTGCTGGAGCGCGCCCCGGCCGCGCTGGTACTCGACACCCACGGCGCGCTTGCCCTCGAAGAGCACGCGGCTGACGAGCGCGCGGGTCTTCACGGTGAGGTTGGGCCGCTTCATCGCGGGCTTGAGGTACGCCTTCGAGGCCGAGAGCCGACGTCCGCGGTGCACATTCCGGTCGAACTGCGCGAAGCCTTCCTGCCGATAGCCGTTGACGTCCTCCGTGGGCGCGTAGCCCGCTTCCTGCGTGGCTTTGAGGAAGGCACCGAAGAGAGGGTTGGTCGCCGGGCCGCGCTCCAGGACCAGGGGGCCGTCGTGGCCGCGGAACTCGTCGTCCGGGCCGGCCGCCAGACAGTTCTCCATGCGCCGGAAGTACGGCAGACAGTGCGCGTAGTCCCATGCCTCCATACCCGGGTCGGCCGCCCAGCGCTCGTAGTCCATGGGGTTGCCGCGCTGGAAGATCATGCCGTTGATGCTGCTGGAGCCACCCAGCACCTTGCCGCGCGCGTGGTACACGCGTCGGCCGCCCATGTGCGGCTCAGGCTCGGACTCGTACTTCCAGTCGTAGAACCGACTGCCGATGGGATAGGTCAGCGCCGCGGGCATATGGATGAAGACATCCCACGGATAGTCCGACCGGCCCGCCTCCAGGACCAGCACCCGGTTGGCCGGGTCCGCGGAGAGCCTGTTCGCCAGTGCGCTGCCGGCCGAACCGCCACCGACGATGACGAAGTCGTACTGCACAGGAGCCATGGTGCCTCGTCTCGCTCGCGCCGTAGATATGCGAGGCATGCTAGACGGGTAGCGTCATGCGCACCAGGTTGCGAACAGCGCAACTTCAGGATCTTGATTGCGACGACGTTACTTGCAGTGATGTTGTTTACTACGCGTATAGTTTCACTGTGAGCAACTACAGTCCTGACACAGAAACGTCGAATTCACATGCCGGCGGCGTGCAGTCCGTGGACCGCGCCATCAGCGTCCTGGAGATCCTCGCTCAGCGTGGCGAGGCAGGCGTGAGCGAGGTGGCGGGCGAGATCGAGGTGCACAAGTCGACCGCCTTCCGGCTGCTCGGCGCCCTGGAGGCGCGCGGACTGGTGGAGCAGGCCGGCGAGCGCGGCAAGTACCGGCTCGGCTTCGGCATCGTCCGCCTGGCCGGAGCCGTCACCGGCCGTATCGACATCACCCAGCAGGGCCGCCCCATCTGTGAGCGCCTCGCGGAGGAGATCGGCGAGACGGTCAACATCGCCGTCATGCAGGAGCACTACGCGATCAACCTGTACCAGGTGCGCGGACCGGGAGCCATCACCGCGCACAACTGGGTCGGTCAGCTGACTCCCCTGCACGCGACGTCCAGCGGCAAGATCCTTCTGGCCCACATGCCCGCCAAGGAGCGCGCCGCGCTGCTGGCCTCCGCCGGCATGAAGAAGGTCACCCCGCGCACCATCACCGCGAAGACGAAGCTCGAGAAGAACCTCACCGAGGCGCGGGAGCGGGGCTACTCCTACACCCTCGAGGAGCTGGAGGTCGGTCTGCACGCGATGGCCGCCCCGGTGCGCAACCGGGACGGCGAGGTCATCGCGGCGCTCAGCGCCTCCGGGCCCGGTTACCGCTTGACCGAGGAGCGCATGCACGAGGTGTCCCCGGTACTGGTCAAGGGCGCCGAGGAGATCAGCCACCGGATGGGCTATCTGGGCTGAATCACCCCTGAGGGGCGCCCAGACGCTCGTTCACCCAGTCGTGGAAGGCGCCGATGTGGTGCTCGCTGGGCACGAGTACACCCCCCTTGGCGTACATCCGGGAGCTCATTCCGGGCTGCGTACGCTCACAGGCGTCGAAGTCCTGCTGGTTGACCCGGTGGAAGAGTTCCACGGACCGGCTGACGTCCTTTCCGCTCCCGACGACGTGCGGGAGGTACAGCCAGTCGCACTCGACGATCGTGCGGTCCACGGACACCGGGTACATCCGGTGGAAGATCACGTGGTCGGGCACGAGGTTGATGAACACCTGGGGCCTGACGGTGATCGCGTAGTAGCGGCGGTCCTGGTCGTCGGCGACCCCCGGTATGCGGTCCAGCCCTTCGGAGCCGTCGACGGTGAAGCCCTGGACCTCGTCTCCGAACTCGGCGCCGTGGCCGACGTAGTACTGGGCGGCGTAGCCGTCGGCGAACTCCGGGAGCACCTCGGTGAGTTCGGGGTGGATCGTGGCGCAGTGGTAGCACTCCATGAAGTTCTCGATGATGAGCTTCCAGTTCGCCTTCACGTCGTACGTGATCCGCTTGCCGACGGAGAGGTTGTCGATGTCGTAGCGCTCGATCGACTCGACGTCGCCGAGGCGGGCGACGATCTCACCGATGACTTCCTCCTCGAAGGAGGGCGGGTTCTCCGCGAGACAGACCCAGACATAGCCAAGCCATTCGCGCACGGCCACGCTCACCAGTCCGTACTCGGTACGGCCCACGTCGGGCATCTTGGTGAGGTTGGGCGCCGCGACGAGCTTGCCGTTCAGGTCGTACGTCCAGGCGTGGTAGGGGCACTGGAAGGCCCGCTTGACCTCGCCGGTCTCCTCGGTGCAGAGCTTGGCTCCACGGTGCCGGCACACATTGAAGTAGGCGCGGATGCCGTTGTCCCGCCCCCGGGTGACGAGGATGCTCTCGCGGCCCACGTCGACGGTGCGGAAGGCGCCGGGCTTGGCCAGCTCCGCGGCCCGCGCGACACAGAACCACATGGTCTCGAATATGTGCTCCTGCTCCTGGGCGAAGAACTCCGGGTCCGTGTAGGAGGAGCCGGGAAGAGTGGCGATCAGACTGTCCGGCAGGCTGGTCGAGGTCACGGTGCACTCCTCGGGAACGTCGTGGAGGGGTCTTTCACGCGCCGGGAGGAACGACTCCGGACGGCGTTGTGTATGGAGCAACGCTGCGTGCCATGTGAAACCGCAGCATGGGATCCCGCTGGGGCGGTGTCAAGATGCGAGCGGTGTCAGGATGCGGTGGCGGCGAGTTGCTTGCGCCAGCGCATGAACAACCGCGGCTGGTTCATCCCGAGCACGGCGACCGGGTCCCCGGCCCGCCGGTAGACGGCCAGGACGTCGCGGTCGTCCGCGCCGCCGGCCTCGATGGTGACGCTGTCCGCGCCGGCCGCGTGACCGGCGAACTGGATCTTCACGCCGTACTGGTCGGACCAGAAGTACGGTGGCCTGGGCATTCCCGGCTCCACCGCACCGCCCGCCAGCAGTGCGGCGATCGCGGCGTCGGGCCGTTCCCGTGCTCCCGTCCAGTGCTCGATGCGGCGATGGAAACCCGCGCGCGGGTCGTACCAGTTGGCGCAGTCGCCGACCGCGACCACACCGGCGAGGCTGGTGCGGCCGTCGGCGCCGCACTTGACGCCGTTGTCGAGAGCGATGCCGGAGCCTTCCAGCCACTCGACGTTCGGGCGTGCTCCCACGCCGACCACCACGATGTCGGCGGGGATGCCTCGGCCGTCCTCCAGCAGGACGGCGTCGACGCGGGTCTCCCCGCTCAGCCCCTTGACGCCCACGCCGCACTCCAGCCGTACGCCGTGGTCGGCGTGCAGGGCGGAGACGATGGCGCCCATGGTCTCGCCGAGCGGACCGGCGAGCGGCGTCGGGGCGGCCTCGACGACGGTCACGTCGAGCCCCAGGGCTTGAGCGGTGGAGGCGACCTCGGCCCCGATGAAGCCACCGCCGATCACCACCAACCGTCCGCCGCGGGCCAGTTCGTCCCGCAGGGCGCGGGCGTCGTCCAGGGTGCGCAGCGTGTGCACTCCGGCCAGGCCCTCGGAGCCGGGCAGGGTGCGAGCGGCGGCGCCCGTCGCGATGACCACGCCGTCGGCCCGCACCTCCTGCCCGTCGGAGAGTCGCAGAGTGCGGGCCGCGTGGTCGAGTCCGGTGGCGCGGACTCCGAGCAGCCAGTCCGCCCGAAGGTCCTCGCCGTCGGTCTCCAGGGCGAGTTCGGCCTCGCCGAGGGTGCCGGCCAGGAACTCCTTGGACAGCGGGGGCCTGTCGTACGGGCGGTGGAGCTCGTCCCCGACGACGACCAGCCGGCCGTCGTAGCCCTGCCCCCGCAGTGAGCGCGCCGCCGACAGTCCGGCCAGCGAGGCGCCGACCACGGCGACGCTCCTCACGCGGGACCCCCGGCGAGCCGGGCGGCGATGCAGGGCGGAAGGTTGGGCGCGTCCGTCGACACCTGCACGTAGATCACGCCGCCCTCGACGACGACCTCGTGCGTCCGGACCGGAAGCTTGGCCGGCGGGGCGTCGACCGCGCCGGTCCTCAGGTCGAACTTGGAAGCATGCAGCGGGCATTCCACCTCGCAGCCCTCCAGCCAGCCGTCGGCGAGCGACGCGTCCTGGTGGGTGCACGTGTCGTCGATGGCGAAGAGCTCGCCGTCGTCGGTGTGGAACACGGAGACCGGCGGATCGATGTCGAGCCGGTGGGCCTCGCCTCGGGGGAGCTCCTCGAGACGGCACGCGGGAATCATCATGACACCTCGGTGCGTATAACGAAACGGATTGCGGTAAGCGCAACATCAGTCTGGAGTCGTCCCGAACCGCTGTCAAGGCATTCAAAGGGCGCTCTGAGTCTGATTTTTGCGTTGCGCCATGAAGAACTTCATTCATATAGAACAACAACAGCCCGCCCCGTCGGCTCGCGGTGACCGCGGGCCGGGGGCGGGCGTACGAGAGGCGCCGACGGGCGTCAGAAGCCGCGGTCGAGCCACTCCTGAAGGTGCGGGGCCTCGGCGGCGACAGTGGTCGTGTCCCCGTGCCCGGTGTGCACGACGGTCTCTGCGGGCAACGTCAGCAGCCGGTTCCGGATCGACTCGACGATGGTCGGGAAATGGCTGTACGACCGCCCTGTCGCCCCGGGTCCGCCGGCGAACAGCGTGTCGCCGCTGAAGAGCGCCGTCAGGGCCGGTGCGTACAGGCAGACCGCCCCGGGGGCGTGGCCGGGCGTGTGCAGCACGGTCAGCTCGATGCCGGCCACCGGGATGCCCTGGCCGTCGGTCAGTTCGGCGTCCGGCACCCGGTCGGGGTGGGTCTGCTTCCACAGCGGCAGGTCGTCCGGGTGGAGCAGGACCGGGGCGCCCGTGCGTGCCGCGAGTTCGGGCGCGGCGTCGATGTGGTCGTTGTGCGCGTGGGTGCACACGATCGCGATGAGGCGCCGGTCGCCGACGGCCGCGGCGATGGCGTCGGCGTCGTGCGCCGCGTCGACGACGATCACCTCGCTGTCGTCGCCGACGATCCACACGTTGTTGTCGACGTCCCAGGTGCCGCCGTCCAGGGAGAACGTCCCCGAGGTGACGAGTCGTTCGATGCGGACGGCCATCAGAGGACCACCACCGAGCGAAGCACGTCGCCGTGGTGCATCCGCTCGAACGCCTTCTCCACCTCGTCCAGCGCGATCGTCTCCGTGACGAAGGCGTCCAGGTCCAGCCGGCCCTGCAGATAGAGGTCGATGAGCATCGGGAAGTCCCGGCTCGGCAGGCAGTCGCCGTACCAGGACGACTTCAGGGAGCCACCACGGCCGAAGACGTCCAGCAGCGGCAGTTCCAGCTTCATCTCCGGGGTGGGGACGCCGACCAGGACGACCGTGCCGGCCAGGTCGCGGGCGTAGAAGGCCTGCTTGTACGTCTCCGGGCGGCCCACCGCCTCGATCACCACGTCCGCGCCGAACCCGCCGGTCAGCTCGCGGATCGCCGCGACGGGGTCGGTCTCGCGGGAGTTGACGGTGTGGGTCGCGCCCAGCTTCGAGGCGGTCTCCAGCTTGCGGTCGTCGATGTCGACCGCGATGACCTTCGCGGCGCCCGCCAGGTTCGCTCCGGCGATCGCCGCGGCGCCGACCCCGCCGCAGCCGATGACGGCGACCGAGTCGCCCCGGCCGACGCCCCCTGTGTTGATGGCCGCGCCGATCCCCGCCATCACGCCGCACCCCAGCAGACCGGCCGCGGCGGCCGACGCGGTCGGGTCGACCTTGGTGCACTGACCGGCCGCGACCAGCGTCTTCTCCGCGAAGGCGCCGATCCCCAGGGCCGGCGACAGCTCGGTGCCGTCCAGCAGGGTCATCTTCTGCTTGGCGTTGTGGGTGTTGAAGCAGTACCACGCCTCCCCACGCTGACAGGCGCGGCACTGGCCGCACACCGCACGCCAGTTGAGGATCACGAAGTCACCGGGCGCGACGTCGGTGACGCCCTCCCCCACCGACTCCACGATGCCGGCGGCCTCGTGCCCCAGCAGGAACGGGAAGTCGTCGTTGATGCCGCCCTCGCGATAGTGCAGATCGGTGTGGCAGACCCCGCAGGCCTCGATCCTCACCAGCGCCTCACCCGGACCCGGGTCAGGCACGACGATCGTTTCCAGGCTGACGGGGGCGCCCTTGCCCCGCGCGACGACAGCACGGACCTGGTGCGTCATGGCCACTCCTCGGCTGGTCGAGACTTGAATCAGATGTTGCTCATTACGGCACTCATCTCACGTGCCGCAACACAGCATCGTTGAGTGCCGACCGGGGGTCAAGCAGCGCGACGAGGTTCCCTCGGCCGACAGGGATCGCGGCCGGAGCAGCACGAACGCCCGGCGGGCCGTGGCCGACCATGTCGGTGCCACGACCTCGCCGGGCGCGGGTACGACGCTCTCAGGGAGCGGAGGTGGAGGGGGACTGCGTGGGTTGTGCGGACTGCCGGGACCCGTCGGCCTCCGTGTCGCCGGAAGGCGCACAGGGACCGATGCGGAGTTCGAAGTCGCCGTCGTACTTCTCATGGCCGGCGATGACGGCCGATTCGACGGCTTCCTTGCCGATGCGCCCCCGGATGATGAGCGGATCCTGGCGCAGGTCCCGGTTGAGGGCGACACACAGGCCGACCATCACCACGGTGAAGGGGGCCGCCGCGAGAATGGTGAGGTTCTGCAGGCCGGTGAGCGCGTCGCCCTTGCCGCCGCCGATGAGCAGCATGATCGCGGCGACCGCTCCGGTCAGCACGCCCCAGAGGATGACGACACCCCGGGTCGGTTCCAGGGATCCGCGCTGCGAGAGCGTGCCCATCACGATCGAGGCGGCGTCGGCGCCGGAGACGAAGAAGATGCCGACGAGGATCATCACCACCACGCTGGTGACCGTGGCGACCGGGTACTGCTGGAGCACGTCGAAGAGCTGCCCCTGGGCGGTCGAGGCGTCGCTGAGCCGCTTCTCGTCCTGGAGATGCATCGCCGAGCCGCCGAAGACGGCGAACCACAGCAGGCTGACGGTGCTGGGCACGAGGATGACCCCGCCCACGAACTGCCGGATCGTCCGGCCACGGCTGATGCGCGCGATGAACATGCCGACGAAGGGCGTCCAGGAGATCCACCAGGCCCAGTAGAAGACCGTCCAGCCGGCCAGCCAGTCGGCGACGCCCTCACCGCTGGACGCCTCGGTGCGCCCGGCCATCTGCGCCAGGTCACCGAGGAACGCGCCGATGGAGGTGGGCAGCAGGTCGAGGATGAAGATGGTCGGTCCGACCAGGAACACGAAGACCGCCAGGGTCACCGCCAGCACCATGTTGATGTTCGACAGCCACTGGATGCCCTTCTCGATCCCGGACACCGCCGAGGCGACGAACGCCACGGTCAGCACCGCGATCACGACGACCAGCAGGCCGGTGCCGACAGATCCCAGCCAGCCCAGTCCGGTGAAGCCGCTGCCGATCTGGAGGGCGCCGAGCCCCAGGGAGGCCGCGGAACCGAAGAGGGTGGCGAAGATGGCGAGGATGTCGATGACCTTGCCGCCCCAGCCGTTCGCCCGCCGCTCACCGATCAGCGGGGTGAACACGGCGCTGATCAGCTGCCGGCGACCACGCCGGAAGGTGCTGTAGGCGATGGCCAGACCCACGACCGCGTACATCGCCCACGGGTGGAGCGTCCAGTGGAAGAGGGTGGTGGCCATGGCGGTTCCCATGGCCTCGTTGGCATCGGCCGGGTCGGTGCCCGGTGGCGGCGTGACGAAGTGCGACAGCGGTTCGCTCACGCCGTAGAACATCAGGCCGATGCCCATGCCCGCGCTGAACATCATGGCTATCCACGAGACCGTGCGGAACTCCGGCTGCTCACCCTCCTTGCCGAGGGTGATCCGCCCGTAACGGCTCATCGCCAGCCACAGGGCGAAGACCACGAAGCCGGAGGCGGCGAGGACGAAGGCCCAGCCGCCGTTTCGGATGGTCCCGTCAAGGAGCTTCCCGGACACGCTCTCCAGCGTGTCGGTCGCGGTGGCTCCCCACACGACGAAGGCGAGGGTGAGGGCGGCGGCGACTCCGAAGATGACCAGATCGGTGCGGGGGCCGGCGGCTGCCGCCGGGCTTCCCGGGGGATCCGCGACGACGGGTCGGCTTCGACTCCCGTCCCTTTCATGGGTATTGCTCATCAGCTCGTCCCTTCCACAGACGGCGGTGAAGTCTTTGTCGCGGACGACGGCGGGGGAACTCGTCGGTGATTCCGCCTGACCGGCCGGCACGCCGGAGCGGATGGGAGGACGACGAGAGAAGGGGAGGCGGAGGGGCCGCCACGGTGCGTCGTTGCGAATAATGCATCGGCATTCACTATGGGAAACAACCCTCTGGGTGTCGGGGAGGGCTGTCAAGGGGTTCGCACGGAGTTGCGGTACCGCAACCCGGTGATCGTCGGCGCACGCGGGAAACCCGGCCCGGCGTCACCGTCAGCAACCGCGGCGCGCCTTTCGCAGCGGGCCGCCTGAAGCGGTTCGGTCGGTCCAGAACGTGCGGATACCGACGGCGAGTTGTGCCGTGCCGCGGTCGGCGTCGAACGTGGCCCGGGGAGCGTGGTCGTACAGGGGGCCGCTCATCGGTCACCGCCTCCGGAAGAGGACCTCCGGAGGGGGGTGGTTCACTCCCGCTGGTGGCTATGCGTCGGCGGACACCGGCTCCAGCCGGACGACGACGGACTTCGACGTGGGGGTGTTGCTGACGGCCGCCGTGGAGTCCAGGGGTACGAGGACGTTGGTCTCGGGGAAGTAGGCGGCGCAGCAGCCCCGGGGCGTCGGGTAGGACACGGCCCGGAAGGAGGGCGCCCTGCGCTCCACGCCGTCGCCGTACTCGCTGACGATGTCGACCATGTCCCCGTCGGCCAGCCCTCGCTCGGCGAGGTCGTCGGGGTGCAGGAAGAGAACCCGGCGGCCTTGGCGGATGCCGCGGTAGCGGTCGTCGAGGCCGTAGATGGTGGTGTTGTACTGGTCGTGGGAGCGGAGCGTCTGGAGCAGCAGCCGGCCGGGCGGGACCTTGGGACTCTCCAGCGGGTTGGCGGTGAAGTTGGCCCGGCCGGTGACGGTGGTGAACCGGCGCTCGTCGCGGGGCGGGTGGGGCAGGGCGAAACCGCCCCGCTGCCGCACCCGGGCGTTGAAGTCCTCGAAGCCGGGGATCACGCGTTCGATACGGTCGCGGATGCGGTCGTAGTCCGACTCGAACTCCTCCCACGGCACCCGCGGGCCCGCTTCCCCGAGGGTGGCCCGTGCCATCCGGCAGATGATCGCGGGCTCGCTCAGCAGGTGCCCGGACGCGGGCGCGAGGCGCCCTCGCGACAGGTGGACCATGCCCATGGAGTCCTCCACCGTGACCTGTTGGGGCCCGCCCGGCCGCAGGTCGGCCTCGGTCCGGCCCAGGCACGGGAGGATCAGGGCCTGCTCCCCGGCGATGACATGCGACCGATTGAGCTTGGTGGAGATCTGCACCGTGAGCCGGCACCTGCGCAGCGCCTGCTCGGTCAGGTCGGTGTCGGGGGCCGCGGCGACGAAGTTGCCGCCCAGCGCGACGAAGACCCGTACGTCGCCGTCGCGCATGGCGCGGATGGTGTCGACGGCGTCGTGGCCGTGGTGCCGCGGCGGCGTGAAGGCGAACTCGGCGCCGAGCCGGTCCAGGAAGGCGGCGTCCGGCTTCTCGTAGATGCCCATCGTGCGGTCACCCTGCACGTTGGAGTGGCCGCGCACCGGGCAGAGGCCGGCGCCGGGGCGGCCGATGTTGCCACGCAGCAGGAGGAAGTTGACCACGTCGCGGATGGTGGGCACGGAGTGCTTGTGCTGTGTGAGTCCCATCGCCCAGCAGACGACGATCTTCTCGGCGGCCAGCACCTGGTCGAACGCTTCCCGGATCTCCGCCTCGGGCAGTCCGGTGGCCTGGAGGATCTCGTCCCACGACGCCTTGCGGGCGTGCTCGGCGAACTCCTCGAAGCCATGCGTGTACCGCTCGATGAAGGAGGCGTCCACAGTGCCGGGCGTCTCGTCCTCCGCCTCCAGCAGCATGCGGTTGAACGCCTGGAACAGCGCCTGGTCGCCGCCCAGCCTGATCTGGAGGAACTGGTCCGCCAGCTTGGTTCCGCCACCGATGACGCCGGAGGGCTTCTGGGGGTTCTTGAACCGGAGCAGCCCTGCCTCGGGCAGCGGGTTGACGGCGATGACGCGGGCACCCTGCTGCTTGGCCCTCTCCAGCGCGGAGAGCATCCGGGGGTGGTTGGTGCCGGGGTTCTGGCCCACCACGAGGATGAGATCGGCCTCGTAGAGGTCCTCCAGGCTGACGCTGCCCTTGCCGATGCCGATGGTCTCCACCAGGGCCGAGCCGCTGGACTCGTGACACATGTTGGAGCAGTCCGGCAGGTTGTTGGTGCCGAATGCGCGCACGAAGAGCTGGTAGAGGAACGCGGCCTCGTTGCTCGCCCGTCCGGAGGTGTAGAAGGCGGCCTGGTCCGGACTGTCGAGCGCGCCCAGTTCGCGGGCGATCACGGCGAACGCGTCGTCCCAGGAAATCGGCCGGTAGCGGTCGGCGCCGGCCGGGCGGTACATGGGGTGGGTGAGACGTCCCTGCTGTCCGAGCCAGTAGTCGCTGCGCGCAAGCAGGTCCTCCAGGGTGTGCTCGGCGAAGAAGTCCGGGGTCACCCGGCGCACGGTGGCCTCCTCGGCCACGGCCTTGGCCCCGTTCTCACAGAACTCCGCCTTGTGCCGGTGTTCCGGTTCCGGCCAGGCACAGCCCGGACAGTCGAAGCCCTCCTTCTGGTTGACCCGGAGCAGAGTGAGGAGGCTGCGACGGGCCCCCATCTGTTCGCCGGCGTGCCGCAACGAGGACGTGACCGCGGGGAGGCCGGCGGCGTACTCCTTCGGCGGGCCGACCCGCAGTCGGGCGTCGCCGGGGTCCTCGGCAGGGGGCTTGCGAGTCATCGGTAGCGCTACTCCGCGGTGATAGGGGAATCAGAGCCATTGCATCGCCGGGTCCCGGGGCCGCCGTTCGGGGAGCCGCCCCGCTGGGGACAGACCTGTCGATAGGTTGCCGATTACGCAACAGTATCTCGATGCGCAACAGCCTTAAGGAAGCCCGACCCGCAGCCCCCTGTCAAGGCCGCCGCCCTGTCGATTCGAGGCGATGACCGGCTCCCCCCGAGGGCAATTCAGCAGCTGCGGCTCGGGGGGAGCGCCCCCTCACGCACCGAGAGCGGCGCGCACAGCCTTCGCACAGGACCGAAAGCACGCCGCCACTGGAGCCCCAGCCACCTTCGTCGATGACCCGGAAGTTGACCCACCAGGCCGGCGAGGGCTCGCCATCCATCACCGCCACGTCTATCGCCATGGCGTCGACCCCTGGGGCCGAGTCCGCGAGGAGTCGGCCGCCGATGGCCATCATGTCCGGCTCGCGCTCCACGAAGTGGACCTGGAACCCGACCCTGGCGGGCGGCGCGAACTGACCGACCTCGGGCACGAGCACCGCGTCCGTCAAGGTCTCGGCCAGGGTACGGCGCCGCTCCAGGGTCAGACGCCCCTTGGGGCCGCGCCGCACGACGGCTCCTCCGCCGGCGTAGAGCGCACGTACGGACGACGCGGCTCCGCGCTCGCCCAGAACCTGTCCCGCAGCGCCGCGGTCCGCCGGCAACCACGCGGGATGAACGCGATCGTGTCGTGTGCCGCCACCGGCTGGTCGGATCATCCACCGCCCGCCCGGACCGGCTCCGCACGCCGGTGTTCATGGGCTTCGGCGAGGAGGAGATAACTACCGGCGGTCCAGGTGTAGGCACGATCCCTCAGCCCCGCGCCGGTCAGGGCGTCGAAGTTCTCCGCGAAGCCGGAGGTCTCGCACAACGCGCGGAACCGGGCGCTGATCTCGTCCGCGAGCCCGCGGTGACCGGCGCGGCGCAGGCCGTCCTCGACGAGGACGGTCGACGGCGCCCAGATCGGACCGCGCCAGTAGCCGTCGGACAGGTAGTGCGGTGAGGTGGGCAGTTCGGTGGCCAGGCCGTGCGGGGTCAGGTGGGCCTCGATCCGGGCGGCCAGTACGTCGCTGACACGTTCCGGCAGGTGTGCACCCAGCGCGATGGGCATCAGGTCCAGCAGGCTGGCGCTGCTCCACGTGTCCCCGGTGCCGACCGAGCGGGCGACGAACCGGTCGCCGGACCACAGCTCGTCGAGCATCGCCGCCTGTGTCGAGGCGGCCGTCCGTTGCCAGCGGCCGGCGTCTGCGTCGAGCCCCAATTCCTGTGCGAGGTCGGCGAGTTCATGTAGTTGCAGAGTCAGAAAGGCGGCGAGGTCGGCGGTGACGATCAGGCGTTCGGGGTCGAAGGTGGTGGCGTTGTCCCAGCCGCTGTCGTTGCCGTGCTGGTAGTGGGGCAGGGTGGCTCCGGGCGTGCGGCGGGCGGTGAGCCAGAAGTCCGTCCAGCGGGCCAACCTGCCGTATCCCTCGGCCAGTTGTGCCGGTGAGAGGGGTGTGCGGAGGCGTCGGCGCAGGTGGCCGAGGGCCCAGCCGTGGATGGGCGGTTTGACGAAGTTGTGCAGTACCTCGGAGTGGGTGACCGAGTCGGGCAGGGCGCCGGACTCGTCCTGGTGGTCGAAGGGCAGCGAGAACTGGTCCCAGGCCAGGTCCGGCTGCCCGGGGGCCAGGGCGAGGGCGTTGAAGCAGTGGTCCCAGCTCCATACCTTGTCCATCCAGTGCTTGGACATCAGCACCGCGGGCCGGGTCACGAAGCCCTTCGGCCGGACGGTCGCCGACCACAGCACATAGGCGGCGAGTTCGGCCGCGGGCGTGGCCGGCGAGCGCCAGGGCGCGACGGTGTCGGTGAAGGCGGCGAAGGCGGCACGGGCGGTTTCCGCGACCCGGTCGAAGGTCGCGGTGACGTCGTAGGGGCGGCGCGCGGTCTCGTACTCCTCGACCGCGACCTCCCACACCCCGCCGCCGTCGGTGCCGACCGTGACACCGCGGTCACCGCCCCCGAGTGCCTGTGCGCCGGTCGTCTCGGTCACGGTCCCGGACAGTACAGTGAGCCGGTAGCGTCGCCCTGTCTCGTACGAGGTGAACACATACGCCGCGGTGCCGGGTTCAGCGTAGAAGTACGTGCCGCTGAACGGGGTGAGCGCGCGCGCGGCCGCGAAGACGCCGATGCCCAGACCGCTCCCCCGCAGACGTACGGTGTCCGGCGACTCGTAGGCGAGGTCGACCCGCCCGGCCGGGCCGACCCAGCTGAGCAGGGACGGCATCGCCTGAACGCTCGTTTCGGCGCGCCGGCCGGTCGCCGCGTCCAGGGGGACCAGACGCAGGACGGCGTGCATACCGGTCTGGTGCGAGACCAGGTGGAGATCCTCCGCGTACGTCTTCTCCGCCACCACGGGCGAGATGTCGAACCAGGAGCCGTACGTGCTGAACGGAATGTCGCGGACGGAGAAGGCCGGGCCGGATCGGGCGGCGGTCATGAAGGGCTACTCGTTTCTTCAACGGGAGGAAGGAGACAGGACGGTGACGGCACGTCGGTCAGTCCTTGACGGCGCCGGCGGTGACGCCTGCCGCGACGTAGCGCTGGGCCAGGACGAGGATGACCGCGGCCGGCAGCGAGGCCACGACGGCGGTGGCCATGATGGCGTTCCACTCCTGGTTGTTGTTGCCGATGTAGTGGTAGATGCCGAGGGTGATCGGCTCGTGGGCGCCGCCGTTGACGAGGGTGCCGGCGAAGACGAAGTCGGACCAGGACCACAGGAACGCGAACAGCGACACCGTGACGATCGAGTTGCGGCTCAACGGCAGCACGATCGACCGGAAGGCGCGCCAGGTTCCGGCACCGTCCATGGTCGCGGCCTGGAGCAGTTCGCCGGGGATGCCGGACATGAACGCCGTGAAGATCAGCACCGCGAACGGGACGGCCAGGGTGGAGTCGGCGACGATCAGGCCGGGGACCGACTGGAGCAGGCCGAGCTGGAGGTAGATGGCGTAGAAGCCCATCGCCATGATGATGCCGGGGATCATCTGGGCGGCCAGGAGAACGAAGTTCAGGACGCCGCCGCCACGCGGGCGCAGCTTGGCCAGCGCGTAGCCGGCCGGTGCGGCCAGGGCCACGGTCAGGACGACGGTGCCCAGTCCGATGAGGAGGCTGGTGCCGAGGTAGGGCAACTGCTCGTCCAGTACCGTGCGGTAGCCGTCCAGGGTGCCGTGGGCGGGGAACAGGTCCGGTGGGCTCTTGCGCATGTCCTGTTCGGGCGTGAGGGACACGTTGAACATCCAGTAGACCGGGAAGAGCATGATCGCGGTCAGCAGGACACCGGCGGCGGTCTTCCACCCCGTACGGCTGGTGCGTCGGTTCAGGACCGGCTGCGGACTCGTCATGACAGCGCCTGCTTTCTCTGCACCCGGAGGTAGACCAGGCCGAAGGCCAGGGCGGCGACGACGAGGAGGTTGCCGACGGCGGCGCCGGGGCCGAAGGCGGGCACCAGGTTGCCGAAGCCGAGTTGGTAGGACCAGGTGGCGAAGGTGGTGGAGGAGTCCGCCGGGCCGCCCTTGGTCATGATCCAGATGATGTCGAAGACCTTGAGCGTGTAGATCAGACCGAGGAGCAGGGTGATCGCGGAGACCGGGCGCAGCAGCGGGAACGTGATGCGCCGGAAGCGCTGCCAGGCGTTCGCCCCGTCGAGGGCGGCCGCCTCGTACAGGCTCGTGGGGATCGACTGCAGGCCGCTGTGGAGCACGACAAGGTTGAACGGTACGCCGATCCAGGTGTTCGCGATGATCACCGAGGTCAGCGACCAGTCAGGTGAGGTCAGCCAGTTCACCGGGTCGATCCCGACCACGCCCAGGGCGGCGTTGACGATCCCGGAGTCGCTGTTGAGCATCCACGACCACGTCGACGCCGACACGATCAGCGGCAGCAGCCACGGCACCAGGAACAGCGCCCGCAGCGTCGCCGACAGCCGGAAGTGCTGGTGGAAGAAGACCGCGAGCGCGAGGCCGATGCCGTACTGCAGCACCAGGCACACCACGGTGAACACCACCGTGTGCAGCAGGGCCGGGGTGAAGGTGGGGTCGTCGAGGACCTTCCGGTAGTTCTCCAGTCCGGTGAAGGGCGCGTCGCCCTGGACGAAGGAGCGGACCGTGTAGTTGCGCAGGCTCAGGTCGATGTTGCGGTACAGCGGATAGGCGTAGAACAGGACGAGGTAGAGGGTCACCGGCGCCAGGAAGGCCCAGGCGGCCCACTGCGGAGAGGTCGGACGGCGCCGTGCTCGCGCGGGGGCGGGGTGCGGGGCGGCGGTGGCCACCCCGTTCCCGGCGCGCGCGGGCCGGCGGTCCGACAGCTGTGTCGTGTGCTTCATCTGTGGCCCGGGATCCCTCGCTACTTGGCGGCGGACTGGGCCTTGGCCAGCGCGTCCTCGGGCGAGGCGGCCCCGCTGAGGGCGGACTGCACGGCCTTCCACAACTGCTCGGAGATCTTCGGGTACTTGGTGCCCAGGTCGTCGCTGGTGCGTCCCTTGGCCGCCTTGACCGCGTCCACCCACGGCTTCAGCTCGGCGTTCGCCGCCACCTGCTTGTCCTGCACCTCGCCGGTGGGAGCCACGTACGACAAGGTGGTGTCGGTGTCGTACAGGTTCTGGCTGCTGGTCAGGCAGGACACCAGCTTCTGGGAGGTGGCGTAGCGGCCGGTGTCGCCCTGGACGGGGACGGTGACGAACTCGCCGCCGGTCGGGGCGGCGGCGCTGCCGCCGTCCGCGCCGGGTATGGGCAGGACGCCGTAGTCGAAGCCGGCCTTCTTCGCGTTCGCGAGCTGCCAGGTGCCGTTCTCCGCGAAGGCGTAGTCACCGGTGGCGAACTCCTGCCAGCTGGTGGTCTGGGTGTTGTTGATGACGGAGTTCGGGGCGTAGCCCTTGTGCAGCCAGTCCTTCCACAGGGACAACGCGGCGACGGACTGGGCGGAGTCGAGTTCGGTCAGCCTGGCGCCCGATCCCCAGAACCACGGCAGGAACTGGAAGCTTCCCTCCTCCGTCCCGATCGCCGAGAACGTGACGCCCTTCTTCCCCGCCTTCTTCACCTTCGCCAGTGCCGCCGTCAGCGACTTCCAGTCCTTGACCGTGGCGATGTCCACCCCGGCTTCCTTCAGTACTTCCTTGTTGTAGTAGAGGGCGAGAGTGTTGGCGCCGATCGGCGTGCCGTACGTCTTCCCGCCCGACTCGCCGGCCGCGAGGAGATTCGGGTCCACCTTCGAGGTGTCCAGCTTGTTGTCGTCGGTCGTGGTGAGCACCCCGGCCTCGGCCAGGGTCGACACCACCGGGTTGTCGACGATGAGAACGTCCGCGGAGTTGTCCTGCTGCGCGGCCAGCAGCGCCTTGTTGGCCAGGTCACTGGTGTCGAACGCGGTCCGCTTGACCTTCACCCCCGCCTTGGTGCCGCAGTCGTCCAGCAGCTTCGCCCAGGCCGAGCTCTTGTCGAACTGGGGATACGGGTCCCAGATGGTGTACGTGCCGCTGTCCTCGGCCTTTGCGCCGGCAGCGCCCGAGCCGGAGGAACAGGCGGTGCCGACGACGGCGACAACGGTGGTCAGGGCCGCGGCGGTCAGGCGGCGCCGTCTGGAGAAGTTGTTCATCGTGAGTTCCTCTGATTCCGGCATGCGGGTGCCGAGGGCACGGGTTGCTGAGAGTGGGCTCGCCGAACTACGGCGGTGCTTCGAACGTTCGGCGGAGTGAAGTGGGGAGCCTGGTTTTCGGCGGGGCGTGGTGAGGGTCAGGACGTCGTGCCGGGCCCGGTGTCCGTGGTGGGCGTGACTCCAGCGGGCCCGGTACTGGCCCGCAACGAGATCGGCGGCGCGAGCAGGTGGTGCCGGGCGGGCGCCTCAGGATGGTCGAGCCGTTCGACGAGCAGGTCGACGGCACGCCGGCCCATCTCCTCCGCCGGCACGTCGGCCGCGGTGAGCTGCGGGGTCACCGTCTCCGCCCACCGGCTCGCCACCACTCCGGTGACGGAGAAGTCGCGCGGCACATGGCGGTCCGCCCTGGCCAGACCGCGGTAGATGCCGCCCAGGGCCGCCTCGTTCAGCGTGACCAGGGCCGTGGTGGCCGGGTCGTCGCGCAGAATCCGCTCCACGCACGCCTGGCCGGATGCTGCATCGTCCCCACAGCAGTACGTCCGGACCGTAAGCCCCCGCTCGGCCGCCGCCTTCGTGAACCCGTCCAGGCCGCGGTGCGCGGATTCGTAACCGGCCCGCAGCAGTTGCTCGGGACGGTTGACGAAGGCGACCCGGCGGTGGCCGAGATCCGCCAGGTGGTGGACGCACGCCGCCGCCAGCGCGGTGTGGTCCAGGCCCACCCACCAACTGTCCTCGGGATGAGCCGTACGGCCGATGGCTACGGACGGGAAGCCCAGCGCGGCCAGATGGTCGACCCGGTCGTCCTCCAGCCTGATCTCCATCAGGATCGCCCCGTCGACCCGCCGCTCCCCCAGCAATCGCTGGAACGAACGGTCACTGTCCACCCCGCTCGGCGACAGCAGCACGTCATAGTCGTACGCCGCCGCTGCCTCCACGACACTGCCGATGAAATCCAGCTGCATCCCGGTGTAGTGGTTGCCGGCCGGCGGGAAGACCAGGCCGATGGTGCTGGTCCGGCCGTTGGCCAGGGCGCGGGCGCTGGCGCTGGGCCGGTAGCCCAGTTCGTCGACGACCTGCTGGATCTTGCGGCGCGTGTCCTCGGAAACGGGGCGCTTGCCGCTCAGCGCGTAGGACACGGTGCTCCGTGAGACACCGGCCCTGCGGGCGATCTCACCGATGTTCACGGCTACTCCTTGCTCGAACCGGTTCGACACCCCGAATACAGAAGCGTCTGTCGGTCGTGCGGATATGGGATGGGCGAGCGGCGACCCGGCCTGTCGAACCGGTTCGCGTGAAGCGACGGTAGGAACTGCCCGCACCTCTGTCAACACCCTCGGCCCATTCCATGCACGCCGACGAGGATGCCCGAGACCTTGCGTCCAGGGGATTGCTGGCCGGGTTTCTCCAGTGCTAGCTTCGCCGAACCGGTTCGATGAAGTGATCCTTCCGGCGGCGAAGGGCCGATTCCTCGCCTGCCCGGCAGCACAGGGGTCGCCATTCCTGTTCGCCTCGGTATTGCCCTTGCCGCTGACGCCCGGGATCGAACCGGTTCGAGTTGCCCGCCTCAGAGTCTCCCGCACTCAGAACGGCACGTGGACGAGGAGCCGACCGAGGTGGGCCGACAACGACACCGCACTCGAGGATTGAGGACGCAATCCATGCCATCCGCTGACAGATCCGCCCGGCGCCGAGCCCCGGCCGCCCTGGCCGTCGCTCTCGGCGCGGGCCTGCTGACCGCCCCCGCCGTCCCCGCGCGGGCAGCGGAGCCGCCCCAGCCCGCCGCCCGCTACACCTTCGACCAGGACGACCTCACCTCCGGCACGATCACCGACAGTTCCGGCAACGGCCTGACGGCGACCCTGGTGAACGGCTCCACCGCCCAGTCCGTGGCAGGCGCTGACGGAGGAAAGGCGCTGGCCCTGCCCGGCGGGGCGCACACCTCCGACGGCGCATACGTCCGGCTGCCCCGCGAAGTCCTCAGCGACGCGACCGACCTGACGGTCTCCGCCCGCGTGAAGTGGAGCGGCGACAAGTCGCCGTGGCAGCGGATCTTCGACCTGGGCACCAACACGACCAAATACCTCTTCAGCACCCCGTACAACAGCAACGGGCTGTTCCAGACGTCCGTGACCACCGGCGGCGGCGGAGCGGAGACACAGGTCCGCGGCTACGCGATGCTTCCTTCGGACGCGTGGCGGACGGTCACCGTCACCCTCGACACCGCCGCCGGCCGGCTCACCACCTACCTCGACGGGGTGGCGATCTCCTCCGCCGCGACCGGTATCAGGGCCAAGGAACTGCTGGACGGTTCGGCCACGGCCGCCGGATACATCGGCAAGTCCTTCTGGCCCGACCCGCTGCTCAAGGGCGCGGTCGACGACTTCACGGTGTGGCATTCGGCGCTGAGCGCGGAGCAGGTGGCCGGTACGGTCGGGACCGTGCCCACCCTCCAGGAACTCTCGCGGACGTCGTTCGACGTCCGAACCACGACGGGGACCGCCCCTTCCCTCCCGGCCGCCGTCCGCTCCTCCTTCTCCGACGGCTACGACCGCGACACGTCCATCACCTGGGATGCCGTACCGGCCGAGAAGTACGCGAAGCCGGGGACGTTCGCCGTGTCGGGGACGGCGGCCGGACGGACCGTGAAAGCGACCGTCACCGTGGTCCGCGAGGGGCAACTCACGGTCGACCTCGGCTCGGACACCGGCGCGTTCCACGGCGGCGCCTCCGGCACTCTCTACGGCGTGTACGGGCCGGACGTCCCCACCAACAACCTCATCGAGGGCATGGGCCTGCGCACGGTCTCCACGAAGGCGCAGGACGGCCCGCAGCACCCCGGTGCCGACGCGCTGGAGGTGGTCAAGCCGCTCGCCGACTCCACCGACGGCGATGTCTACATCTACATGACCGACATCCACCGCGGCTTCCCGTACCAGTGGCCGGGCGACACCCCCGCGGAGAAGCTCAAGCTCTACAAGGAGAAGATCGCCGAGCAGGTCGATCAGGTCCTGCGGCTGCCGAAGGAGTACCAGGACAACATCGTCTTCGTGCCGTTCAACGAGCCCGAGGGCAACATGTTCGGCACCGGTGAGTGGAGCTACAACAAGGTCAGCTGGCTGAGCGACCCCGACGACTTCCTCGCCGCCTGGGACGACGCCTACAAGCTCATCAAGGGCAGGATGCCCGACGCCCGGATCGCCGGCCCCAACACCAGCGTCCTCTACGACCAGGTCAAGGGCTTCCTCACGCACACCCTGGCCGCCGGCACCCTCCCCCAGGTGATCACCTGGCACGAGCTGAGCCATCCGGAGGCGGTGCGCGAGAGCGTCGCCAAGTACCGGGCGTGGGAGAAGGACCTGTTCAAGGGGACCGACCGCGAGGGCACCCAGCTCCCCATCAACATCAACGAGTACGCCTTCAACTACCACACCTCGGTCCCCGGCCAGATGATCCAGTGGGTGTCCGCGATCGAGGAGTCCAAGGTGGACGCCGACATCGCCTACTGGAACATCGACGGCAACCTCTCCGACTCGGCGGTCCAGTCGGGCCGAGGCAACGGCCAGTGGTGGCTGCTCAACTCGTACGCCTCGATGAGCGGCCACACGGTGAAGGTGACGCCGCCGTTCCCGGGCGAGAACTACACCATGCAGGGTGTCGCCACGCTCGACGCCGAGAAGAAGCAGTCCCGGCTGATCTTCGGCGGTTCGACCGGCAAGGGCCACATCACCTTCGCGGGTGTCCCCAAGAAGGTATTCGGGGACCGCGTGCACGCCTGGGTTCGCGAGATCGACTGGAGCGGACAGGTCGGCGACAACTCCGGACCGAAGCTGCTCACGGAGACGAACCTGGAGGTCAGTGAAGACGGCGAGGTCGTCGTCGACTTCGGCGAGGGCGCGCTGCCGGCACTGAAGGAGTCATCGGCCTACGAGATCGTCCTCAGCCCGGCCGGGAAGGCGAAGAGCACGCAGGCCCCGCCGGTGCGCTGGCAGGGCTCCTACGAGGCGGAGGACGCCGCCCACACCGGATCCGGCTACTCGAAGAACGGCCCCGAGGGCTCGCCGCGCGACGTGTCGAAGTTCTACACCTCCGGCGGCTACGACGTGGGCGGCCTGCGCACCGGCTCCGACGTCACGCTCGACTTCACCGTCGACGTGCCCGAGGACGGCACCTACGACCTCAGTGTCTTCGCCAACTCCCTCAACACCTTCGACAAGGTGAAGGAGCAGGGCCCCACCAACGTCTTCCTGCGCGTGGACGGCAAGGCGGACAGCGAGCAGGAGCTGTACCTTCCGCTCGGCTACAAGTGGGTGGTGTGGGACCACACCGACACCAGCGTGAAGCTCACCAAGGGCAAGCACACTCTGACGCTCGCCGCGAAGAGCCTCGACGGCAAGCGCGCCACGAAGGGTGACGCCATCGTCGACCGCGTCACCCTGTCCCTGCCGGACGCCTCAGCCAAGACCCAGGCGTACGAGGGCGAACTGGCCTGGCTGGGCGGCGGTGCACGGCCGGTCTACGACCTGGCGAAGCGGGCGGCGACCGGCTCGGGCGCAGCCCGTCTCGCCAAGGGTCAGACCGCCACGTTCTGGGTCTACTCGCCCGCCGATCGCGAGGCCACCCTCAGCGTCGGCGCGCTCGGCGGTACGGGCGCCCGGCTCTCCGTCAACGGGCACGAGGTCCTGCGCCTGGCGAAGGACAGGAGCAGCGTGGCGGTCTCCCTCTCGGGCGGCGTCAACAAGGTGACACTCACCGGAGGTTCGTCCACCACACTCGTCGATCGACTCACGGTCACGCCCACGGAGGGCGCCCTCCCAGCCCGTACCTACGGGGCGCAGGACGCCGGACTCGCGGGCTCGGCCGCCCTGGCCCCGCTCTCCCTGGCCACCGGCGGTACGGCGATCACCGGCATCGGCGGCGCCCCTGGCAACGGCAACACCGCGACGTTCACCGTGGCCGCGGACCGGGCCGGCCTGTACGCGCTGCGTATCCGCTACTCCAACCCCGAGCAGGCCGAGGCCACCCACTACAACCCGGATCCGCTCGCCCGCCACGCCGACATCACGGTCAACGGGGGTGAGACGCGGCGCGTCGGCTTCCCGCACACCTTCCACCAGAACAACTTCTGGGAGCTGACCGTCCCGGTCCAGCTGAGGAAGGGACAGAACACGATCGCCTTCCGCTCCGAGGAGCTGCCGAACTTCGACGGCACCACCTACGCCTCGGACACCTTCCCCGGCGTACCGCTCCGCTCCCGCTACGCACCACTGATCGACCGGATCATCGTCGCCCCTTACGCGCGCGAGGTGCCCTTGCCCTGATCACGACGACCGCCTTGCGGCACGCGCCGCCCACTGTTCCCGCGCGGTGGGCGGCAGCGCCGGGTCCTCGGCGGCCACGACCTACGTCAGAGCAGCGGGAGGGTCAGTCGGTCATGGCGTCGCGGACCAGCGCGGTGTCCACGAACTGTTCGAAGCGGACGATCAGGCCGCCGCGCACGACGAAGTGGTGGGCGACCCGGACGTCGATGTCCTTGCCGGTGGCCTTGTTCGCCGCCGTATAGCGGGCGAGGACGACGACGTTCTCACCGTCGACGACATAGGTGTCGTCGTGGGCGGTCCAGCCGTCCCACTCCTTGCCCAGCCGTTCCATGACGTTGCCGGTGACCCCGTCGGGGGTGCGGTAGGTGCCGGCGAGGGGGAAGCCGGCCATCTCCGTCCCCTCCACGTCCGGGGCGAGGGTGGCGCGCAGGGCTTCCAGGTCGCCGGCCGCGGAGGCCAGGTACTGGCGGCGTACGACGTCGGCGGGAGCGGTGGACGCTGCGAAGTCCGTCATGTCAGCCCCACTTCATTTCACCCTTGGCGACCTCGGCACCGATCTGGGCGGCGATGAGCATGCCGTTGTCGGGGTAGCGGGCGACGAGCGCCTCGGTCAGCGCGGCGCCGTCGGCGGCCTTGCCGAGCTCCTCCTCGAAAGCGAGCAGGTAGTCGCGGGTTGCGGAGATCGCGGAGGCGTTCGCCGGGGCGTTGGGCAGGCGGTGGCCGGGGACGACCAGTTCCGGCTGGAGGGCGGCCATCTCGTCCAGCAGCGTGACCCAGGCGGCCCGGGCGTCGGGGGTGGGGGTGTCGCCGACCCATACGTGTTCCTGCTGGAAGAGCAGGACACCGCCGAGGAGGGCGCGGTGCTCGGCCTGCCACAGGTAGTGGCGGTCGGGCAGTCCGGCCGGTCCGCCCCTGAGCTCGAAGCGGTGGCCCTCAAGGACGAGGTCGCCGGTCAGGGGCTCCAGCTCGACCAGGCGCGAGGGCAGGTTCGGGCCGAGCGCCGCCCACGCCTTGAGCTTGCCCTCGTAGGAGTGCTTGATGTGCTCGATGACGACCGGGGTGGCGACGAACTTCGCCTCGGGGAAGGCGTCGGCGAGCACCTCGGCGCCGAAGTAGAAGTCGGGGTCGCCGTGGCTGACGAGGACGGTGGTCAGCTTCTTGCACGAGTCGAGGATCTCGGCGGCCAGGCGGTGGCCGTCGGCGCGGGTGAAGGCGGCATCGACCAGCAGCGCCTCGCTCTCGCCCGTGACGACTGTTGGGGGCTCCTTGCGTGAAAGCCCAGGCGGCGGGCGATGGTCGCCGCCGGTTCGTCGGTGTGGGCGAGCAGACGCTGGGCTTCGCCGCCGACGCCGCGCGTGCGGCGTGGCCAGGCCGCGTTCTCTCATGCTTTGCCGGGTGTGCTGCCGGCTGACATACTGGCGCGCTGCGGAAACAGCGGAGCATACGGGGGCGTGATGGGCCAGGCGGTGACCGCAGCCATGCTGCAGGTGGCGGATGTGCACAAGTCGTACGGTCGAGGCGCCAGCGCCGTTCATGCCCTGCGTGGCGTTTCCTTCGAGGTCCCTCAAGGGGAACTCGTCGCTCTCAAGGGACGCTCGGGCTCGGGCAAGACCACTTTGCTCAACATCGTGGGTGGTCTGGACGAACCGGACAGCGGGGGCGTCACCGTCGACGGGCTGCGCCTTCAGGACCAGGGCGAGGACGCCCTCCTCGCGCTGCGCCGGGAGCGCATCGGCTTCGTCTTCCAGTCGTTCGGGCTCATCCCCATTCTCACGGCTGCCGAAAACGTGGGCGTACCACTGCGGTTGCGCAGAGCGGACCCGCGCGAGCGGCAGGAACGCGTCGAACTGCTGCTGTCCCTGGTGGGGCTCGCGGACCATGCCGCGCAGCGCCCGGGTGAGTTGTCGGGCGGGCAGCGCCAGCGGGTCGCCATCGCCCGCGCCCTGGCCAACAGTCCGTCGATTCTCATCGCCGACGAGCCGACCGGCCAGTTGGACGCGGAGACCGGGCACTCCGTGATGGAGCTGCTGCGCGCGGTCGTCCGCAGCGAGCGGATCACGGCTCTCGTGGCCACCCATGACACGACACTTCTCGACCTCGCCGATCGTGTGCTGGAGCTGAAGGACGGCCAGATCGCCGAATCCTAGCCCCGGTTCGTGTCAGGGCCCCGGCTGTTCCCCGGCCGAGCCCTGGCCGTGACGGTCGTTGCGGGCGTCGTCCGGGCGGACGGCGATGTGGTCGGGTTCCAGTTCCAGAGCGACGCGGTCGCGCATCCCCAGGGCCCGGGTGTACTCGGCGGGGAGTTGGAGGCGGCCGGCCCGGTCGAGCATGGCGTATTCGCGGGCGACCAGGTTCTCCTGGCCGGTGACGGAGTCGACTTCGCTGTGGCGCAGGACCTCCGTCGCCGTGCGCCCGTCCCGGATGGCGACCGTACGGCGGACCTCCGCGGCGACGGCCTGATCGTGCGTGACGATCACGATGGTGGTCCCCAACTCCTCGTTGGCGGTGCGGAACGCGGCGAAGACCTGCTCGGCGGTGTGGGAGTCGAGTTCGCCGGTGGGCTCATCGGCGAGCAGGACCGCGGGATCGTTGGCGAGGGCGACGGCGAGGGCGACGCGCTGCTGCTGGCCGCCGGACATCTGGTGCGGCCGACGGTCGCGGCATTCGGCTACGTCCAGCAGGTCGAGGAGTTCCATGGCGCGGTCGGCCCAGGTCCGGCGCCGGCCTCGGGCGCGAGCCAACTGCAGGGGCAGGGCGACGTTCTGGGCGGCGGTGAGATAGGGCAGGAGATTGTGGGAGGTCTGCTGCCGGACGAAGCCGACGGTCCCGCGACGGTAGGCGAGTCGTTCCTTGGCGGACATCGTGACCAGGTCGTGGTCGCCGACACGGGTCGCGCCGGCGGTGGGTCTGTCCAGTCCGGCCAGGATGTTCATGAGGGTGGACTTGCCACTGCCGGAGGCGCCGACCAGGGCGATGAGCTCGCCCTTGCGGACGAGGAGATCGAGGCCCTGCAGTGCCTGGACCTCCACGCCGTCGGCGGAGAAGATCCGTACCAGCCGGTCGCAGGTGATCAGGGCGTCGTGCCCGTACGCAGCAGCGGCGCCCCGCGCGGCGAGGGCACGGTCGGCGAGTTCGTGGAAGGTCGGGCTGCTGGTCATCGGCTGCTCCTGGGCGGTCGGTGGGGCACGGGCCGGTGCCGGATGCGGCTTGGTCTCGGGGCTCTGCTCACTGTCTAGTCGTCACCCAGCCTCAGTTCACGCACCGAGCCACGGCGGCTGGTCCACCAGGCCTGGCCGGCGGGCACACCGATGGCCAGGAACAGCACGGTGAGCGCCGGAACGGCGAGCGAGAGCGGATCCGTGCGCAGCACGACCCCCTCGAAAGCGGACGGGGAGGCCAGGGCGATGGTCGTGAGGTCGATGCCGGGCGACAGCAGGTGAATGCCGACCCAGCCGGTCAGCATGCCGCCGGCCGCGGCCAGGAACGCCTGCGGGAGGGCCGTGAGGATCAGAAGTCGGCGGCCCTGGGCCCGGGTCATGCCCATCGTGCGCAACCGGGCGAGCAAGGCGCCGCGTTCGGGCGCGGTGCGCAGCACGGTCAGCACGAGCGCGAGGACCGCGTACCCGGCGCCCGCGGCGACCGCGACACCGTACAGGCGTTCCGCGCCGGACTGCAGCGGTGATTCGACGTGCCGCGTGCGTTCCTCGGCACGCAGTTGGACGGCCGCCTGCGTGCCTTCCGCCACCGAGCGCAGCGCCCGGCCGTTCAGGGCGTCACCGGTCAGCAGCAGGGTCGTCGTACGCGCCGCGCCGCGGGGAAGGCCGGCCCGGTCCACGATCAGGAAGTCGTCACCGAGCGCTGCCGGGGTGCGGTCTCGGACCAGGACGACCCGGACAGTGACGGAGGTGCCGTCCGGAAGCAGGACGGAGTAGGGGCCGGTGCCGTACTCGTCGGCCACGCGAGGTGAGGCCAGCGCGGGCAGGGGCCGGTCGGCGCCACCCGTCGTACCGGCGGCCGCCTGCCGGAGGCTCGCCGCGTCGAACGGCCCCAGTCCCGTGTGGTGCGACAGGCGCGCATAAGCGTCAGGGGCCACACCGGCCAGCGCTACCGGCCGGCTGCCCAGTGGGGGCTTCGCCTCGTCGGTGACGCTTGCTTCCGTCATGTCCCGTACGCCGGGCAGCCGGCGTACTCGGTCGGGCAGGGCACGAGGGAGTTCACCGGTGGTGCTCTCGATGCGGCCGTCAGCACCGACCTGGAGGAGCGCGGCCTGGTCGCGGGCCGCCGTGACCCCGGCCAGGACCGAGCCGCCGAACGCGGCCATGGTCAGGGCGCTGAGCAGGGCGAGCAGGGGCAGCACGGCGAAGCCGGGGGCTCGGGCCACATGGGCCAGCGACAGCGGAATCACCAGGCCGCGCAGGCGCGTGGCCGCCTTGCTCAGCGCACGGAGCGGCAAGGGGTGGAGGCGTGCCAGCAGCAGAGCCGCGACCATCCCGGTCAACAGTGGGGCGGCGGCCACCAGACCGGTGCTGCCGGATCCCTGTCGGCGCAGTGCGGCGACCGCAACCGACGCGATCACCAGGGCGGTCAGTTCCGCCACCGTACGGCGCCGCGACGGCCGGGCGGTGGTGACGTCCTCCCGCCCGTCGTGCATCCGTACCGTGCGGTGCGTCACCACGGCGCGCAGCGGGAGCGCCCCACAGGCGAGCAGGGTGACGGCGAGGGCGGCGACGAGGGCGGGTGCGGTGCGGGCATCGGGCAGGACGAGCAGTGCGGCGGTCAGTCCGAGGGCGCCGGCCGGCACGGCCACCACCGCCGTCTCCGCCAGCAGCCGAAGGGCCAGGCCGGGCAGTGAGGCGCCGCGGGCCCGCAGCAGGGCCAGCTCCGCCTGCCGGCGATCGGCTGCCACGCCGGCGGCCATGGCCAGGACGATCAGGGCGAGGCTGCCGGTGCCGACGGCGGCGAGGAGAAGCAACGAGTCGATCCCCGACCGTAGTCGGGCATGGTTGGCGAGGACCTCGTCGAGATGCGTCTGGGCATCCAGGTCCCCGTCGACGACCTCCCGCATCCGCTGCAGTCCAGGTCCCGTCTCCAGGGCGGCTACGGCGGACGCCAGACGGTCGAGATCGTGGCCGCGCAGGGTGGCGACGTCGGGGGCCACATGCCAGTACCGCTGCGGGACGCCCGGGGTGCCCAGGAGGGCCGGGCCGGCGTCGGCGGCGAGAAGCAGGCCGCCGAGCCAGTGGACGTCCGTCGGCGAAAGCTCGGGCTCGCGGCTCAGCGAGGGGGTGCGCAGCACCGGCAGTGCCGACCAGTAGGCGCCCTCGGGGGCGCGCGGGACGACGATTCCGGTGACCCGGACGGCGAGCGGGGCGCGCTCCGAGCCTGGTACGTGGATCACCGAGCCCACCCGGATGTGGAGCGTGCGGGCGGTGTCCACGGTGACGGCGGCCTCGACCCGCTCGGTCGCCGCGGTCACCGGTGCGCCCGTGGTGCGCGGCAATCGGCCCGCGCTGAGCCGGGCGTGGGAGGCCAGGTCCTGCTGGGCGGCGAGCAGCAGTTGGGCGGGCAGGCCGGCGGGCCGGGGAAGCCAGGGATCGGACGCCTCCAGGGGGACGGTGGTGCGTACGCCGTACGACGACTGCGCAGGGTCGGGAACCAGCGGCGCCTGGGCGGTGGCGAGAACCTTGGCCCGCGCCGCGGTCAGCGGGCCGACGCGCAGGGCGGCCTCCATCTCCTCGACCGTGTCCATCCAGGGCAGCGGGACCTGCACCTGCACGCTCGTCCGGTCGGGTTGGGCCTGTGCGACCGCCCGGCGCAGCCCCGCGTCCCCGTACCGGTCGACGGCACGCGGGTACGCGGCGGCCAGCGCCGCGGTGACGGCCACCAGGAGCGCGAGGGCCACTGACGTACCGGCGAAGGCCCGCAGCCGGGTCCGCAACCCGGCGTGTACGTGCGGTGGCACCGCCTTCGTCCCCCCGTCCTTCGGGGGCACCGGCTGCGTGGTCACTGTGTCACCTCGTCCCTGAGAGCCATCACGGGCTTCGCCCGCCGAAGGGCGAGGGCCACGGTCACGAGGGCGGGGCCCGCCGCGAGGGCCGCCAGCAGGGCGGTCAGACGCAGGAGCGGGAGTTCGACCAGGACCGGCGGGAGCGGTCGGGTGGCCTGCCCGGTCAGGACGACGAGAGGGACCAGCGCGTGCGTCAGTACCGTGCCCAGGACGGTGCCGACCAGCAGCGCCAGGGCCACCAGTACACCGTGCTCCACGGCGACCAGCCGGGCCAGCCTGCGGCGCGGTGTGCCCAGGGCGCGCAGTACGGCGAACTCACCGTCCCTGGTGCGCATCGCCCCTGCCGCGCTCACCGCGAAGCCGAGCGCGGCGAAGAGCACCGTCACCGCCGCCGCCGCGATCAGCGCTGCTTCCGGGGCGGCTCCGAACGGGTCGTCGCGCAGCTGAGCCGCTATCTCGTCGCGCACCGTCACCTGCTCCGGATCGATGTCGGGCAGGGCGCGCGCGGCCGCCGCGGTCGCGCCGGGCGCGGCCGTGCTCAGCCACCACTCGGTCGGCTGCAGGCTCGTTCCGTAGCGGGCCTGCAGCACCCGGTTGACGGCCCGGAGATCGACCAGCAGGGCCCCGCCGTCGTGCGTGGTGGCTTCCGTCGTGGGCAGGGCGCTCGCGGTGCGGACGATGCGTACGGGCAGGGAACGGCCGTCGAACTGCACCTCCACACGCTGGCCTTGGCGCGCACCGGACGCGGCGAGGAACTGGTCTGTGGCGACCGCGGCGATCTCGGGCGCCGCGGGCTGGGCGACCTTCAGCCGGACTTCCAGCGGCAGGGCGGGCGGCGAGAGGCCGGGCATCTGGTACCCGGTGCTGTACGTCATGGTGACGGGTGCCGTCGACGAGATCCGGGGGCGGGTCGGCCGGGCGTCGTCGTCGGGTGGGGCGGCGGCCGCGTCGGACTGGACCGCGGTCGTCCACCTCTTCGGCAGGGTCAGCTGCCGGACGGCACCGTCGCCGGCTGTCGCCGTGAGCGCGCCGAGGACCAGGCGGTGCCGGTGGGGACGGTCGGTCGGCTGCGGCGTACTCAGGTGGAGCCCGGTCAACGCCAGCGGGCCCCGGGCGCCGTTCAGATCGGGGGCCAGCCGGTGCGGGCGGCCGTCGGCGGCGAGGCTGCCGGACGGTATCTCGTAGGGGGTACCGTGCCTGTCCCGCACCGTGAGCGTGACGTCCGCCTCCGACCCTGGCGTGCTGCTGTGCAGGGCAGCGGTCAGTGTGAGCCGGGTGGTGCCCTTCGGTACCTCGATGCCCGCGGGTGCCCCGCGCGGCGCGAGCCCGGCGAGCAGCGGACCGTCCGTCAGATCGCGGCGCGCCAGTACCGTCCCGGCGGCCTCCGTCGTGTTCAGGGCCACGACGGTCGCCTCGCGGCTCCCGGAGAGCGACATCGTGTCACGGACGGCGGGGGCGACCGCGTCCACGTGTGGGAGGTCCGCGTAGACATCTGTACGGCCCACGCCGCCGCCCCCAAAGGACAGGACGCGCACCTCGGCACCCGCGCGGAAGTCGGCCTGGTCGGCCTGGGACCGGTGCCAGGACGCGTCCTGCCCGATCGCCACCATCCCCAGTGCCACGGAGATGACCAGGAGCAGTACCGGACCCGCTCCCCGCATCGGTCGGCGACTGAACTGCCAGCCGACCATGGCCGCGGTCAGTCCGGGATCGCGGGTCAGAAGCCGCTCGCCGACACGCGCCAGCAAGGGCAGCAGCCGCAGCACCAGAACCGTTCCGGCGAGCAGCACCAGAGCGGGTGCCACCACGAGAAGCGGGTCGACGCCGAGGACCCCCTCACGGTCGGCGGTGACGGCACCGGACTGCTGGCTGCCGAGCAGCCAGAAAGCGACACCGGCCACAGCGAGCAACCCGACGTCCGCCCCGGCACGCAGCGGTGCGGGCAGCGTGCCGGCCCGCCCCGCGAACGTGCCCGCGAAGGTCGCCCGCCAGGCCGGGACAGCCACGGCCAGCGCGCACAGCGCGGCCACGCCCGCGGCGACCGCCCACACCTCGAGTCGGCCCCCGGCCGGCACGTCGACGCGCGCCCCGGTCCGGCCCAGCGCACCCTGCCCGGCCAGCAGCCGCGTCAACGGCCCCGACAACAGCGGCGCCACCACCACCGCCGGCGCGGAGATCAGCAGGGCCTCCAGCGCGGCCATGCCCGCCAGCCGTGCCCGGGTGGCGCCGCGCGCACGCAGCAACCGGGTCTCCGCCATGCGCTCGGAGTCGAGCAACCGTGCGACGAGCAACAGGGCGCAGGCCGCGAGCAGTCCGAGCTGACCGGCGACGATCAGCATGCCGGCACGCGTGACGAGCAGGGAGCGTTCGATGCGGTCCAGTACCTCGGGCAACGCGGTGCCCGCTGTGGTCGCGGTGCTGAGCGCCGGGCGCTCGCGCAGCACCGCGGTCCCGGAGCGGGCAGCCTCGCGCAGCGGTCCGATCCGCTCCGTCGTCAGCGAGGAGTAGTCGGCCGAGACCAGCCAGCCCGACGCGCCGACACTCACGCGGCCCGACGCCGGCACGCCCGGCGCGGTGAGCAGGGGACCGTACGTCGTGAAATTCGACGCCTGCACGCCGCGGCCGCCCAGGTCGTCCAACTGCCAGTAGGGCGCCCGGACGTCCACCGGCCGGTACACGCCGGTGATCAGCACGCGCACCGCCGGGCCGTCCAGCCGGTCGGTGACGGTCAGCCGGGAGCCGGGCGCCACACCGAGCCGCCGGGCTGCGCTCTGCGGCAGTGCGACCTCGACGGGCCCGGCGGTCACCGCCTCATGGGGCAGGCGCCCGGCGACGGTCCGCACCTGTGTGCGGTCCAGGGCGGCGAAGTAAGTGAGGTTGGGGTTCTCGTCCCGCTCGGAGGGCGGCTTCAGCGCCGGCGGCAGAGCGTAAGGCCCGGACCGCAGCAGGGTGCGCACCCGCACGGGCAGCCCGGCGAAAACGGTGCGGGCCCCCGCCCGCACGGCGTCGTCGGCCGCCTGCCGCTGGTCGGCCGGCGCGTCGGCTTTGACCACCAGAGCGGCCTCGGCCGCGGTGCGCTGCTCGGCGAGCGACCGCCGCAGCGCCGCATCGCCTATCGCGCCCGAGTAGGCGGTGAGCGCGGCCAGCACGGCCGTGGTCAGCAGCACGGTCAGCAGTACGGCACCGAGAAGCGCGCGATACGCCCACGCTCGCAGCACGACTAATCGCAACACGCCCGCAGGCACCGCTCGTTCCCTCACCAGACCCCCCGTTTTCAACCACACGGACCGGAACGCGATGCGGCGTCGGTGGCGTGCGGGTGCAAGAGGGCATTGTAGGACTGACTTTGGTTGCCTTGTGATCGAATATGGGCGATCGATCACTGCTGACGACCGCGCCCCGATCGGAGCGCGCCGCCGCCTGACAGACCTACGGATGGCTGTTGCTGCCCCTGGGGCCGCTACGTCGGTGGCGGCTGGCCGCGCGGGATCCCGATCGCCGGCTCAGAAGGCCGGTGCGGACTGCGCGGCGGTCTGGCTCTGGCGCCGTGCTCCGAGTACGGCGTCACACAGCCGTTCCTGAGCCATCGCCAGGCAGGCGTACACCGCTCCTTGTGCCGTCGACAGACCGATCAGATGGGGCACCGTTCTGGTCTCCGGGACCGCCGGAAGGCTCTGCTCCAGTCGCCTGCGCACCTCGGGAAGCACTTCACCGACGAGCGGACGCAGGCGGCCCACGAAATAGACCGACTCCGGGTCCAGCGTCACCGCGACGACGCTCACAGCGGTCACGATCGCCGTGGTGAAGGCCTCCAGCACCCCGGCACGCGCTGCCTCGTCATGCGGTTCCTGCCAGAGATCCTCGACGCGCTCCAGGTGGAGCCCCCTCTCACGGGCGAACCGGAGGAGACCTCGGGTGCTCAACAACTCGTCGAGAATCTCGTCGCCGACCCCGGAGGAGAGCACACCGATGTCGCCGAAGGTGGGCGTACTCCCGCGAGCGAGCTCGTGATTCGTGCAGCTGGCGAAGTTGAGCATGGTGCTGACGCTGAAGAGCGCGGCGTTGGTGATGGTGGCGTCGTTCGTGAGGATCCCGAGCAGAGACGCGTTGGCATCGCTGTCGAGGAGTACGGGGGCCTCGACCAGGTCCGCGATGGCTCGATGGAGGTCGGAGCCCGCGAAAATCTTCATCGACTCGGCGGGGCCGAAGATCTCCGTGCCGTCGCGGACCCGTCCCGGCACCGCGGCGACGATCTGGCGCAGGGGGCCCTGCGCGGCCGCGGCGGCCTGCTCGATCAGGTCGACCAGCCATCGTGCCGCGTCCCCGACCTCCTGGTGATCGGCTGTGGGAACGGTCGTACGACGGATCTCTCGCCCCCTCAGGTCGGTCACCAGCACACCAGTGGTCTGCACACCGAAGCTGACCCCGACGACATGCCCGGTCGTGCCGGGTAGGTCCAGATAGGTGGACCTACGGCCGCGGCCGGTGACGTCGTCCACCCCGCCGTCGACGACGAAGCCGTCGGCCCGCAGCTCCTCCACCGCTCTGGACACCGTGGCCTTGCTCAAGCCCGTCAACTCGATCAGCTGGTTCCGTGTCAGGGGCGCGTGGGAGAGGAGCACGTCAAGGACCGACGCCTTGTTGTAGTCGCGAGAGGTTGGGTTGGTGGTCACGTGATGACCATAGCGAGCCCGGTACGCCGATCGCGCCGCGACCGGATTGGGCATGGTGATCGCGGGCTTCGACGCGGTGAGGCGAGGGTGTTGTCCTCGGTCCGTCACTCTCACCCGAGCGGGCGGGAGGGGGTCCTTGCCTGGGTCATTCGTCTTGCCGGAAGGTTCTCGGCTCATCTGTCATGCACTCCGAAGGGTCCCCGGAGCACTCCATGGCAGTGCGCCGTTCCGCGGCGCAGGCCAGGAGGCCGGGGGTCGATGACCAACTGACTGTCGGCAGCGAGCATCGATCAGACGGCGGACCCCTGTGCGGTCAGCCGCCACGGCGTTGTTGACGTCGCCGGGCGGATCGCCTTGCGTGCAGGACGACTTGACCGCGTGGCGGGGAGCGTACCACTTGCGATCAGCGCCTCTCCGCGGTCGTACGGCGCCTGCGGGGCAGCAGCTCGCTTGCTCATGACGCTGGCCACCCACCTGCGCAATGTCTAGATTGTGCAGCGATGGGCAATTTCGAACCTCCATGGATCACCGCAGGCTCGGCACGTCCTACAGCAACCTGCCCAGCTGATCCCCGAGCGGCATTCCAAAACCTTCTAGTTTCAGATTGGAACTGGAACAAAGAATGGTATGGTCTGGCGCAGCAGCGAGCACTTCCGACACCCCCACAGATCAGCGCGTCGTCGAGCGGCGGCCGGGATCCCGGGTTTCGACGCACCTCGAAAGGCCTGACTCACGTGCGTTCAGAGCGGCTGACGGCACTGGCAGGAGAGAGCAGCGATATGAAGTTCACCCCCTACTGGCTCGACACCGCTCCCAAGGGTCCGGACCGATCCCGGACCGAGATCGGCGGACGCGTCGACGTGGCGATCATCGGAGCCGGCCTGACCGGCCTCTCAGCGGCACTGCATCTGGCGCGCAGGGGCGCCAACGTGCATGTCTTCGAGAAGGAGACGGTCGGATTCGGCGCTTCGGGGCGCAACGGCGGTATGGCCACCCTCGGCATGTCGATCGGATTTCGCTCCGCGATCTCCCGCTACGGCTTCGACACCGCCAAGCAGTATCTGCTGGCCTACCACGACGCGGTCGACACCATCGAGAACCTCGTCAAGGAAGAGGGCATCGACTGCGACTTCGCCCGCACGGGCAAGCTGAATCTGGCGTCCAAGCCGGCGCACTTCGACGGTCTGCGCAAGACCCACGAGATCATGTCCGGCCGGCTCGGGATCGAGACCCGTCTGATTTCCAAGAGCGACCTCCACACCGAGATCGGCTCGGACGTCTACCACGGCGGGATGGTCGACGCCAGGAGCGCCGGGCTGCACGTCGGCAAGTTCACCAAGGGGCTCGCCGAGGCTGCCGCCCGGCTCGGCGTCACCATCCACGAGAAGGCGCCGGTCGAGCAGGTCAAGCGACTGGGCGGCACGAAGCACCAGCTGGTCACCGCGCGCGGCACGGTCCAGGCCGACCAGGTGCTCGTCGCGACCAGCGGCCACACCCGTCGGCCGTTCCGCTGGCAGCAGGTCAGGATCGCGCCGGTCGGCAGCTTCATCATCGTGACCGAGCCGCTGGGCGAGGACGTATGCGACATGCTGCTGCCGAACCGGCGAATGGCGTCGACGTCCCTGAACCTGTTGAACTACTTCCGCATCACCCCGGACCACCGGCTGCTCTTCGGCGGCCGCGCCCGGTTCGCCATGTCCAACCAGCAGTCGGACGCGAAGAGCGGACGCATCCTGCACAAGGCGATGACCGAGGTCTTCCCTCAGCTCACCCAGACACGCGTCGACTACTGCTGGGGCGGCCTGGTCGACATGAGCATGGACCGCATGGTGCACGCCGGTGAACAGGAAGGGCTGTTCTACTCGCTCGGCTACTCCGGCCACGGCGTCCAGATGGCGACGCACATGGGCAAGCAGATGGCCGAGTACATGAACGGGGACACGAGCGCCAACCCCTGGCGCGACCTGCCCTTCAAGCGGATCCCTGGCCACTTCGGCCCGCCCTGGTTCCTGCCCTTCGCGGGCGGTTTCTACAAGTTCCTCGACGTCATCAAGTAGGCGCAGGATCAAGATGCTGAGCACATGTGTGGAGCGCCGTGAGGTCCTCCCTGCCGCCCCGCCACGAGCAGCGGGCACGTCGAAGGTGGCGGATCGATGACCGCCGCCGTCGCGCCCCTGGTCGTGCGGCTCGCCGAGATCGCGCCCGGTCTGCGAGTGGAGACCGGGCCCGGGGCGACGGGCCCGTACGCCTACGACGCCTCCAACTACCGTGTGCTGCCGCAAGCCGTGGCCTACCCGCGCGCCGCCGACGACGTGGTCGCGGTGGTGCGCGCCTGCCGGGAGACGGGCATTCCGGTCACGGCCCGGGGTGGTGGCACCAGCATGGCCGGCAACGCGGTCGGGCGCGGTGTGGTCCTGGACTTCTCGCGGTACATGAACCGGATCCTCGACATCGACGTCGAGGCGCGTACCGCGCGGGTCGAGGCCGGTGTCGTCCTCGACGCGCTGCGCAGTGCGACCGCGCTGCACGGGCTCGACTTCGGGCCCGACCCGTCCTCGCACAGCCGCTGCACCCTCGGCGGCATGATCGGCAACGACGCGTGCGGAAACCGGTCGGTGCGTGACGGTCGGACCAGCGGGCATGTGGAGGCCCTGGAGATCGTGACGGCTGACGGCGTGCGGGCCGTCGCCGACCGCTCCGGGCTGCGTGCGGCCGATCCGGGCGACGCGGAAGCTGTGCGGCGCGTCGCCGGTCTGGAGACGGACCTGAGGCGTCTGGTCAAGGAGAACCTGGCGTCGATCCGCACCGAGCTGGGCCGTATTCCGCGTCAGGTCTCCGGTTATCAACTGCACCACCTGCTGCCCGAGAACGGGTTCGACCTGGCTCGTGCTCTGGTGGGCACCGAAGGCACCTGTGCGGTCGTCACCGCCGCGACGCTCCGCTTGGTGGCGACCGCACAGGCATCCACGCTGCTGGCCCTCGGCTACGACGACGTGGTCGAGGCGGCCGAGGACGTGCCGGAGATCCTGCGCTGGTCGCCCAGCGCGGTCGAAGGCATGGACGAGGCGATCGTGGCCACGATGCGCGCCCGCCGCGGAGCCGACTCCGTCACCGGACTGCCCGATGGGCGGGCCTGGCTGTACGTCGAGCTCGAAGGTGACGACCAGGCCGCGGTGAACGACCGAGCCGGTGACCTGCTTGATGTACTCAAGGCGCGAGGGCGGATGACCGGCGGCCGGGTCGTCGAGACCCCTGCTGAGCGGCGTTCACTGTGGCGGGTACGTGAGGACGGGGCGGGGCTGGCGGCCCGGCTCGTCGACGGTGGGGAGTCCTGGCCGGGTTGGGAGGACGCGGCCGTCGCGCCCGAGCACCTGGCCGCCTACCTGCGAGACTTCCGCAAGCTGCTGGCCTCGCACGAGCTGACCGGCGTGCTGTACGGCCACTTCGGTGCGGGCTGCGTCCACGTGCGCATCGACTTCGATCTGGCCACCGAGGCCGGACAGGCGGTCATGCGCCGCTTCCTCACCGAGGCGGCAGCGCTGGTCGTCGACCACGGCGGCACGCTGTCGGGCGAGCATGGCGACGGGCGGGCCCGCAGCGAACTGCTGGCGGTCATGTACAGCCACCGCATGATCGCCGCGTTCACCGCCTTCAAGCAGGTTTTCGACCCCGGTGGTCTGCTGAATCCCGGCGTGATCGTCGACCCCGCACCGCTGGACGCGGACCTCGCCCTGCGTGAACTGCCTGTCGTGGAAACGACGTTCGGCTTCCCACATGACGAGGACGGTTTCGCCGGCGCCGTACGCCGCTGTGTCGGTGTGGGACGCTGTCGCAGCGATGTGGGCGGGGTCATGTGTCCGAGCTACCGGGCCACGGGCGAGGAGAACGCCTCCACCCGCGGCCGGGCCCGCATGCTTCAGGAAATGGTCCGCGGCGAAGCGATCGCGGACGGCTGGCGCTCCACCGAGGTGAAGGACGCCCTCGATCTGTGCCTGTCGTGCAAGGCATGCTCCAGCGACTGCCCGGTCGGTGTTGACATGGCCACCTATAAGGCGGAGTTCCTCCACCAGCACTACAAGCACCGCCTGCGCCCGCGCTCCCATTACTCGCTGGGCTGGCTTCCCCTGACGTCGGCCCTGGCCGGATACGTCGCACGCCCCATCAACGCCGTGTTGCGCGGACCGCTGGGCAAACTCCTCGCCCGCCTCGGCGGCGTGACCACCAACCGCAGGATCCCCGCCTTCGCCTCTCGGCGCTCGCTGCGCAGGACCCTGCGCGCGGCCAGGACGGCAGAGCCCACCGAGGCCGTGCTCTTCGTGGACAGCTTCACCCGCGCCTTCCGCCCCGAGATCGCGGGAGCGGCCAGCCGGGTCCTGGCCGACGCGGGCATCCCCTGCACTACGAACGACGACCTTTGCTGCGGGCTGACCTGGGTCAGCACCGGCCAGCTGTCCGTCGCCCGCCGGATCATGGCCCGTACCGTCCACGCCCTCGACAACGGCGACGACCGACCCGTCATCGTGGCCGAACCCAGCTGCGCCGCCGCTCTCAAGCGCGACGTGCCCGAGCTCCTCGGCACCAGTGCCGCCCGGCGCGTCGCCGACCGCGTCCATACACTCACCGGAGCCCTCGCCGACCTCGCCGACCAGGACTGGCGCCCGCCTCCGTTGCCCGAGAGCGTCGTGCTCCAGACGCACTGCCACGAGTACGCCACCTTCAAGGCCCGCCGCCCCGCCGACCTGCTGCGCCGACTGGGCGTGGGCAGCGTCGAGGAGGCCGAGGGCTGCTGCGGACTGGCCGGCAACTTCGGCTTCGAGGCCGAGCACTACGACACCTCGATCGCCGTAGCCGAGCTGGCCCTCAAACCCCGACTGGACAACCTCGACGGCCGGACCGTGGTCGCCGACGGCTTCAGCTGCGCCACCCAGATCGATCACCTGGCCGGTGACCGGGACATCCGCGCCGTGCATCTGGCGGAGCTCCTCGACCCTGCTTCCGATCCACCGCAGAAGAGGGCTCATGACCGAGATGCCGGACGCTGACGCGCGCCCGGGTTCCGACCGGCTGAAGACCGTGATCAGGTTCGGTCCTCTTCCTGGAGGCCGTGGCCCGGCACCGACCCGTGACCGGCCGAGAGCCGTCGAGGATCGTCCGCGTGCCGGAGCGGGCGATGCGGCGGACCGTGGCTGCGCTCGACCAGGCAGGTTGGCTGCGTGTGCATCGCGGCGAAGCGACCCGCTGGGAGATCGGCGTACGGATGCTTGCCGTATGGCCCGCGGCCCTGCGGAGCGCCAGTCCGCTCCCCGCCGCGGGTGAGCCGATGGCACGGCTCCGCGACTTGCTGAACGGGACGATCCACCTCGCGGTGCCGAACCTTCCTGGCCCTCGGAGCGAGACCTCGCCACCGCACGCCACGGCGACCGGCCACGCGATCCTCGCCCATATGCCGAGGTCGGAGGCCGAAGGGCCGCTGCGCAGCCAGAGTTCCTCCGCGGGTTGGGCCGCATGCTGCCGTCCCGTCGGCATGTCGGCACTTGTCTGCCGATCACCTCGTGGAGCTTCCCGCTGGCCATGGCCCCGCCGCACAGCCCGGCGCCGAGGTCCCCGGCCGGCTGACCCGCACAGTGCGCCGATGCCGTCGTAGGCACCTCGATGGAGCTCGGGGCGACGCGCCCCTCATCGTCTTCGACGACGCCGACTCGCCAGACGCATGAGCGCGCTCGTGGTGGGCCCCGGAACCCTCAGCGGTGTCGACATCGGCACGCTGATCGACGCCACCGGACACGTCAAGGTCGAGAGACCCGTGGCCGACGTGAGACGACGGCGCCCGGCCCCTGAGGGCTTCTGCCCACCCGAACGCCCTTGCCACGCACAGGAGTTGACCCCACAGGTCATGCACTCCCCCGCAGTCCTTCGTTGGGCCCGAACCCGGCACGGATCGGCCGAAGTACCGCCGAGATCCTCCCGCGGATCCGGCCCAAAAATTTTTCTAGTTTCAGGTTGGAACTGGAACGAACGATGGTATGTTCTCAGCCACAGCAGCGAGCAAACCTCGAAGAAACAAGACTGAAGGTGTGCCTGCAGATGACTTCGACGCTTAGCCGGGCAGTCGCCAACTACCCCAACCGGTTCGATCCGGGGGTACTGAGCGAACTCCCCGAACACCTCCAGGAGACGATCCAGCGTCGCGACAAGGTGCTGGGCCCTGGCTACACACTGATCTACAAGGAGCCGGTCGAGTTCGTCTCCGGTCACGGGGCCCACCTGATCGACCGGGACGGCAACGACTACCTCGACGCCTACAACAACGTTCCGTGCGTCGGACACGCCCACCCCCACGTGGCCGAGGCGGTCGCCCGCCAGATGACCGCGGTCAACACCAACACCCGCTACGTCCAGGAAGCCCTGGTCGACTACGCGGAGCGGCTCCTTTCGACGTTCCCCGCGGAGCTGTCGAAGCTGAGCATCGCGTGCAGCGGGTCGGAGGCGAACGACCTGGCGGCGCGGGTGGCGCGGTTCCACACGGGCGGCGAGGGAATCATCGTCACCCGCTGGGCCTACCACGGCATCACCCGGGAGGTAGCGAGCTTCTCGCCGCACCTGGGCGTGGGATCGCCGCTGGGCCCGAACGTCCGGCTCATCGATGCCCCGGACCCGCGCCTCGCCGCGCCGGGCACCACGCTCGCCGAACACATGCGCCGGCAGGTGCGCGGCGCGATCGACGACCTGGAACGCCACGGCTACCGGCTCGCCGCGCTGATCACCGACTGCGCCTACACCAGCGACGGCATCTTCACGGACCCCGTCGACTACATGCAGGCCGTCGTGGAGGAGGTCCACGCCGCCGGCGGTGTCTACATCGCGGACGAGGTCCAGTCCGGGTTCGCCCGGCTCGGGGAGTCGATGTGGGGATTCAGCCGGCACGGCGTGCTGCCGGACATCGTCACCATGGGCAAGCCGATGGGCAACGGAATGCCCATCTCGGGTGTGGTCTTCCGCCCCGAGGTCAGCGAGGAGTTCGGACGCAACGTCCGCTACTTCAACACCTTCGGCGGCAGCTCGATCCCCGTGGCCGCCGGCGCCGCGGTACTGGACGTCCTGGAGAAGGAGAACGTGCAGCAGCGCGTCCTGCAGAACGGCAACGCTCTGCGCGCGGGACTGCGGGAAATCACCAAGGACTCCCCCTACGTCTCCGAAGTCCGCGGCGCCGGTCTGTACGTCGGCGTGGAGATCGTGAAGGACCGGGAGACCCTTGAGCCGGACCGCTTGCTGACCGAAGACGTCATCAATGACATGCGCGATCGCCGCATCCTCATCAACGGCACGGGCAAGTCGGCGAGCACCCTGAAGATCCGCCCTCCGCTGGCCTTCGACTCCGCCGATGTGACCCGATTCCTGGAGACCTTCGCCGAGGTCGCGAAAAACCGTCTCTAGCAGGCTGGCCCGAAGGGATTTACCGTGAACACCTCACCGGCTACCGAGTTCGCACAACGGCTCTTCGAGGAGAGCGGCCTGACCTCGTCCCACGAGCCCATCGATGTAGTCCTGGTGAGTATTTTCCTCGAGAAGTACTACCGCCTCAACGGACGTCTCGGTCGACTGGCGACCGAGAAGGACGACACATTCAGGCTCCGGACCGACGCGAGCGACTACCTCGTGAAGGTCTCACCGCCGGACGAGGCGGAGGCAGTCGTCCATTTCCAGACCGCCGCGATGCGCTACCTCGAACGTTCCGCGCCGCATCTGCCGGTCCAGCGAGTGAAGCTGACCACCGGCGGGGACGACAGCGTGCCCATCCGGCTCAGCGACGGCAGGACCCGGATCCTGCGGGTGTTCGACTTCGTCGCGGGTCCGGTCCTGGCACAGACGAGCCCGGACACGGAACAGCTCGCCCAGGCGGGCGAGATGCTGGGGCGGCTCGACGAGGCGCTGAAGGCGTTCTCGCACCCGGCTGACGGACGCGGACTGGTGTGGGACATCCGCCACTTCCACCAGCTGACCAGGCTGGTCCAGCACACAACGAATCCCGAGCACCGCCGCCTGGCCCGCGAGGTCTTCTGGCTCTACGACGAAGCCGTGGTGCCGAGGCTGAATGATCTCGAAACGCAGGTGATCCATGGCGATTTCAGCCCCTACAACATCGTGGTGGATCCGAAGAGCGACGACCGCTTCGTCACCGGCGTCATCGACTTCGGCGACACGGTACGCAGCGCCGTGATCTTCGACCCCGCCGTGCCCATGGCGAACCTGCTCGGCAGGACTCCGGACCAGCCCTGGCGGGACGCCTGCGCCTTCGTCGCCGGCTACCAACGAAAGCGGCCGATCAAGACATCGGAGCTTCCCCTGCTCCCGGTTGCCGCCCTGGCCCGACTCACACTGCGCGCGCTCCTCACGAACTGGCGAGCGGAGCGCGCCCCCGAACGGCGCGAGTACCTCCTCGGCCACGCCAAGGACGACTGGGTCAACATCGAGCGCGCCTTGGCCGTAAGCGTCGACGACGTCATCGCACAACTCAGGGAAGCCCGTCATGGGCATGCCTGAAAAGGCCGGCCACCCCATCCAGTTTCCGCAGAGAAAGTTGGGAATTCCATCATGAGCAAGATCCCGTCATTGCAATTCCGTCCGAAATACGTGTCGTTCGACTGCTACGGCACGCTGATCAACTACCAGATCACCCCCATCACGCGTGAGCTCGTCGGGGACCAGATCCCCGCCGAGAAGTGGGACCAGTTCGTCAAGGAGTTCCGCGGCTACCGCTACGACCAGGTCCGTGGCACGTACTACTCCTACGAGCAGGTGCTGCACGATTCCTTCGAGCGGGTCTGCAAGCGGTGGGGCCTGAAGGTCGCACCCGACGCCGGCAAGCGGTTCGCCGACGGCGTCCGCGGCTGGGGCCCCCACGCCGACGTGCCCGAGCCGCTGAAGAAGATGGGCGAGAAGTACAAGCTCGTCATTCTCTCCAACGCGGACGACTCCTTCCTCGAGGAGAGCGTGCCGCGGCTGGGGGCGGACTTCCACGCGGTGTACACCGCGGAGCAGGCCGGCTTCTACAAGCCCCGGTACGCGGCGTTCGAGTACATGCTGGATCAGCTCGACGCCTCTCCCGAGGACTTCGTGCACGTCTCCTCGCACACCCGCTACGACCTGATGCCGATGCACGACATGGGCTTCCGCAACCTGATCCTGCTGGACCGCGGCTACGACCCCGTCACCCACGGCTATGACTACGTCACGGTCAAGTCCCTCGACGACCTCAACACCATGCTCGGCATCTGACACGTAGCCCACTTCAGTCCCGCACGGCACCGCCGCATGAGGCGTCGGTCGACAATTCGCGCTGCCGTGCGGGATGCAATTCCAGCCCGCCCCGCGCATCTCCCCCAAAGCACTGCGGGCACGACGGTAGTCAAATCGACAAACCATCGCACATTTCCCCGTTCTTCTCTTTCTTCCCCGGGTCTCGCTCGGCGGGCCCCTGGGCCCCATGTGCGTTTCCCTCCGCCGATTATTGGCGCCCAAATCCCCCCTCATCGGGACCCGTACGTCCCCGCATATCGGATTCCCCGTATTCCCCAGCGATCTCCAGGAGGCCCGCCATGGAAGGCAACCGGATAGGACGCAGAACCGTACTCCGCACCGCAGGCGCCCTGGCCGCAGCCACTACGGTGGCCGGCTGCGGCACCCTCATGGGCAACGGCGAGAGCCGCGGCTCGTCGGGCGGAGGCAAGAAACGGATCGTCGTCAGCAACAGTGGCGGTGCCTACAACGATGCTCTGACCAAGGCGGTCTACGAGCCGTTCACCAAGGAGACCGGCATCACGGTCACGACGGTGAACTACCAGTCGGCGCAGGTCATCGCGCAGGTCAAGCAGGGCCGTCCGCAGGTCGACCTGATGGACAACTCGCTGCTGGTCTTCCAGAAGATGGCGCGCCTGGACTGTCTGGAGGTCGTGGACCACGACCGGCTCAAGAGCGTGAAGGGCGCCGGGATCGCGGAGCACCAGCTGCCGGAGCACGCGGTCGGCAAGAACGTGTGGTGCAGCCTGATGGCGTACCGCACGGACAGCCTGAAGCGCGCTCCGAAGACTTGGGCGGACTTCTGGAACACCGACTCCTTCCCCGGCGCGCGCTCGCTCCAGAGCGCGGAGGTCGACATCCCGGAGCTGGAGTTCGCGCTGCTGGCCGACGGTGTGCCGCTGGACAAGCTGTACCCACTGGATGTGGACCGGGCCTTCAAGGCGATGTCGCGGATCCGCGGCGGCGTCAAGAAGTTCTGGAACACCGGCGCTCTGCCGGCCGTCCTGATCGGCCGCAAGGAGGTCGTCGCGACGAGCCTGTACGGCGGCCGTGCCGACGAGCTGATCAAGCAGGGCCTGCCCGTCACCTACCAGTGGAACGGCGCACGCCGGCTCACCAATGGCTGGGGGATCCCGAAGGGCGCGGACAACACGGACGCGGCCTACAAATTGATCGACTTCTCGCTGCGCCCCGAAGTGCAGGCAGCGTTCGCCAAGCTCTACCCCGGTGGCCCGGTCGTCCCCGGCGCCATCAAGCTGCTCTCGGACGACGTACTGGCCACGTTGCCGACCTCCCCGCAGAACCTGAAGGTCGGGTTCGACGCCGACGTCGCCTGGTGGGACAAGAACCGTGACGCCGTCACCAAGCGCTGGCAGGAGTGGGCGGATGCCTGAGCGGACCAACACGATCAACACCGGGACGCTGTCGGCTGACGATCTCGCCGCCGCCCTGGCCCCGCGGTCCGGCTCGCCGACCGGCAGGTCACTGTCGGTGGCAGGCCTGCGGAAGTCATACGGCGGGACGACGGTGGTCGACGGTGTGGACATGGAGATCGCGGCGGGTGAGTTCGTCACCTTCCTCGGCTCGTCCGGTTCAGGTAAGACGACGACGCTGATGATGCTGGCCGGGTTCACCGAGCCCGACTCCGGCACCATCACCGTCGACGGCCGGGACATCACCGGGCTCAACCCGGGCAAACGCGATTTCGGTTTCGTCTTCCAGCAGTACCTGCTCTTCCCGCACATGACGGTCGCCGAGAATGTCGCCTTCCCGCTGCAGTTGCGCGGCGTGGAGAAGGCGGAGGTCCGCCGCCGGGTCGGTGAAACCCTGGAGGCGGCGGGTCTGTCGAAGTTCGCCGGCCGCAAGCCCCGTGAGCTCTCCGGTGGCCAGCAGCAGCGCGTCGCCCTGTGCCGCGTGCTGGTCTACCGGCCGCCGATCGTCCTGATGGACGAGCCGCTGGGCGCGCTGGACAAGAAGCTCCGCGACCAGATGCAGACCGAGATCAAGTCCATCCAGCGCGAACTCGGCCTGACCGTCATCTATGTGACGCACGACCAGGAGGAAGCGCTGGTCCTTTCGGACCGGATCGCCATCATGAAGGACGGGCGCATCGAGCAGTTCGACACACCCCGTGGCCTGTTCGAGCGTCCCCGCACTCCCTTCGTCGCGGACTTCCTCGGCTCCGCAAACTTCCTGTCCGGCAAGGTCGAGGAGACGACCGAGGACGCTTGCACCCCGGTTCGGCTGGACACCGGCGGTGTCCTGAAGGCCCGCGCCCACCCGTACGCACCGGGGCAGAGGGTGCGCGCGGCGGTCCGGCCGGGCAAGCTCCGCCTGGTCGCCCCCGAAGAGAGCTGTTGTACGGGCACGGTCGAGACGGCCGTCTACGTCGGTTCGCTGACCCGGATCACCGTCCGTCTGGACGGTGCCGCGCCTGGTACGGCGCCGTTGCGGATCGAGACGGCTCACAACCCGCCACGTCCGGGCGAGCGGGTCTGTGTCACCGCGGACCGTGAGGACGTCAGTGTCTTCGACGCGACGGACGGGGGGTGAGCCCATGGCCGGCACCGCTCTCGCACCCGGCAAGGTGCGCGTGAAAACCTCCGCCGTCCCCGGGCACCGCTCCCGTATCGCATTGGTCAACGCCGTCCCCGTCACGGTGTTCCTGCTGGTGCTGTTCGTCTACCCGATCATCGGGGTCCTCTCCCTGAGCCTGGACGGAGACTCCGGCGGGTTCACCCTGCACTGGTACATCGACGCTCTCAGCGGCTCGAACCTCTCCGTGCTGGTCTCCACCCTGCGCATCTCCGCGGAGACCGCCGTGCTCAGCCTGCTGGTGGGGTTCGTGCTGGCGCACGCCATCGCCCGCATGCGGCCCGTGTTCGCGGCCCTGGCGATGCTGATCGTGGTCGTGCCGCACTTCATCAGTGCCCTGGTGCGCACCTACGGCTGGATCATCATGCTCGGCGAGCACGGCCTGATCAACATGCTGGCCACCTCGGTGCACGTGCCGGGCGCTCCGTACGACCTGCTCTACAACGAGACCGGCGTCGTCATCGGCACCACCTCGGTGATGCTCCCCTACACCGTTCTCGTCCTCCAAGGCGTGATGCGCGGCGTCGACCGCCGGCTGCTGGCCGCCGCCGCCGGGTTCGGTGCCTCCCGCCTGACCGTCTTCCGCCGGATCTACCTGCCGCTGGTCACGCCCGGGATCGGCACCGCCGGCCTGCTGAGCTTCATCCTGTGCCTGGGCTACTACATCACCCCCGCCCTGATGGGTGGGAGCAAGCAGACCGTGGTCGCCGCGCTGATCGACCAGCAGGTGATGAAGCAGGACCAGTGGAACTCCGCCGCCGCCTTCGGCGTCATCCTGCTCCTGCTCACCTTCGCCGGCCTGGGTGTCCTCGGCCTGGCCAGACTCCGCCGCAAGAAGACGGCCGCACGAGGAGGAGGTGGCAGCTCATGATGGAACTGCCCGCCACCCGAGCCGGACACATCGGCCGCGCCCTGAGCGCCACCGCGATCCTGCTCTTCCTGGCCATGCCCATCGTGATCATCCTGGTCACCTCCTTCGGCGCCGACGGTATCGGCACGTTCCCGCCGAAGGAGTACAGCACCCGCTGGTATCAGCAGATGGCCGCACCCGGCGGCAACTGGGCCACCTCCATCGCCCTGTCCAGCCTGGTCGCCGCACTGACCACGGTGTTCTCCCTGATCCTGGGTGTCACCGCCGCCACCGCGCTGGCCCGCGGCCGCCTGCCCCTGCACGCAGCCGTCTACGGCCTGGTCCTGGCGCCGATGCTCATCCCGCAGGTGGTCATCGCACTCGGACTGTTCCTGTTCTTCGAACCCGCCGGCATGCTCGGCAGCCCTCTGGCCATCGCCCTGGGTCACACCGTGCTGGCCGCACCCGTCGCGATCCTCATCATGATCTCCACGCTGAAGGGCATCGACGAACGCCTCGAAGACGCCGCCGCGAGCATGGGCGCCGGCCGGCTCACCATCGCCCGGCGCGTCACCTTCCCCCTGGCCACACCCGGCCTCATCGCCGCAGCCGTGTTCTCCTTCATCACCAGCTTCGACGAGTTCTTCATCGCCCAGTTCCTGTCCACCCCAGACACCCGAACCCTGCCGGTCCTTGTCTTCAACGCCCTGCAGTTCGACGTCGACCCGACCGTCACCGCCGTCAGCGCCGTCCTCATCGCCCTCGCGATCCTCGCCCTCGCCCTGGTCGCCCTCGTCCGCAAACTCGGCGGCCAACGCAACCAGCAGGGCGGCGGCCTCCTGCCGACCGAACCCCTCACCTGATCCGCCAGCCCTTCCTGTTCCACGTCCGCCTCCGCGGCGGCCGCCTCTTCGAACGGAGATCTCCGTGCGCGAAATCGTCACCTTCGACGCCTACGGCACACTCGTCGACTTCAAGCTCAACGCCCCCACGGCGGAGCTGCTGAAGGACCGTATCGCCAAGGTCGGCGTCGACACCCAGGAGTTCCTCGACACCTTCAACATCATGCGCTTCCAGGCCGTGGTGGAGCCCTACCGCCCCTACGCGGAGGTGCTGCGCTCCAGCCTGAGGAACTCCATGCGCCGGCACGGCCTGCGCTACCAGGACTCCGACGGCGACGCCATCGTCGCCCTCATCCCGACCTTCGGCCCCTTCCCCGAGGTCCCTGACGCGCTGCGCCGCCTGAAGAACCGCTACGAGATCGCGATCATCTCCAACACCCAGGATGCCTTCATCGCGAAGAACATCGAGATCATGGGCGTCGAGTTCGACCACGTCATCACCGCGGAGCAGGCCGGCGCGTACAAGCCGGACAACCAGGCCTTCGAGTGCGCCTTCCAGAAGATCGGCGCCAAGCCGGAAGAGATCATCCACGTCGCCATGGGCTGGGAGTACGACATCATCCCGGGCCACGACCTGGGCTTCAAGCGCCTGGTGTGGATCAACCGTCGCAACCAGCCCGGCTCCCCCGCGTACGACTACGAGGAGCTCCCGGACCTGAGCAAGCTGCCCGAACTGCTGGGCTGCTGAACCGCAAACACGACGGCACCCTCCGTTGCCCCCTCGCGGATGCGGTGCCCACCACCGGACGTGAACCACGTCCGTCGAGGAAGCCCGGGGTCCGACCCTCCCCCCGGCCCCGGGCTTCCCCCCACCAGGCATCACCGGCGAATGGTCGGCCGGCACTCAACTCGCGGCGGACTACGGCAATGCCGGCCGACTCCCGCGCGGGTCATGTATCCGCACGAACTCCCGGCGCCCCCGTCCATCGGCAAGCGTCACGGCCAGCGGCCACACGTCCGCAGCACTGCCTGTATCCAGCTTTCAAGGAGAACCAGACATGACCACGACCGTCGTCCGTGACGTTCCCAAGCAGTTGTTCATCGGCGGTAGTTGGCAGGACGCCGAGTTCGGCCGGACTCTCTCCGTGGACAATCCGGCCACCGGCGAGGAACTGTGCCAGGTCGCCGACGCCTCCCCGGGCGACGGACGTCGTGCCGCCGAGGCCGCGGTCGCCGCGCAAACAGCCTGGGCCGCAACCCCTCCCCGCGTCCGCAGCGAGATCCTGCGCCGCGCCTACGACATCATCATCGCCCGCACCGAAGACCTCGCCCTGCTGATGACCCTGGAAATGGGCAAGCCCCTGGCCGAGGCGCGTGCCGAAGTCGCCTACGGCGCCGAGTTCTTCCGCTGGTTCTCCGAAGAGGCCGTCCGCATCGACGGCGGCATGATGACCGCCCCCGACGGCAGGAACCGCCTCCTGGTCACCCGCCAGCCGGTCGGCCCCTGCCTGCTGATCACGCCCTGGAACTTCCCCCTCGCCATGGGCACCCGCAAGATCGGCCCGGCGATAGCCGCCGGCTGCACCATGGTCCTCAAGCCCGCCCCCCAGACCCCGCTGACCACCCTGGCCCTCGCCGCCATCCTCACCGAAGCCGGCCTGCCCGACGGCGTCCTCAACATCGTCACCACCACCGATGCCGCCGGCGTCGTCGAACCCCTGCTGCGCGGCGGGCAGATCCGCAAACTGTCCTTCACCGGCTCCACCCAGGTCGGCCGGATCCTGCTGGCCCAGTGCGCCGACACCGTCATCCGCACCTCCATGGAACTGGGCGGCAACGCGCCCCTGATCGTCTTCGACGACGCCGACCTCGACGTGGCCGTAGAAGGCACCATGGTCGCCAAGATGCGCAACATGGGCGAATCCTGCTGCGCCGCCAACCGCATCTACGTCCACACCTCCGTCGCCGACGAGTTCGCCCAGCGCCTCGCCGCCCGCATGGCCGCCCTGACCGTGGGCGACGGCACCCAGCCCGGCACCGACGTCGGCCCGCTCATCGACACCGCCGGCCAGAGCAAGGCACACGACGTCGTGCAGGACGCCGTCAAGCACGGCGCCACCGTGCTCACCGGCGGCGAACTCCCGGCCGGCCCCGGCTGCTTCTACCCGCCCACCGTCCTCACCGGCGTCACCACCGACGCCGCCATCATGGACACCGAGGTCTTCGGCCCGGTTGCCGCCATCCTCACCTTCGACACCGAGGACGAGGCCGTCGCCGCCGCCAACAACAGCGACTTCGGCCTGGCCGCCTACCTGTTCACCCAGAACCTCGACCGCGCCCTACGCGTCAGCGAACGCCTCGAGAGCGGCATGATCGGCCTCAACACCGGACTCGTCTCCAACCCCGCCGCCCCCTTCGGCGGCGTCAAGCAGTCCGGCCTGGGCCGCGAAGGCGGACGCGTCGGCATCGGCGAGTTCCTGGAGTACAAGTACATCGCCGTCCCCGTGGCATAAGGACGCGGGGGGAGCGCCTCCGGGTCGTGCGCGCGGCGCACCATGCCACCCATCACCGAACGGATCAGAGTCATGGCCGACGCCCCCGTACGCTCTGTGCCGCAGCCCGTCGCATCCGCGTCCGCCGGCCCCGTCCGCGGTCCGGCGAGGGGGCGACTGACGGGGGTCGGCCTGATCGTGTGCGGCATGTTCGCCCAGCAGTTCGGCGCGGCCGTGGCGGCGCTGCTCTTCCCACGGGCCGGCGTCCTGGGAGTGGTCTCACTGCGGCTGGGCGTCTCGGCCCTGGTTCTGCTGGCCGTGTGCCGACCGTCGGTGCGCGGTCACGGGCGCCAGGGCTGGGCCGTCGTCCTCGGTTTCGGGGTGGCGCTGGCCGGGATGAACGTACTGATCTACCAGGCCATCGCACGCATCCCGCTGGGTGCCGCGGTCACCCTGGAGGTGCTGGGCCCTCTGGTGCTGGCGGTGGTAGCCGGACGCCGGGCCAGCAACTGGCTGTGGGCCGGGCTGGCCCTGGCAGGTGTGGCACTGCTGGGACGCGGCGGATTCGGCGGGCTGAACCCCGCGGGTGCCGCGTTCGCCTTGGGCGCGGCCACGACATGGGCGGCGTACATCCTGCTGTCCGCCCGCGCGGGCAGCCACTTCCCCCGGGTCGACGGGCTGGCCCTGGCCATGACGGTGGGCGCCCTGCTCATCCTGCCGCTGGGCGTCGCGGAGTCGGGTGGGGCCCTGCTGGAACCAGTGACGTTGGCGCTGGGGGCGGCGGTCGCCCTGCTGTCGTCCGTGCTTCCCTACAGCCTGGAGCTGCTGTCCCTGCGCCGGCTGCCACCGACGGCGTTCGCGGTGCTGATGAGTCTGGCACCGGCGGTCGCCGCCCTGGCCGGGTACGTCGTCCTGGACCAGGAACTCGGGGTGGTCGAGGCGGTGGCCATCGCCCTGGTCGTCATCGCCAGTGCGGGAGCGGTGCGTGCCTCGGCGGACCCGTCCCGCGGCTCCGGGGAGCGTGCTGCCGGCCGGGAGCGGTGATGCGTGCATGCCTGCACATGCCGGTCCGGGATGGCCGGGGCCGGAGTTCGCCCCTGCTGACCCCCATTCATAAGCGCCCGGTCTGACCGTGACCCCTGTCATCGAGGCGTCGTTCCAACGCCGGCCCGATCCCGCCGCCTACCGGCGCACCAGGGAGGACTCCATCCCGATCGGCCCGCACCCCTACGGGCCTGCCCCGCGCATCGAGGCCGGGGCACGGTCCGGTGCCATCCTCGCCGCCGCCGACCGCCGCCTCGCGCAGGCCGTGGTCACCCTGCGTGAGCCGGCTGAGACGAACGGATTCGTCAACGCCCACCCGATGGCCCACCACCGCTGGCTGCCGTCGATCGAGAAGGGCAAGCGCCTCGCGCTCGACGAGCTGATCGAGTAGGGGGCGGCCTCCTTCGCGGGTGGTCAGCCGTGGGTCGGCGACCCCGAGCTGGAGCTGTTCGCCTCGCCCACCGAGGAACTGGCCCGACTGGAGATCCACGAGCCGATCGCCGCGTACTACCGGCAGGTCGGCGTCGTCTGGGACGGCGGCCGACTCCTTGAGTCCGGCACCTCGGGCGCCTCCGGCGACGAGTAGCGGCACGGGGCAGGTCATCTGGAGCGGGTAGTCGCTCCACGGTCCAGCAGCGGACGCCGACGAAGTCAGCGCCGAAAGCCTGCTGGACCAGTGGGACGACTCGGGCTGGTGAGGATCAGTGTCCGGCGACGACGCCCGACAGTTCGTTCGTGCTCTTCGGCAGTGTCACGGACGTGACCTTCTCGCCCGACTCGATGTCGACGGCGTGCAGCTTGCGCTTGCCCGGCTCGGAGACGTACGCCATGTGGTCGCGGACGAAGAGGGTGGGCCGGGCCTGCTGCCAGTCCAGCGGCTCCTGCCACTCGCCCACGACGGGGATCTTCTTCTCCACCTTGCCCGTTTCCGGGTCGATCATGTGGAGGGTGCCGTTCGTGCCGAGGACTAGGGCCTCGCCGTGGGGTCCGCGGCCGAGCGAGCGGAACGAGTAGCTGGTGCCCAGGTCGACCAGGCGCAACTTCGCGGTCTCGGTGTCGATGAGAGAGATGCGGGTCGGTCGCTCCAGTTCGGCCTCCGGGTCGGTCTTGTAGTCGCCCAGGAGGATCGGGGAGGCGTCGCTGCCCCGCTGGTTGCCGATGCGGCCGTAGTCGTCCGGGGCTTCGACCTTGGTGAACTTGCCGTCCTTGTAGATCAGGACGCCGTCCTCGCAGCCGACAGCGACGGCTTCACCCTTGGCTGCGGCCTCGCCGTGGACGCCAGGGCAGTTCTCGGCGCGCCCGATCTCCTTGTTGTTCTTGTCCAGGACGAGGGCGCCGGTGCGCTTCTCCTCGGTGCCGAGGGTGGTGAGGAGTTCGCCGTTGCTCAGTTCGATGGCGACGCCGTGATGTGGCTCGGCGGAGGTGTAGGTGCGGCCTTCGGGCTTCTTGCCGCCGTCCAGGTCGCCGGAGTCGAAGACGTTGACCTCACCCGTGCCATCGGTGAACAGAACCGTCTTGCCGCCGTGCAGGACGACGTGTCCGGGCTTGGCGCCCTTGTACTCGATGCCGGTGAAGGTCTGCTCGGCGGCGTCGAAGACACGGAACCCGGCGTCGGTGGACACGACGACGTGGGAGTCGTCGCCGGCGGGGTTGAGTCGGTTGAAGCCGGGCAGCTCGATCGTCCTGGCCAGCTTCAGGCTCTCGCCGTCGAGGACGTAGAGCCCGCCGTCGAACGTGGCGACCAGCGGGTCCTTGACCGCTACGGCATCGGGGCTCGGCGCGGCCTTGGGCTTCGCGTCGGACGAAGAGTTGTTGTCCCCTCCGCAGGCGGTCAGGACCGCGGAAGCCGCCAGGGCGACGGCCGTGCTGGTGAAGGCTCTGCCGCGTATCGACCTGTTCATTCGGGTGTGTTCCTTTCCGGGCCGCGCGAGCGCGGCATCGTGTGTGAGGGTGCTGAAGTGGCCGCAGGGCCGGTCGTGACGTGAGGGGTCGGATTCACGCGCCGGTCAGGCCGCCGGTCATGGCGGTGGTGTTGGCGCGCATCATCTGCAGGTAGGTGCCGGCGCCCTTGCCCTTCTCGGTCAGCGACTCGGAGTAGAGCTCGACCACGCGCACACCGGCGCCGATCTCCGTGCGCAGGACCTCGGCCAGCCGCTTCGGCTGGGAGGAGTCGGCGAAGACGGTCCGCACTCCGGCGTCCCGCATGGCCTGGGTGAGTGAGCGCAGGTCGGAAGAGCTGGGAGAGGCCAGCGTCGTTCCGCTCGGGATCACCGCGCCGATCACGCGGAAGCCGAAGCGGTCGGCGAGGTAGCCGAAGACGTGGTGGTTGGTCACCAACGCACGCTGCTTCTCGGGTATACGGGCGAAGGCATTCTCCATCCAGATGGAGAGATCGGCGAGTTGGTCGTCGTAGCGGTCGGCGTGGTCGCGGATCGCCTTCTCTTCGACACCGTCCACGTGCTCGACCACCTGATCGGCGATCAGACCGGCTGCCTTGCGGACGCGGTCGGGGTCGGTCCAGAAGTGCGGGTCGGGCTGCCCGGCTTCCTCCTCCGGGCCCCCGTCGTCGTGCGCCTGGAAGGTGAGGGGGTCAACCGCCTTGCCGGCCTCGAAGGTCGCCACCCCTGCCTCGCGGGCCGCCGCCACGTGCCGCAGGACGTTCTCCTCCAGGCCCAGCCCGTTGAAGATCACGAGGTCGGCACGCTCCAGTTCGGCGGCCTGCACGGCCGACAGACCGAAGGAGTGCGGGTCGGCGTTCGGTTTCATCAGTACGGTCACGTCGGCTTCGTCGCCGACGATCTCCTGGGTGATGTCGCCCAGGATGTTGGTCGTCACCACGACCCGGGGCCGCTCGTCGCCGTTCGTGCAGGCGGTCACCGCGGTGGCGGAGACAAGGGTGAGCAGGGCCGGCAGGGATGCGCGCAGGCACCGCATGCCTCGCGGCTGTCCCGTCATCGTCCGGTCTCCACCATCAGGGCCGGCTCGATGTCCAGGTCGAAGGTGCGCGCGACGCGCAGGTTGTCGTTGTAGTCGATCTCGTACACGCGTCTGCCTTCGGGGTCGTTGAGATATGCGCGGCTGCGGTCGACCTCGATGACCGCTCCCGCGGTCCCGTCGGTGCCGGCGCCGGGGACGTGCGTCAGGAGGGGCTTTGTCGCGGAGACATGCTTGCCGGTGGTGATGTCGTAGCCGTGCAGCGCTCCGTCGGCCTGGAGCACGATGAGGACGGATCCCTCCCCCGCGGTGTTGGCGGCCAGGACGGTGCCGCTGGTTTTCACCCGTGTCCACCTGCGGTCGGAGACGTCGAGCACCCACACCGCGCGGTGCCCGGCTTGCGCGGTGAGCGTGTCGCTGCCGGGCCGGTGCCGGAAGGCCGTGCCGCGTTCCTTCTCGGGTACGCCGCCGCCGTACGGGATCTTCTCGGCCGTGAGGGCGCCGTCGGCCGAGCGGACGAGCAGGGCTCCGTCGGCGCATCCGATGACGACTCCGCGCCGGGTGACGGCGTCGCCCCGCGGGCTCTCGCACCGTGCGTCGGGCGACGCGACCTGCCGGCCCTCGCGGTCGTACACCGTGAGCTTCGCGGATTGACCGCCGTCGTCCGTGAAGCTGATCAGACGCTCCGCGTACGGCACGACAACTCCCGCATGTGTCCCGGGCAGTGCGCGGGCCGAGCCGATCTCGCCCTTCTCCAGTTCGGTCCGGCGGTAGAGCGATGCCCGGCCGTCGTCGTCGGTCACCACGGTCACGGCGGCGTCGCTGCGGACGCGCGCGTCCGGACCTGCGGCCAGTCTGCCTACGTCACGTATCTGCGCGCGGTAGTAGTGCACGTGGTCGCCGTGGTCCACCATCCAGGCACCGCTGTCGAGGACACTCGTGTCACGCGCGGTGTGGAGGTAGGCGAACCGGCCGTCCGTGGTGAGGCGGGTGGGGTCCGTCCCCCGCGCCACCTCGTGCGTCTTTCCGCTGATCAGGTCGAGTATCAGGGACTTGGAGGCCCTCGGGTCGCTGAGCACCAGTCGGGACTGCTGCTCGGCCTTCTCCTGCGCCCCTTCGACGTATCCGTGCGGAGCGGAGGTCGAGGGAGCCGCCCTCGGAGTGGGCGTGGCGGTCTCCTGCCCGGCGCAACTGGTGGCGAGCAGTGCGGCGGCGGCGAGTGCGACCGGCGCCCAGAGGGTGATGTGTCTGCGAACGAACAAAGGGGATCGCCTCACGCTTCTTTCAGTCGGTTGCCGCGGCACGCGCATCGCCTGGGCGGGAGCGCCGGTGGTGGCGCAGACCGGATGCCAGGTGGGAGAGGAAGAACAGGACCACGGCGAGGGCGGAGACGGTCGCGCCGGCCGCGGTGCTCAGATGCCAGGACAACAGCAGGCCGCCGAAGGTGGCGGTGACGCCGAGCAGCGCCGCGAGGGCCATGAGGCCCCGCACACTGCGGGCCCAGGGCAGCGCGGCCGCCGGAGGGGCGATGAGCAGGCCCAGGACCAGCAGCGTCCCCACAATGTGGAAGGAGGCGACGATGGCCAGGGCGAGCAGGCCGAGCAGCACGGCATGAGCCAGGCGGGGGCGCAGACCGAGCGTGCGGGCCTTGCGCGGGTCGAAGGCCAGGGCGAGGAAGGCTCGGTGGCCGAGGACCGAGACGACCAGGGCCAGCGCCAACGCCCCGCCCAGCAGCACGAGGTCCTGTTCACGGACGGCGAGGACGTCGCCGAAGAGGAACCCGGTCAGGTCGACCGCGAAGGACTGTGACCGCGACACGATGATCACGCCCAAGGACAGCATGCCCACGAAGAGCAGGCCGATGCCGGTGTCCTGCGACAACCTAGGCGTTCGACCGAGGGCGGCGACGCCGGCGGTCATGACGGCAGCACTCAACAGGGCACCCACGAGCAGGTTGCCGCCGAAGAGTGCGGCGAGCGCCACTCCGGGCAGCAGTCCGTGGGACATGGCGTCGCCGAGGAAGGCCATCCCTCTGAGCACCACCCAGGTGCCGGCCAGCGCACAGATCGCAGACACCAGCATCCCGCCCCACAGGGCCCGTTGCACAAAGGTCACCTCGAAGGGACCCGTCAACCACTCCATGTAAACACACTACAATGAAAATCATGTTCAACAAATCGGCATCTCCCGTGGCTCGCACCAACGACAGAACGCCCCGCGTCCGCCTCACCGACCTCTGCGCCGGCTACTCGGGCCGCCCGGTACTGCACCAACTCGACGTCCAGATAAGGGCGTCGGCCACCACGGCGCTCGTCGGCCCGAACGGCAGCGGGAAGTCCACCCTGCTCGGCGTCCTGGCCGGAGTGATCCACCCCACATCGGGCGAGCTCCGCCACGCGGGCAACCGGCCGCCTGCGTTCGTCCCGCAGCGCGGCGCCGTCGGAGACGCACTGCCGCTGACGGTCAGGCAGACGGTGGAGATGGGACGCTGGGGCGAACGCGGGCCCTGGCGTCGGCTCACACGGCAGGACCACGCCACCGTGGACACGGCCATGGAGCGGCTGGGCATCACCGACCTCGCCACGCACCAACTCGGGGAGCTGTCCGGTGGGCAGCGGCAGCGCACGTTGATCGCCCAGGGACTCGCCCAGGAGTCGGATCTGCTGTTGCTGGACGAGCCGACCACGGGGCTCGACCCCGAGGCGCGGGAGCGAATCGCCACGGTGCTGACAGAGCTGGCAACCGACGGGGTGACCGTCGTACACGCGACGCATGATCTCGAAGCCGCGCGCTCGGCGGACGTCTGCCTCCTGCTCCACGACGGCCGCCTCGTCGGACAGGGGCATCCCGAGCAGCTCCTCACGGCCTCGATGCTCGCCCGAATCTGGCAACCGGCATGACGCACGTCTCGTCCATCGAGATCTCGGCTACGAGTCAGCCGCGTTCTCCAGCGCCGCATTCGACCGGCGTCAAGCCGTCATCGACTCCACTCGCCGCACGACCTCGCGACAGAACTTCCCGACCCCGTGCGGATCGTCGATGAACTGGTTCGGCTTGATGCAGAACGTGGTGAATCCCTGTTCCAGTTGCTCGGGGATCGAGGCCAGCGCCGCACCGAGGTCCGCCGGTGCCCGATCGTCGGGGAACACCGCCTGAGTGCCGCCGACCATCTCCAGATCCGCGGCGTCCCGTCCGGCCTCGGCCATGGCCTCCTTCAGCGTCTGAAGGTCCATTGGCGTGGGCCGGCCCAGCGGGTGGAATCCATGCCCGTAGCGCACCAGTCGACGAAGCACGGGGCTGCTCAGCCGCTGTCCACCGAACCACAGCCGGGGGCCCTCGGGGCGGTACGCCTTGGGTTCGAAGTACACGTCCCGGAAGGGGTAGTGCTCGCCGTCATGGGACAAGGGCGATGCTCCCCACGCCTTCGCCCACACGCTCAGGTGCTCGTCCAGCAGCTTGCCGCGCTGGGCGAACGGCACGCCCAGGGCGGCGTACTCGTCCCTGCTCCAGCTGACCGTGGGCTGCACCACCAGCCGCCCCTCGCTGATCAGGTCGAGGGTGCCCAGTTCCCGGGCCATGAGCAGCGGATGCCGCAGCGGGGCAAGGACGGCTGCGGCAGCGAGCCGTAGCCGTTGGGTGACCGAGGCAATGGCTGCGAGCAGCAACAGCGAGTTCGGCCACGGCGTGTACGGGTCCTGGTTGCCGGGGAGGGCGTAGTCGCGGGGGTTGCCCATGATTCCGGCGGCGGCCGCGTCGGGGCCGAGGAGGATGTGTTCGCTGACCATGACCGCGTCGAAACCGGCGTCCTCGGCCTCACGGGCCCACCGGACGGCGGCGGGCAGATCGGCCCGGCCACCGGTCAGGGTCCAGTTCTCACTCAGGACGAGCAGCATGCGGGGAGAGCCAGGCATTCTCGGATCCTTTCCAGAGACGGTCCGTTCACCGCCCGAGGACGACGCGTCCGTCGAGCACCGTGAGGTCCACCACAAAATTGACGGCTGAGGACGGGAGAGGTGCGTCAACGGGCTGCGCGTGGCGCGTAGTACGCCAGCGCCGCACCGGCGACCAGGGCGGTGCCCTGGGCCATCTGCTGCCAGAAGGTCGGTACGTCGAGCAGGGTCAGGCCGTTCTGCAGGGCCCCGAGAAAGAGCACGCCGAGCAGGACGCCGAGGACCGAGCCGGTGCCGCCGGTGAGGGCGACGCCGCCCAGGAGGACGGCGGTGAGCACGGCCAGTTCGAAGCCGGCGCCCGAGGTACCGGCGACCACGCTGTCCAGGACCGACGCCTTGATGGCCCCGGCCAGGGCGGCCGCCACCCCTGTGGTCACGAACAGGACGAACGGGGTGCGGCGGATGTTGATGCCGGAGAGGTGGGCGGCCTCCCGGTTGACACCGATCGCGAAGACGTACCGTCCGCCGGGGGTGAGCGACAGGAACAACGCGCCCACCACCAGGACGAGCCCGGCGATGACGACCGGGGTGGCGAGGCCGGCGAACCGGGACCCGCCGAGCCAGGCGAAGCCGCTGCCGAAGCCGCTCAGCGGCAGCGGGAACAGCTGCTGCGCCAGTCCCCGTACGGCGGTCAGCATGCCGAGCGTCACGATGAACGGCGACAGCCCCAGGTAACAGCACAAGACGCCGTTCACTGCGCCCACCACGGCTCCGGCGACGAGTGCGCCGAGTACGGCTACCACCGGCGACTGGCCGCCCGCCGCGAGCCGGCCTGCGACGAGCCCGCCCAGGGCGAGCGTGGAGCCGACCGACAGGTCGAGATATCCGCTGATCACCAGCAGGGCCAGGGGCACGGCGACGATGGCGAGCGTCGCGGCGTCGGTGGCGATGCCCGAGAGGTTGGCCGGGTCGAGGAAGCTGCCCGTGGACAGTTGGAAGACCAGGACCATCGCGGCGAGCACGGCGATCAGCGGATGCTGCCTGATCGTGGTCAGGCTTCCCGCGGCGAGGACGCGCGGGCGAGTGAGGACGCGGTCAGCGGCGGTCATGCTGCTCCCCCGGTGGGCGTGGTGTCGGATTCGGCGTCGTGCACGGCCGCCAGCAGGGCCTGTTCGGTGAGGTCGCGGCCGGCCAGTTCACCGACGACGCGGCCGCCGGCGACGATCAGGCAGCGGTCGGCGAGCGCGACGATCTCCTCCGGGTCGCTGGAGGCGAACAGCACGGCCGTGCCCCGCTCATCGGCCAGAGCGGACACGACCCGGTAGATCTCCTGACGGGCGCCCACGTCGACGCCCTGGGTCGGCTCGTCCAGCAGCAGGACATCGATGCGCCGGACATCGTTGATCCACCGGCCGAGAACGAGTTTCTGCTGGTTGCCGCCGGAGAACGCGTCCGCGGGCGCCCCGGGCCGTGCGGGGCGCAGTCCGACCGCCGTGGCCAGCGCCTCGAAGGCGCGGCGCTCGGCACCCAGCGCGCGTGCGCCGTATCGGGCAAGGGAACGGACGGACGGCAGCAGGGTGTTGTCCTGTGCGCTGAGGGAGGGGAACAGTCCCTGGAGGCGCCGGTCCGCCGGTACGAGCGCGATGCCGGCGGCGAGCGCATGGGTGGGCCGGCTCGGAGCCAGGCTCCGGTCCCCGACCCGGATCGTTCCGCCGAGGGCACGCCGCCTGCCGAACAGGGTCTCCAGGATGCGTGTACGCCCGGAGCCGATGAGCCCGTACAGGCCGACGCGTTCTCCCTCGGCGACCGTGAGACTGACGGGTCCGAAGCCTTGGCCGCGCAGACCGTCGGCGGTAAGCCGAGGCAAGCCGGTGGACGGGGTCTCGGGCGCTCGCGTGCGCTCCTGTGCGCGGGCCTGCTTCTGCCCGGCCCGCGGCGCCGCGACCACCTGCTTCGGCTGCGGTGCCGCACCCTCCGTCGGCCGGCCCGCGATCGCCTCGACCAGCTCACGTCGCGTGCGGCCGGCGGTCGCCGAGTGGTGGGCCACCCGCCCGTCGCGCAGGATGGTCACCGCGTCCGCGAGACGCTCCACCTCGGACAGCAGGTGGGTGACGTAGACGATGGCCAGTCCTTGGGTGCGCAGGTCCTCGACCCGTTCGGCCAGGGCGTCGCTCTCGGCGGTGGACAGGGCGGCGGTCGGCTCGTCGAGCACCAGGACGGACGCGCTGCGGCTGAGCGCCTTGGCGATCTCCACCAACTGCCGCTGTCCCATGGGCAGGTCGCTGACCCGGTCCCGGGGAGAACAGCGGGCGGCGACCCGCTGGAGGAGTCCTGCGGCGACCTCTTCCTGGGCGCGCCGGTTCACGGTCCCGTACCGGGTCCATTCCTGGCCGAGGAAGATGTTCTCCGTCACGGTGAGCGCGTCGACCACGCTGAGTGTCTGGTAGATGATCGCCACGCCGGCGGCGATCGACTCCCGCGGGGTGAGACGGCTGTACGACTCTCCGCCCACCTCGATCGTGCCCGAGTCGGGCGGGTAGGCGCCGCCCAGGCACTTGATGAGCGTGGACTTGCCGGCGCCGTTGTGGCCGAGCAGGGCGTGGACCTGACCCCTCGGCACGGTCAGGTCCACGCCGTCCAGGGCCCGGACTCCCCCGAAGGACTTGGTCAGTTGGCGGATCCTGAGGTTGGTCACCGTCATGGCCGTGCCTCAGGCGTTCTGGGCGAGCAGGTCGTCGATGCGGGCGGTGTCGGCGTGCTGGACCAGTGCGATGGGCACCTGGGCGCTCGGCTTCGCCTGGCCCGCGGCGACCGCGCGTGGCACGTCGACGATGGCGGTGGCGACGTCCTTCGGCGCCAGGGCGGCCGACGCGCGGTAGAAGGTGCCCTGCTTGACGGCGAGAAGGGAGGGCGCCGCGCCGTCCTGCCCACCGACGAAGGTCTTCGCGTCGTCCTTGGCCCGGCCCGCCTGCTGGAGGGCCTTGAATCCGCCGTACGCTGCCGCGTCCGTGACGCCGAGAATCAGGTTGAGGTCGGGGTGCTTGGCGAGGATCGCCTTCGCCTTCGACAGACCGGTGTCGGGGTCGATGGCCTGCTCCCGGGCGACCACGTCGACGCCGGGGGCGAGCTTGGTGAAGGCGTCGATCATGCCCTTGGTGCGTTCGCGGCCCAGCTCGATCGTACTGTCGGTGAGGAAGGCGATCTTGCCCTTGCCGCCGAGGTGTTCCTCGGCCCACTTGGCCGCGGCCTCGCCGAGCAGAGTGCCGCCCTTGCGGAAGCTGAACTGGATGTCGGCACTCTGGTGCTCCAAGGAGCCACCGTAGGTGACCCAGATCAGGCCCGCGTCCAGCGCCGCCTTCGCGATCGGTTCGGCGGCCTCGAACACCATCGGGAAGGACACGATGGCCGGCACCTTGCGGGCGACCCACGTATTGAGGTTGGTCGCCTGGGTGTCGGCGTTGGCGTTGTCACTCGTGGTCAGCAGGGAGATCCCGTGCCGCTTCGCCCCGGCGGTGGACAGCTTCACCAGCGTCGAGTACAGCGGGAGCTGGGTGAACGGATAGTCCAGCCCGATCTTCGTCAGGCGTGTGGCGCCCGATGCCGAGGGCTTCGCGGCGGTCTGCGAGCTCGACGGAGCCGAACAACCGGCGGCGGTCAGCGCGCCCGCGGTGAGAGCGGCGCCGGACAGAGCGAGGAACTGTCTGCGGGAGGCGGACGCGGCAGCGGCGTTACTGGATGGGATCATGGCAGGGCTCTCCGAGAGCTGGGCCCGCTCGGCGGGGCGGGCGTCTGGTCGTGCCGAACAGGAAAGACCCGCCGGGCCCACGCCGCCATCCGTAGAAATACCGACCGCGAACGTGGGCACCGGAGACGAGGTGCTCGCGTGGCAGAGCGGGGCGAGTGCCTTGTCGCGTGACGCCGCCCGCCGCCGCGGTCGGGTCCCGAATCTCCGCCGCCCGGCCGGGCCGGTGCACCCGGCCACGCTCCGAAGTGCTGGCATACCGGCTCGGCTTGGACGGCAGCCTCGGAGCATGGACGGGACTCGTGCGACGGACCGGACCCGCACCAGCTCCACGCAGGACGCGCCGGTCATGTCCGGCTGCGGCTCGTCGGACCTTCGGCACCACTTCCGTCGCCGCTGCGTCCGCTGTCACTCGACGAGCGTTCACAACCCGGTCGACGACCGGGCCGGGCACTGGTGCGCAGCAACCCGAACGGCGCCGCCGCCAGGCGCGGCACGGTGGTGGCCCGTGGGATCGCCGAACACCGGGGAACCCGAGAACGCCGGCTACGGCGGCCTGTTCCGGCGGGATACCCGCCCGCCCAGGATCAGCCGTCGATGATGATGCCCTGGACAGGACACATGTCCGCCGTCTCCTCGACGCTCGGCGGTCACAAGGTCGGACGCGCCAGGAGATCCGCAGGTTGTCCGGCTTGCGGAAGGCGAAGCCGTCGGGCTGGTCATGGCCGATGATCTGGGGGTCGGGAAGGCGTTCCAGCAGGGCGCGTACGGCGATGGCGGTCTGGACGCGTGCCAGGTGGAGGCCGAGACAGGCGTGCTCGCCGAAGGAGAACGCCAGGCTGCGGCGGACGTTCGGGCGGTGGATGTCGTACGTCAGTGGGTCGGTGAAGGTGTCGGGGTCACGGTTGGCGGCGAGCACGGAGACTCCCACGAACTCGCCCTCGGGGATGGTCTCCTCGCAGATCGACGGCGGCAGCTCCTGCCGCACGGCGCTGCGGTACCACGGGGTCGTGACGAACTCGGCGGCCATCGACTCGGACGTCTCGGCGGTGTAGCCGATCCCCGCGACCTGTACGTGGGCGCCGCTCAGCGGATCGATGGCGAGCAGGGTCGCCACGTCGAGCGGCAGGGCCTGGGCGAGTTCGCGCAGCGCCTGGGCGCAGGCGGAGACGGTGTCACGCTCGCGGGTGAGCATGCCGATGCGGGTCGCCGCCGCGATCTGGTGGTGGATGTGCATACGAGCTTCCGAGAGCGGCTCGGGACCATGACGGCCGGGTGGCGCCGACGATA